>JALCCK010000068.1 GCA_022640795.1 Treponema sp.
ATTTTTTTCTTTATTATGTTCTGCGATTCGGTTTTTCTCCGGCAAAAATATACTATCTGGCCCAAAAAGCATTTTGTACTGAAAACAGACAGATGTATTCAAAAAATACTATTCTGAAATGGCTCCGAAACTTTTATTCGCGCTTTTTTTCCCAGCAGTTCAAACGATCCTGTATGCCCGACGGTGCGAAAGTCGGAACGGTTAATCTGTCTCCGAGAGGCGACTGGCGAATGCCGAGTGATGCGAGCGCGGCAATCTGGCTGCAGGAAATCGACACACTTAAATAACAGCAGAAACATCAGGAGGACATACATGGAATACGATGTATACACGGCGAAAGAAAACCGTTATGAAAAAATGCACTATGCCCGCTGCGGCAGCAGCGGCTTACAGCTATCGCGCATTTCTCTCGGATTCTGGCATAACTTTGGCGATGCGGGAAATTTCGATACCATGCGGGCTCTGTGCCGTACCGCTTTCGACGCCGGTATAACCTGTTTCGATCTTGCGAACAATTACGGTCCTGCAGCCGGAAGTGCTGAAGAAAATTTCGGTAGAATTTATGCGAAAGATTTTAAACCGTATCGCGACGAACTTGTTATAACGACAAAAGCAGGCTATTTCATGTGGAACGGCCCGTACGGCGACGGCGGAAGCAGAAAATATCTGCTGGCAAGTCTTGATCAGAGCCTGAAGCGTATGGGACTCGACTATGTCGATATTTTTTATCATCACCGGATGGATAAAAATACTCCGCTGGAAGAATCAATGGAAGCACTCAATCAGGCGGTAAAATCGGGGAAAGCACTGTACGCCGGTATATCGAATTATGACAGGGAAACGACCGTCAAAGCAGTAAAGATTCTGAAAGAGCTCCACTGCCCGTTCGTTCTGAATCAGGTCAGGTATAATATATTTGACCGGCATATAGAAAAAGAAGGGTTAAAAACGTATGCAGGCCAGAACGGCATAGGACTTATCTGTTTCAGTCCGCTTGCGCAGGGTCTTCTTACCGGAAAATATCTTGGAGGAATCCCGGAAGACAGCCGTATTGCAAAGAAAAGTCAGTTCCTTCACAAAAGCGACTTAACAGAGGAACGGCTTGCCCAAATAAAAAAACTTGATGAGATAGCAGACGCAAGAGGACAGACGCTTGCACAGATGGCACTTTCATGGATTCTCCGTGATAACGATATCACCAGTGTACTCATCGGAGCTTCAAAACCCGAACAGATTACGGAGAACTGTAAAATACTTGAAGCAGCCCCGTTCACGGAAGATGAACGTACCGCCATAGATGCGGCTGCTTACGACGGCGAATAATGCTCAGTTACCGACATGCGTTTCATGCAGGTAATCACGCTGATATTCTGAAACATGAAACGCTGGTTCTGATTCTCGAACAATTACGGCAGAAGGATAAACCGTTTACTATTATAGATACTCACGCAGGCGCAGGACGCTATTCATTTGATGATCCTTTTTCCCTCAAGACAGGAGAATCCCGCGCCGGTATAAAACGACTGCTTACGTTCGCTGCAGAATCCGGGACGGACAGCAGCCGGGTGCCCGTTGAGCTGAAAACATACCTTGCAATTACGGCTTCCTATGCAAACAGGAACACCTATCCCGGGTCTCCTGAAATAGAACGCTGTCTTATGCGGCACGGAGACACCTGTATTCTCTGCGAACTGCACCCTGCAGAAGCAGCGTGCCTGAAACGGAACATGAAACTGCCGCTTCTGTACCGGACGACGACGGAAAACAGTTCCGGCGGAAATTCCGGACAGGTGCATATTCATTACAGAGACGGATACGAAGCCCTGGAGGCACTGACACCACCGGCAACAGCCCGCGGAATCGTTCTTACCGATCCGAGCTATGAAGACAGCTCCGATTATGAAAAAGCCGCAGAAGTATTTGCACGCGTTCACCGGAAATGGTCAAACGGTATTCTTGTTTTGTGGTATCCGCTTCTGAATTACCGATCTGCTGAAATAGCGTCACTGAAGCGTACCATACTCACAGCAGCCGGACAGGGAAAAAAACAGCCGCCTGTTTTAAATTTTGAACTCCTGGTACATACAAAAGAATCGCATCAGGAAACCACACTCCGGGGTTCCATCGGCAGCGCAATTCCACGGCTTTATGGAAGCGGAATGATCGTAGTAAATCCGCCGTGGAAACTGACAGAAAAAATAGGAAATGTACTGCCTTTTCTTGCCGATACGCTCAGCAGCACTGGATCCTATACGATAACAGATTACCCGGCAGCCGGCACTCCGCATTTACCGGAATAAAGCCGGCGGCCGGGCGCAGATCAGGTAAACAGGAGACTGTTGCCGTCAGGACCGGCAGAAACCTTTATCGAGCTGTTTTCATCATACGTACCCGACAGAAGTTTTCTGGACAACGGATTCTCAACGTATGTCTGCACAGCGCGTTTAACCGGCCGTGCACCGAATGCCGGTTCATATCCTTTTTCGGCTATGAACTGAACCGCACTATCGTCAAACTCGATTTTTATCCGCCGGTCTTTCAGGCGGTCAATCACATGGCCAAGCTGAATCTTTACAATATCGGAAATACAGCTCCTGTCCAGCCGGTTGAACATAACAATCTCATCAATACGATTCAGGAATTCAGGCCGGAACGTCGATTTTAACAAAGTACTGATTTTTAATTTAACATCAGTCATTTTATCCGGTGTATCAGCCTCAAGAATCAAATCGCTTCCGATATTACTTGTCATAATAATAATAGTATTCTTAAAGTCGACAAGACGTCCCTGTCCATCGGTAAGACGGCCGTCATCCAGAACCTGCAGTAATACATTGAAGACATCCTGATGTGCTTTTTCTATTTCATCGAACAGAATAACACAATAGGGCCGCCGCCGGACAGCTTCAGTCAGCTGACCGCCTTCCTCGTATCCGACATAGCCGGGCGGCGCACCGATCAGTCTGGAAACACTGAATTTTTCCATGTACTCGCTCATGTCGATTCTCGTAAGAGCTTTTTCATCGTTAAAGAGAAAGTCCGCCAGGGTTTTTGCCAGTTCCGTTTTACCAACACCGGTCGGACCGATAAAAAGAAAACTTCCGAGCGGTCTGTTCGGATCACTCAAACCGGACCGGTTCCGCCGGATTGCATCGGAAACGACCTGAACTGCTTCATTCTGTCCTATGACCCGTTTATGGAGAACTGTTTCCAGCTGTAAATATTTCTGCTTTTCGCTTGAAAGCATCTTGCTGACCGGAATTCCGGTCCAGGTACTGACAACCCGTGCAATATCTTCTTCCGTAACCTCCTGACGCAAAAGCGACTGCCGTTCCTCATTTTCAGGCGACGCCGCAGCTTTCTCTACGTTTACTGATGTCTCGAGCTGTTTTTCAAGCTCGGGAATTCTGCTGTATTTAAGTTCCGCAGCTTTTTCGAGATTACCTTCGCGGGTATATTTTTCTTCATTAAACCGGGCCTGTTCCAGAGCTTCCTTGAGTTTCCGCGATTTATCTATATCCGCCTTTTCGTTCTGCCACTCAAGTTTCATAGCATCACGCCGGGACGTCGTCTCTGCAAGCTCTTTTTCCAGTTTTTCAAGGCGTTCTTTCGATGCCTGATCGGTTTCCTTTGCAAGCGACTGCTTTTCTATAGAAAGCTGCAGAATTTTTCGTTCCGCCTGGTCCAGTTCCGTAGGCTGGCTTTCGATTTCCATTTTAAGCCGGCTGGCAGCCTCGTCGACAAGATCTATAGCCTTGTCGGGCATGAATCTGTTCGTTATATACCGATTCGAAAGAACCGCAGCAGCAACAAGAGCCTCATCGTTTATGCGCACACCGTGGTGTATTTCATATTTTTCACGAAGTCCCCGGAGTATGGCGATAGTATCTTCGACAGACGGTTCCCGGCACATAACCGTCTGGAAACGGCGTTCGAGCGCAGCGTCTTTCTCTATATATTTTTTGTATTCATTCAGTGTCGTCGCACCGATAGCACGAAGTTCTCCCCGCGCGAGCGCCGGTTTCAGCAAATTCGAAGCATCCATGGAACCTTCACTGGCACCCGCACCGACAATCGTATGCAGTTCATCAATGAATAATATAATCTGACCTTCGCTTTTCTGTACTTCGTTGATAACAGCTTTGAGCCGCTCTTCAAATTCCCCCCGGTACTTTGCACCTGCCACGACCGAACCCATATCGAGTGCCAGAAGCCGTTTGTTCTTCAGACTTTCCGGTACATCGTCCGTTGCAATACGGCGGGCGAGTCCTTCAACGATAGCCGTTTTCCCGACACCCGGTTCTCCGATGAGTACGGGATTGTTTTTCGTTCTTCTGCTCAGGACCTGCATAACCCGGCGGATTTCTTCATCACGACCGATGACCGGATCAATTTTATCCTGACGTGCAAGAGCTGTAAGATCTTTTGTATACTTCTGGAGCGCCTGCATGGTCGATTCAGGATCCTGGGAATTAACACGCTGCTGCCCGCGAACCGATTTCAAGGCCGATAAAATGGCATCGTGGGTAATCCCGCTTTTCCGTAACAAATCTCCAGCCCTGCCGTCTGATTTCGACATTGCAAGAAGAATATGTTCAGTCGAAAGATATTCATCATGAAGATCAGCCATTTCACGCTCGGCCTTTGCAAGAATTTTCTGAGCCTCGCCGGAAAGTGCCATCTGCGTATTTCCGGTGACAGTCGGATAGGATTCGAGAAGCTGATCTGTTTCGTCAACGAGATGAGAAACAGGGACGCCTATTCGTTCTACAAGCGGTGGAACGATACCATCCTTCTGCTGTAATAACGCAAGCAAAAGATGTTCTGCGCCTATTTCACTATGATCTTTTTGTTGCGCAAGCGCACTTGCCGACTGCAGCGCATCCTGCGTTTTAAGAGTAAATTGTTCGTAATTCATACTTCAAATTTACTAAGGAAGCAGCAGGAATTCAAATTTATTTTCCCGGTTTCTCCATTGCACCGAATTCGCAGACTGCGTTTGAAATATGGGCATGTTCAATAAGTTCCAGATTCTTTTTTATTTTATTATAATACCTGATCTCTCCGTCCGCAGATCCGCTGCGCAGCACCTGCAGAAGCCGGCCGCCCGACGGTATTTCGTACATACCCATACACAGCTCGTCCGTTTTGGAAAAAAGATCGATATCGATTACCGTATTCCGATCATGGACACTGACAGACCAGTGGAGTTTTTCTTCGTCCGTATCTTCCGGAATCTGCGTGCATTCCCATGTTACGAAATATTTGTGCGACTTTACCCCGGCATTAAATACAAAACTGCGATCTTCCAGCATGGAGACAACAGAAAGTCTGTTCGTATAGCACCCCTGCACCGCAAAACAGGAATTTTTAAGTTTACGGCCTGTTATGATGCTGGTCATCTCAGCGGCAGAAATATGGAACCAGGAGGGGTCATAGCTGCCGCCCCAGCTGCGGTCCATATACCCGAACGATTTGTCAGGAACGACCGTATAGAGCTCGTCATCAACTGAAAAACTTCCCCTAAAAACGGTCTTGCATCCGTCAGGGAACCACTGTTGTTTTTTTCCTGAAAAACCTTTTGTAAAACCAATCAGCTGTTCATACAGAAGATTCCACGAAATCATCCCCGAATCACAGAAATATTCAGGATGCAGAAGATTTTCTTCGGAAGAAAGCGTAACACCGCCTTTCAGGCCGCCGTTCGAAAAACTGCACGGGCCGACAGTAAAATCAAAGGATTTATACAGCGGATTAAAAGCTTCAGCAGGGAAAAAATTGACGACGGTCTTTCCGTTCTGCCCCAGGATTCCGGCACGGACAGCACCATACGAAGAAACAGCCCGCGGCGTATCTTTTATCGCATCGGGTGCACCAGAACCGGTCAGTGCATTCTGCAATTCAGCGGCAGAGACCGATGAATTTTTTTTAAATTCAAAACAGGGAATGCCCGGCGATATTCCGGGATTTAAAAGATATAATTCCAAAAAAAACAAACGTTCTTCCCCGGTTGTCTGACTCCGCCCGTTACAAAAAAAACGCCATTTATCAAATCCGCGCTGCCGCAGTTTTCCTTTCAGCATGCACCGTTTTTTTTTGGAAATTGTTTTCTGCGAGAAATTCATTAGGTATATCCCCCGACCAGATACAAACTTTTCCGGCAAATCTCTCAGAGGTATAAAAACTAACCGACCTGCCTATTTGTATTTTCGGACAAAAAGAGGTACTTATTTAAGCAAGTTTTCAATAGATTTTGAGATTTGTTTCTGCTCAGAAGGAAAATTTGAATCCATGAACTGAAAACAATCTTCCGCACTTCTCTGGGCATGTTCATACCATATCCGGTAAAGTTCTTCTTTTACATCTTCTTCACCGGGATAGGGAGCACCCTGTACATCAGAAACCAATTTTCGCATCAGCTCAAGACACTTTTTCTCTTTGTTTCCTGTCATATTTATCCTCTTCTTTATTATAACGGCAATTTAATAATTTTTCCAGCAACATTTTCAGGTTTCATCCCATTTCCGGTAATTATGACAGCGCTGCTATTCTGCTGAGCCGCAAGTATCCGGTCGCAGGATGCTTTTATGTCATCCGCCGTTACCGTCAATAATGCTGCAAGTTTCTCTTCGCGGTAACGCTGCGTTATTCCATACAAATTCCGTAAGAATCCCGTATATCCTCTTGCAGAAGCAGACCGGGGTTGTATTTCATTTCCATAGGCTCCGGTCACGGCCTTTTCTACCGCTTCCGCAGACAATTCCTGTCCGGAAACCTGCTTCAGACTCTCGGAAAAAGAGTCAAGTGATTTTTCCGGATGGGGATCACGGTACGTGGCAAAAGCAAAAAGATGCTCTATCTCGTCAGAAGACGCAAAAGCGCCATACGCACCGCCAATAGTCCGGATATTTTCCCAAAGCGTTGAATTTGACAGTAAATGTGCAGTCACAATATCAGCGGCGCTTTCCTTGAGCGTACCGGCAGAAGAAACTGCTATCTGAGCGCTGAATCCCGTCTGGGCGGGAACATCCAGAATTTGCAGTCGTTCCGCGTCGTAACTTTTTTCATCAGGAATACAGGTTTGTCTGAAAAAATTCGTATCCGTGCCGGTCTTTTTTGCAGCCAGCGCTGGTATTCCGGTTTCTTTCAAAAAATCCGGTAACAGGGACGTTACGGCAGCCATAGTTCCGGCATCAGTCGTAACATGCAGAACGGCGCCGGAGGATTTTATAGTTTTATCCATTTTACGGAGTCTGTCAGCCAGGGCGGATTTTTCCATTGTACAAAGTGAATGCGCCGTATAAAGCTGCGATACGCCTTTCCACAATTCCGTAACGGCTTTCGTGTGATTTATCGATCTTGCCGCCCTTCTGAGAGCAAACACATGTCCGGAGGGAATGACTGCCGAATCGATAGTATTCTTATATTCGCGGGAAAGGTCGTCCAGCCGTTTTATATCATCGAATCCGGTCTTCACAATACAATCAGAAAGTACGGAAAATGCTTCTTTTGTTTTGTCGGCAAGCATTTTTACATGAAAGAAAACCCAGTCTCTTCCCTGAAAATCAGGCAGAGAGTCCGAAGCAAGCCAGGCAGGAACAGAAGCCGTATACACCGACGCACCGAATCCTCCGCAGCACAAAGCGATCTTTTCCGCCGCTGCCGACCAGTCAAGCGTTCCCCACCCCATATTTACTGCAGCGACCGTGTAAAAAGGCAGATATGAATAATCCTGCGGCGGCAGCAGATCGGCAGGAAAGCCGACATCGATATATACAATGCCGTTTGTATTCTCCGTATTAGTAAAAACAGAGACCGTACCGCCGTCAGCGCACGGACAAACAGAACTATCAGTTTTTATTTCATCCAGTTTTATATTCAGATCCGACGGACGAATGTGCGGAATACAGGCAGTCTCTTCCGGGGTATCCTTGTGCAGCTGAAAAGCGTGCAGTTCATCCAGCAGCTGCCGCTGCCCGCTGATGTTTACCGCCGCCGCCAGTTCGTCTGTACGCTGCTTTTCTTTCGTCTCACGCAGTTCCGAATACCGCCGGTCGGGAGTAACCACGACAAGCGAACGGCTCCGGTTATCGAGTAAAAGAGATTTCAACTGAGACTCTAAATACCGGGGAGTCGTTAAAATACGGTTCTTTACGTTCTCAAAGGCTGCATCATAGTCCAGCATATGTTCAGGGGAAGTACCATAAAGCCATCCTTTAAGGACTCTGTCCATAAGCTGCAGTGAATACGGACCGCCCGCACGGATAATTTCCCTGATTGCAAAATCAACAGAAGTAAGCGCTGTCTGTATATTCTCTCTTGAAATACCATTTTTACAGAGCTTTTCAAGAACTGAAAAAATAAGTCCTTCAACTTTTCCGACATCCTCCGTTTTGACATTGCGAAGGCCTGCGGAAAACTGCATCTGCCGTACTTCCGTCAGAAGCCCCGTATTCGATGACATATCGTCACCAAGACTGGAATCGATAAGGGCTTTTGCCAGCGGTGCGCCGTCATGGCCGACGAGCAGTTCGGAAAGTATTTCACATTCCATACGCTGTTCCAGATTGTCACTCGTACCAAGGAGCCAGTTTATTGTAACCGCAGCACCCTGTTCACTGGACTCGGAAGCAGGCCCGGTCGTCCTGATAACAATCGGGTTCTGAAACGGCCGGACCGTTTCCCGTCCGATTATAAAAGACGATACAGAAGGATATCCGTTTGTACCGGCTGCTGCAGAAAATTTTTTTTCAAGCCGGTCCAGCAAATTCTGCTGCAGAAAATCAAGCTGTTTTTCGGTAGGAATATTACCGTACAGAAAACACAGACAATTATCCGGCCGGTAATATTTTTCGTAAAATTTGCGGTATTTTTCATAGGTAAGCGAAGGTATTTCAAGCGGATCGCCTCCCGAATCAAGTTCGTAGGCAGTACCTTTCAAAAGGCTTCTGAAAGCGATCTCTGTTGAAACAGCCTCAAACGACGAGTAGGAACCTTTCATTTCATTATAGACGACACCCTGTATGGATTTTTTTCCATCCTCGTCTATTTCAAGCCGGTGACCTTCCTGCAGAAAAACTTTTTTATCAAGCTTCGGGAAAAACACGGCATCGGAATACACGGAAAGCAGATTGAAATAATCGGTCTCTACCATCGAAGCAGCAGGATACACGGTCCGGTCAGGATACGTCATTGCGTTCATAAACGTGTTGATACTTTGATTCATCAGCGTGACGAACGGATCTTTCAGAGGAAACCGTTCAGAACCGCAAAAGACGGAATGTTCTATAATATGCGGCGTACCGCAGGAATCTTCAGGAGGAGTTCTGAACGCAAACGCAAACAGATTTTCTTCATCATTATTCAGCAAATGAAAAACTTCAAGTCCTGTCTTTTGATGACGAAGATACACGGCTGTTGCATCACAGTCTTTGACTGGAAAGACAGAAAGCACGGAAAAACCTTTGTATGAATCGGAGGCCGATAATGATGATTTTATTTCAGACATGTGTCAATTATAACAGGTTCATACATAAATGTCATCGCTGCGTCCTTTTACGATAAGATCCCCGGCCTCAAATGCACGACGCATGGCTGAAAAAAAGGAGGAGGTAATTTTTTCACTATCTCTTCGAAGAACCGGAGAACGAATTTGCTCTTCGTCCTCTATAGCAGCGGCCCGGGATTTTGAAACATTCGTAAGTATTTTACGGCGGAAAGCATCTGGTTTGCCGGCAATCAGTATCGCTATATCACCGTCCTGCATTTTCCGAAGATAATTCTGAATAAAACGGTCATCAGAATCGAGTATATCGTCAATCGTAAAGAGTCTGCTGCGGAGATCCTGTCCGAGATCCGGGTCCTCTTCCGATAATGTTCCCAAAATAGACTGTTCATTCTCCGGCGACATTTTCTTAAGAATCTGCGCAAGCGCATTTCTGCCGTCAAGATTCTCAGATTTCGAAGTATTTACCAGAAGCAGTTTTTCGTGCATGGAATGATCGACGCGGCGAAGAACTTCCGGTAAAACAGCTTCCATTTTTGCAAGACGGTATACAATCTTTGTCTTCTCATCTGCCGGCATACGGGTTATTACAGCTGCGGCGGTTTTCGGTTTTAAATGAGACAGTACCAGTGCTGTAACGGCAACGGATTCATCTTTCAGCAAAAGGTACACCCGTTCACTGTCCATATCATCGAGATACTCAAACGGACGGCCTGCAGGAAACGGAACTGCTTTTTCAAACATTTCCCGGGCTTTATCTTCACCGAAAGCCTTTTCCAGAATCGTATGGGCGGTTTCAACTCCTCCTCCCTCCCGTGCACGCACGACGAGCGCCTGAAACTCCGCCAGAATTGCAGATGCCTCATCGGGCTCCACGCTGCGGATAGAAGCTATTTCCGGAATTATTTTTTCAGTCTGTTCTTCTGTCAGATGCGGAAGTATTTTCGCAGCTTCGTCAACACCGATTATTAAAAGAAATTTCGCAACCCGGCGGAAAATACTCTCTTTTCCATCCTGCGAAGAGGCCGTATCCCTGACCTTCAGCAGGCCTTCTGAAGAAAGAACGTCTGAAGCCGTTTTTTCACGGTGCGGCGGCGTTACGGACGCAGGATCAGGGGTTTTCTTTTCATGATGCTGCTTTCCTGAATCAGTATGTGTATAGGCATGCAACCGTTTATCGTTTAAATTCATAGTTTAAATAATACTATGCGGCAGCGGAAAAAACAAGAACGAATACGATGACAGAACAAAGTGTTCCGGTCAGGAACCAACCGGAGAATTTCCCGTAAACCAGACTGGTTTCGAAACGGAAACAGTCGAAGAATGTTTCAAAACCAGTCTATTCCTGAAACGAAACACGGCCTGTTTTGTCGTACGGACAATTGTGAAGACGGCTGCGCACAAGTTGTAAAGAAAGCGCGCATAACTTGTAAACAATTTGCGCATCACTTGCGCGCATTTCTTTTTCAAGTTGCGCGCAAATCTCTTTCCAGTTATGCGGAATCCGTTTTCCGGCAGCGCGTCAGCCTGAACGACGGAAATACTGCAGCAGTTGCTGCGCGGCTGCATTCCGCACCGGCTGTATTTTACGGCGCAAGTATGGTATAGTAGCATTCATGAGATTTCTTCAAACCGGCGACTGGCATCTCGGAAAAGTATTCTACGAACTGCCGCTGCTTAAAGATCAGCAGCATTTTCTTAACCAGATTACGGACGAACTGCAGACTGCAGCCGGAAAAGACGAACCGTACGATGCGCTCCTGGTACCGGGAGACATCTTTGACCGGTCGGTTCCTGCAGCCGAGGCGGTGACGCTTTTCAGTGATTTTCTGAGTGAAACCCGACGGAATTTTCCGCAGCTGCAGCTTTTTTTTCTTTCCGGGAATCACGACAGTGCACAGCGTCTTTCGTTTGCGGCACCGCTGCTGGCCCGTGAGCATATCCACATCTGTACGGACTGCAATCATATAACTGAACCGGTCATTCTCGAAAACACGAATCAGGCGGTGGCCGTCTACCAGCTGCCGTTTCTTGTTCCGGGTTCGATCAAAAAACAGGAACGGGATGCAGGGCAGCAGGATCTTTTCGAAGTACCGCTCAGAAAGCAGCAGGATCTTGCAGCGGAAGCAGTCAGACAAATTCTTGCAGCGCACCGCACCCGTACGCCTGCCCTGCCGGCGGTGCTCTGCGCCCATCTTTTTACCATCGGAGCAATTTCTTCCGATTCAGAGCAGGGCAGTCTGGGGACGCTCGATCAGGTTTCAGCTGACGTGTTTACACCGTTTGCCTATACGGCACTCGGCCATCTGCATAAAGTACAGCAGTGCGGAACGTCGGGAACGGTCTGGTACAGCGGATCACCGCTCGCCTACTCGTTCGACGATATACCCGAAAAATTCATGCTGAGCGTTACGCTGTCTTCCGCGGAAGACAAAGACAATGCCTGCAGCATCCGCAGAATACCGGTACACCCGCTGCATAAAGTCGTACGCCTGAAAGGTACGTTTGAACAGTTTTATTCCGGACCGGGACTGGAACAGTATCGGGACTGTTATGTTGCCATTCAGTGTACCGACGATACGGTTATCGAAAATCCTATGGCGCTTTTACGAAAGAATTTTCCGTATCTGCTTTCTTTTACGCGGGAGACGGCCGCGGCGGTACAGAGCGGAGACATTACAGCCGAAAGACGTCGATTGCTCACGCAGTCGGACAGCGTCGACCCCGGCGATATATTCGATCTTTTTATAAAAGATATGTACGGCGATAACCGGACAGACGAGGAACCGGTAAAAAAAGAAAAAAAGATTTTTAAAACTCTTGCCGACGGGGAGATGAAGCACGTATGAAACCGGATCAGCTCATCATGCAGAATATAGGACCGTTCCGTTCGGAAACGGTCGATTTTTCAAAACTAGAAAACATGTTCCTGGTCAGCGGAAAAACGGGAGCGGGAAAAACGACCATTTTTGATGCGATGGTCTTTGCGCTGTACGGAGAATTCTGCGGCAGCCGGAAGAACAAATCCCGACAGTTCCGGTCCGATTTCAGCGGTCAGGATGAACACGCATCCGTGGAATTTACCTTCACCTTAAACGGCGAAAAATACCGGGTACACCGTACGCTTCCCGAAACGTATAGGAACCGCAACGGCAACGAATCGGTCAGATCATCTTCCGTCAGCCTGGAACAGTACGCAGACAACAACTGGAACCTGTTCAACGGCGGTACGGTCGAAACGAATGCCCGGATTGCCGGCATCATCGGACTCACCGCCTCGGAATTTGAACAGATAGTTGTTCTTCCGCAGGGAGCTTTTGCAGAATTTCTGCACGAAGGTTCCCGGGAACGCCGCGACACGCTTGCAAAGCTCTTTCCGGTAGACCTCTACAGCAGAATCGCGCTGCAGGCAAAAGAGACCGGTGACAAATTTGCCGAACAGGAACGATCACTCGTCAGAGAGATTTCGGAATTTTCACAAAACTTCGATGCGGAAACGGCGGAAAAACGACGGACTGATCTGGAAAAAGAGATTGCAGCATTGCAGAACGACCGGAACACGTATAATGAATCGCTTCGTAAATTCAGTGCGGAAAAAGAACGGCTGAACACCGCATACGATGCGGCCGTAACCGCAGAAAATCTGTTAAACAGGAAAGCAGCGCTGGAATCCCGGAAAACACAATTCGATGAAATGAAGGCACGGCTGGAACAATCAGTACAGGCTGAAAAACTCGGAGAATATATCCGCGCTGTCAGAAAAAGTGCTGACGAGTACAGCAGAATGGCGGAACGGAAAAACGCTGCAGAACTTTCAGCAAAGGCTGCTGACGGACGTACCTCACAGCTGCTTTCCCGAACCGCAGAAATGAATCAGAAAAACGAAGCGGCAAAAAACGGAGAACAGCGCATCAGCCGGCTTACAGCGCAGCTTTCGCTCGTCGAAAAATACCTTCAGGCGGCAAGGAACTTAACCGGTTCGGTACAGCAGCGGGACCGGCTGAAGACCGAACTTCAGTCGCTGCAGAACCGGACGGCAATGTTCCGGTCAAAACTGACGGCCGCCGCGGCCCGGGTGGAAATTCCGGTGGAGAAAGCAGAAAGCCGTGAAGAGCTCCTGACAAAGCTGCTTATCAGGCAGCAGGAAG
>JALCCK010000069.1 GCA_022640795.1 Treponema sp.
TGACAACGGTACGGCTACAACGGGTTTTAATCCTGATAATGAAGCCGGTGTTACAATAGAACAGCTCAGACAAAAGCTTGGTCCGGAGGTAAAAATACCGGATTCCGAACTGGTTTTCGGTGCGGTCGCAAAGTCTCTTTCGAACGAATATTGGCGGACATTGAAAAGCGGCTATGAATATTCGGCCGAATACGCCCGGAAAAACGGTCTGAATCTTACGGTAAAAGTTCAGGCTGCTATGAGTGAAAACGACGAACAGGGGCAGCTGGCAATACTGAACAATATGATAAACCAGAAATATGATGCACTCCTTCTTTCTCCTATTTCCGACGGAAATCTTGTTCCCGGAGTTGAAACGGCGCTTAAGAAAGGGATTACGGTCATGAATGTGAATGACGGAATTATCGCACAGTGTCCTCATTTTGTCGGACCGAAAGCGGATCAGAATGGAGAACTTGCTGCCGCCTGGATTTCTGACAAGATAGACGGACAGGGACAGGTCGCTATTGTTATAGGTATGCCGAAAGCTTTTGCCGCCCGGCAGCGGACTATCGGTTTTGAAAACTGGATGGCAAAAAATGCTCCCGGAATCAAAATTGTGGCAAAACAGAATGCTGACTGGGACCGGAATAAAGCAAAGGAACTCGCTTCAACATGGATTAAGACATTCCCAGAGATAAAAGGTATCTTCTGTAATAATGATACGATGGCATTAGGTGTTGAAGAGGCAGTAAAAGAATCGGGTAAATCCATCTATGTCGTTGGGGTTGACGGAATCGGAGAAGCCTTTGATTCTATTAGAAAAGGTGAATTGAGCGCAACGATCAGTTCGTTCCCGTTCTATAAAGCCCAGATTGCTGTTGAGTGCGTCGTCAGAGAACTTAACGGCGAAGAAATCCCGCGGGTTGTATGGACGCCGCAGGCGCTCATTGATGCTTCCAATGTAGATGAAAATGCTGCTGATATTATCCAGTGGGTTCCGACTGAATATGTTCACTAAATAAATCTGATTTTTTTGTGATGCGTTCCTGAAGAATCCGGTTATCTGAATTCTTCAGGATTTTATGGAGTTAAGCTATGGAGTATGCAATACAGTTCAATGGCATTTCAAAGATATTCCCCGGCGTGCGGGCCCTTGATGATGTAAATTTTTCAGTCCGTAAAGGAGAAGTTCACGCGCTGCTCGGTGAAAACGGAGCAGGGAAAAGTACGCTCTTAAATATTCTTCATGGAATTTTTCCACCGAGTTCGGGGTCCATAAAGCTGTTTGACGATACGGTAAGTTTTTTGAATCCCCGGCAGGCAATTTTGGCGGGAATTTCAAAAGTTCATCAGGAAATAAATTCTGTAAAAGATTTGACGGTTGGACAGAATATTACGTTAGGCTATGAGGCCGTTTCCCATGGGATCTTTGTTGATTATAAAAAAGTAAATAGTGACGTTAATCAAATTCTTGAGAAACTGAACTGTGATTTTAAATCGGAAGACACCGCTGCTAAACTTTCCGCAGGGCAGCTGCAGATGGTCGAGATAGCAAAAGCGCTGTTTCATCATTCAAAAATAATTTCATTCGACGAACCTACCGCCGCTTTGACTGATTCCGATACAAAAGTACTTTTCAGAATAATCGGTGAATTGAAGGAAAAAGGATATACAATACTGTACGTAAGCCATCGTCTGGAAGAAATTTTTGAGATTTGTGACCGTGCAACTATTCTGAGAGACGGAAAATATATTACGACACTCAATGTTTGTGATACAAATAGAGAAGAACTTGTCTCTCTTATGGCGGGTCGGAATGTACTGGAAAAACATCGTGAAAAAACCGGAAAACTGGGTACTGATAAACCTGTCCTGGAAGTAAAACAGTTTTCGGGAAATAAATTTCACAATATAAATTTTTCCTTGAGAAAAGGTGAAATTCTTGGATTTTTCGGATTAGTCGGTGCCGGGCGGACCGAACTGATGCGGGCTTTATTCGGAGCTGATAAAAAGGCGTCGGGAGTGGTTTGTATCGGAGGAAAAAAAGTCTCCATCAGAAATACTGAAGATGCACTGAAAAACGGTATAGGTCTTCTTCCCGAGGAAAGAAAAACGCAGGGCTTTATGCCGCTTATGAATAATCTTGATAATGTTGCTGTTTCGAGCCTTTCCAAATATGAAAAACACGGTTTTATTATTCCCGAACGGAAATATGAAAATTACAGAGAAAAGGCTGGAGATCTGAATATAAAACCTGATGATCCGTATTTCCTGACAAAAAACCTTTCCGGCGGCAATCAGCAGAAAGTTGTACTTGGAAGATGGCTTTCAACGGATGTCGACATTCTCATTTTTGACGAACCGACAAAGGGCATCGATGTCAGTACGAAAGTTGAAATTTACAAACTGATGGATAAATCAATAGGACAGGGAAAATCTGTTATAATGATATCCTCTGAGCTTAAAGAGATTTTATCTGTCAGCGATAGAATTGTTGTCATGTATGAAGGTTCTATTACAAAAATTCTCGATAATGATGGGACCCTGAAAGAGGACCAGATTCTTAATTATGCTTTGGGAGAAAGATAATCATGAAAAACAGAGTATCTAAATCAAAACTGCGGGAAAAAAACGTATTGCTGGCTTTACTGGTTACCGTCGTTATTTTTACTATTCTTAACGCATCCTATTTTACCGTCGCGAATATGGTTGATATTGCAAAACAGGCAACTATCAATGGAATTATCGCAATCGGTATGACTTTTGCAATCATAAGCGGCGGGATAGACTTGTCGGTTGGCTGTACCTTTGCAATTGCAATTGTTATTGTAGGAAAACTGACAACTATTGGCATTTCTCCGGTTGTCGCGCTGATCCTTGGCCTTATAATCGGCATTATTCTTGGATACATAAACGGAATTCTTGTAACGAAACTGAATCTCCAGCCTTTTATAGCGACACTGGCTACGATGAGTGTCTATCGTGGTATTGCGTACGTCATAACAGGCGGTTGGCCTGTATTGGGGATCCCTGATTCCTTCAGGAAAATGCTTTCTGCGAAACTGTTTCTTGATATTCCGGTGTATGTCTTTATTTTTATTGCGGTAGCCGTTTTAACGAATATACTCTTAAAACGGACAAGGTACGGAAATTATCTGACTGCTGTCGGCGATAATGAAGAAGCCGCAAAGCTGGCCGGACTTAATATAAATAAGATTAAACTGGTTGCCTATGCAGTTTGCGGTATGTGTGCCGCACTTGCCGGTATGATAATGCTTGCTAATCTGGGAACCGGTGAACCGGCTACCGGACAGGGATATGAACTTGATGCCATTGCTGCTGCTGCCATCGGAGGAACGCGAATGGCCGGAGGCCGGGGTACCATTCTTGGAACCGTTATCGGTGCTTTATTCCTTGCAGCCTTGAAGATAGGGCTGATAATAATCGGAGTAAGTACCTTCTGGCAGTACGTTGTAACCGGTGTTATTATTGCAATTGCCGCGTATCTGGAGATTTTTCAGGAGCAGCTTACACTCAAAAAATCAGTTAAAACAGCATAAGAGGTTTTGCTATATGGAAAACAGGGTCATTGTCATCGGAAGTCTGAATTATGATAATTTTATTCACGTCCGCGAGCTACCGAAAAAAGGTGAGACAAAGCAGATAACAGTAATTGATTCCGGCTGTGGTGGAAAAGGGGCAAATCAGGCCTGCCAGTGCGCCGACCTCGGACTCAAAACTTTTATGGTCGGTGCAGTAGGAAACGATTCATATGGAACCCTGCTTCTGGAAAGTTTAAAAAAATCTGGAGCCGAAGTTTCTCTTGTCCGTAAAACAGTAACTTCTTCTGGGCAGGGATATGTTATCTGTGCAGCAGACGGATCCCTGTTTTCCACGATTTTAAAAGGTGCAAATGACGAAGTCTGTACGGCGGATGTCGATGCGGCTTTAAAAGATTGTGATGAGCAGACCTTTGTTGTTCTGCAGATGGAAATCCCCGTAGGGGTTGTGGAATACGCAATTACGGCTGCACATGAAAAAGGTGCAAAGATTATCGTAAACGCAGCCCCTGCAGTTCCGATTGATAAAAAATATTTCAGTCTGTGTGATTTACTGGTTTTGAATGAAACGGAAGCAATGTTTTATCTGCAGAAAAAATTTAAAGGGAAAAATGAAGTCTTGAAAATCATCCCGAAGTTTGCGGAAGAACTTTCGACTGCCATATGTATTACGTTGGGACCTGAAGGAGTCGTATATTGCGGAAAAGAAGGCCTTTATGAGTTTCCTGCCGTTGACGTACCGGTCGTGGAAACGACCGGGGCCGGTGATTCCTTTATCGGCGGTTTGATTTATTCTATGAGCCGGAATATGAGTATTCCTGACTGCCTGAAGACAGCATCGTATTGCAGTGCCATTACCATACAGCAGGTGGGAGCTCAAAATGCTATGCCGGACCTGGAACAACTGACAGCAGTATTACAGAATAAGTAGATAGTCCTGTTTCGTTGTTTTATCATCCCTGTTGTTTTTCTGACTGCAGCAGAAATGGAAGGTCTCCTGTCAAAAGCGGTTCGCAGCAGCTCTTCGTCATCGGCTTCCCGAGCAGAAATCCCTGAACAGTTGTACACTTCAGCGTTTTGAGTTCTGCAAGTTGTTCAGTGTTTTCCACTCCTTCTGCGATCGTTTCAAGTCCCATTTTTGTTGTAAGCGATATAATGGAAGCTGTTATTTCCGCTTCTATTTTTTTCTTTGATGCAATATTTGAAATGAACGTTTTATCAATTTTAAGCGTTGTGATAGGCAGCTGTTCCAGATATTTGAACGAAGAATATCCCGTACCAAAATCATCGAGGGAAATGAGAATACCTTTCGACCGAAGCTGTAAAAGTTTTTGTATCGTCACCTGCATATCGTCTATAAAGAGCCCTTCCGTTATTTCCATTTCAAGAGAACCTTTTCTGATGTCGTACTGTTCCAGGAGCGTAAAGACACCTGTTAAAAAGTCCTGGCTTTTGAGTTGCACGGGAGAAACATTTACGGACAGAATCCCTTCAAAATTGAATTCGGTTTGCCATTGTTTGAGCGTTCCTATCGCTGTCTCGAGAACCCACTGGCCGAGAGTCAGTATCGTATTTGTTTTTTCTGCGATTGGTATAAATTTTTCAGGACTTACCCATCCGAATTCTTCGTCGTGCCAGCGGATCAGTGCCTCAAACCCCCTCAAACTATTCCCCTGGATGTTGAACTGAGGCTGGTAGTATAAATCAAAAATCTGATCTTCTGTTGCTTTTATAAGGCGTTTCTGAAGTTCCGAGCGATTCTGGAAAGTATCGTACATCCGCGGATTAAAGAAGCGGAGTGAATTTTTTCCGCTTTCTTTTGCCGTTTGTACGGCAATAACGGCATATTTCAGTAAAGTTTCGGGATCTGTACTGTCTTCCGGATAAAACGAAATTCCTGCGGATACATTTATACCGATATTTCTGAATATTTTGAATATATGCTCACAGAGGTTCTTGAGTTCGTCTTTTGTACTAATATCCGAATCAATTACCAGATACTTGTCACTACCTCCATGAAATGAATGTATCGTATTGCATTCCAGATCGGAAAGGACTGAAGCTCCTGTTTTTAGCAGATGATCTCCGGTTGTTTTCCCAAGCGTCGTATTGAGAATTTTCATATTGTCGACATCCATAAGAAGTATGCCGAACTTTGTTTTATTTTCACGAGCTTCGACGACTGTCGTTTCCAGAAATTTATTAAAACAGATTCTATTCGGAAGTCCTGTAAGCCTGTCATGCATAATAAGATATTCCATGTTTTTTTCACGGAGTCTTAATATATGTGCATCTGTCAGAACGCAGATACAGAATTTCTTGTTGATTGTGCTCACTGTCATTAAAAAACAGGAGGCTGTTTTCTGGTCCCGGAATGTTACGGAAACCGGTTTTGTATCGTTCATACTATACGACGCAAGTTTGAACCAGTCCGGTGGCGACATGAGTTTTGAAAGAATACTTTTCAGCCTGTCTCCTGCAGCAATATGGCCGCGAACTGTTTCAAGATACGGTTTATTTACATATTCTATTATGAAGTCGGTTATTACTGCTTCCTCATTATAAACCGGGGAAAGTACCAGTACCGGATTGGGAACAGAGTTAAGAATAGTGTTAAAGTCAGTATAATTTAGCATAGTATATGCCTATCATAGCAGTTCCCGCCCGTTCCCGGAAGATACTTTTTTCTTTTCTTGAAAATCAGACATTGAACTGGTCTATTTGTTCCCTGATCATTTTTATTGATCCCTTGACTTTACCTGAGATATCAGTGAGTGCCGTACCTGTTTCACTGATTTTACGGGCCCCTGTACTCATTTCAAGCATGCTGTCTTTCATGCTTACCGTTGCTTCCTGCAGCTTTGTTATTTCCTCTAGTATTGCCTGATTCCCTGTCGACATTTCCGATGAGGCACTGCGCACTTCTGATGTACTGTCATTCATTGAATGAAGCGCAGTACTTATCTGCTTTGACCCTTCCTGCTGCTCATCCATGGCACCCTTGATCTGTTTTACCAGTTCATCAGTATTTTTGATTCCCGTTGCAACATTTGTAAAAGCAGTACTTGATTCTTCCGATGCTGAAACGACATGGCCGATGGAATCATGTATTTTGTTCAGTTGTTCGCCGATAGTTTTTGACTGGGCCGTTGCCGTCTCCGAGAGTTTCCGTATTTCGTCTGCGACAACACTGAATCCCCTGCCTGCATTTCCGGCATGGGCAGCTTCTATGGCGGCATTCATGGCAAGAAGGTTTGTCTGGTTTGCAATCGTCGCAATCGCCGTATTTGCATCCTGCAGCATTTCAGATTCGTTTTCTATCTGTTCGATGCGTTCGTTGACGTCCTGCTGCTTTGACGCCCCGTCCAACGCTTCTTTCTCAAGTTCCGAGAAAGAACCTGCCATTTTTATGACGGAAGTATTAACAGATCCTATATTTCCTATCATCTGTTCAACAGCTGCAGAAGCTTCAGTTACTCCCGACGCCTGTGTTTCTATCATATTTTCAAGTGAAGATATATTCGAGGCAATCTGGTTCACCGCTCCTGCTGTTTCTTCTACTCCCGCCGACTGGTTTGTTATATGATTGCTCATTGAATCGATATTTGCCAGAATCTGGGTAATTACAGCTGCCGTATCCTGCGTCCCCGCATGAAGATCTTCTCCCGCCAGGGTGAGTACTTTTTCAGATTTTTTGAGTTCAACAATAATCGACTGAAGTTTCTCTGTAAATTTATTGAATCCGCTGACAACCGACCCTATTTCATTGTTCGATTTTACCGCAATTCGTTTCGTAAGATCAGCATTTCCTGAAGCTATATCAGTTATAGTCTTTTCCACCGTCTTAAGAGGTCTTAGTATAAAAAAAATAATGGTGCCGCTGGTTAAAAGCAGAATAATTACGATAATCAGAGCGGTCAAAATCATTTTTCTGGTGAGGCTGACAGCCGTTTTATGTACCTGTCTGTCCGAGACGGCAAATGCGAAACTCCATGTTGTTCCGCTGACCGGTGTATATGTGATGAAATCTTCAGAATCATCGTTATTTCTAGCCCAAACGGTACCGGTTTCTCCTTTGACCATCTTTGCCGCAGCTTTAGAAAGGTCGCTTTGTTCTTCTTCCTTGTCGCTGATGAGATTTTTCTTCATGACAAGCCCTGTCTGCTGATGGGCTATAACCATACCGTCGCTTGCGAGCAGCCATGCATATCCGGTTTCACCAAGCTTTATGTTACTGACGATTTCTCTGATGGAAGAGAGGTCGACCGTGCCGGCAAAGAAACCTATCGTTCTGCCATCTTTTTTTGCGGCTTTTGCAATCAGCACTATTTGTTTCCCGTTTACACGGGAAACAACCGGATCATCTATGTACTCATCGTTTCCCTGCTGCATGATTGCCTTGAAATATGAACGGTCAGAAACGGATACAACGGAACCGTCGTCACCGTATGCTGTCCCTGAGAGATCACAGAAAAGTATTTGTGAAAATTCAGGACTTCGTGACTGAGTATGTGCCGTAATCCAGGTAACTATCTGATTTGTGTCACCGGTCTGTACGATATCTGCCGTCGTATACCGGTCCATTTCTTTTACATATTCAAGTATTTTATTCGTCAGTGCAAGTGAATAGGCTGTTGTGATTTCCTTGCAGTTGTCCGTATAACTTTTTTCAACCGACTGCCTGGTAGATTGTGAAATAATAAAAGTTTGAAGTACATTAAGAGCAATAATAACAAGACCTATCGTTGCAACGAAGAAAACGACGATATTCTGTTGATGTTTTTTTTTCTTTTTTTTGTTTTGGGCGGTGGAATTTTTTTGTTCTGGTTCTTCCGGTTCTGTCGATTGTACGGAACCGGTATCGCTCGCGCTGTTTTCCGTCATTTTTTACTCCTGAGTTTCAGTAGTTGCTCGGTAGTAACTGCCAGGACTGCTGTATGTAGTTTTTATAAATTCGGACAAACTTTTTTCCTGTTTTTTCGAGGAAAATGTCTTTTAGAGCTTTGCGGTATATAATTATTTATATACGAAACACACTATACTATAGAATATTACTTCCTTAATATGTGTTGTGTCAATACAAAAAGCAATAGAAAATACACACATGAATGTTGTTGTCGAGAATATGGAAAAACAATTTATAAAAAGACTCCGTGAAGAACGGGAAAAAGCAAAAATCTCACAACTTGACCTTGCTCTTAAAGCCGGCTTATCACAGAACCTTGTCAATTTTATTGAAACGGGGAAGCGTGTGCCTAATTTACATACGGTATTCAAACTTTGTGTCGCCTTGAATATCAATCCAGCCGTTCTCTTTGATGAACCGGATGAGGCAAAAGAAAATGCAAAACAGCAGATCTTAGCATTAGTTCAGCATTACCTGTAATATTGAACTAATGGTGTCCCATAGTGAGAAAACTTTAATTCGCGGATATTTCTCAGTTGTGCTGAGTTTCTGAAAGCGGAAGAACGGACGACCGTTTTATGAGCCCGGGTGTAATGGAAATATGTCTCGGTGTTGTATCCTTCCCGTCCAACACATAATCAAGAAGATCCATCGCCGCAATGGCGACACTTTTGATTTTTATGTCAACGCTTGTTATTCCGTTACACTCTGCAAGGGCCGTATTATCATGACTTACAAGCGAAATATCGCGTGGTACGGACCATCCCTGTTCTCTGATAGCACGGAGCGTCCCCATCGCCATGATGTCATTGCAGGTAAATATTGCTGAGGGTTTGTTTCCTTCGTTGAAATATGCGGTTACCGCTTTATAGGATGTTTGCATTCCGTTTTTTTTATCACAATCCGAAACCGTGATGACCTGATTTTTATTCGCCGGTATATTTCTTTTTTTCAGCTCTTCCTGCCAGATTTGTTGTTTTAAATCGAAAGAAAAGCCTTCTTTCCCCCGTACGAAGACAATATCTCTGTGTCCAAGATCCAGCAGGTAGTGCATGGCTGCCTGCATTCCTGTCTTTTGATTGACCGTGATAGTATTGAACGGAAATTCCTTGTCAAAAGAATGTACAAGGACGACCGGCATATATTTACTAATATTATTGTAAATTTCTATTTGTGCCTCAAAATCTGAAGAATCCTGCAGAATGGCCCCCTGTACGCCATGAGAAACAAGATCGATAAGGTACTGATATTCGATCGTTTTGGTTTGGGTACAGACGATGTAAGACAACACCCTGCGCTGCATGTAATATTGGCTTATTATCTCAGCAAATTCCATACTGTAATTATTGGTCAGACTATGCGTCAGAATCGCTATTGATGTTGAAGGTGTATTGACTATCTGATGAGCCATAGATTTCGGAACATATTTCATTTTTAATATAACACTGTCGAGTTTTTTGCGTGTTTCTTCTTTCACGTGCATTTTGTTCAGATATCTGGAAACAGTAGCCGTCGAGACACCTGCAGCTTTAGCAATTTCCGTTATAGTCATTGTCGGGCCCTTCTTTAAGTAACGTTATTTTCAGCCTTTTATTTTACTATACTATTTTTCATAATTCTAGAGAAGAATAAAAAAATGTAAAATATTACATTTTTTTTGTAAAAACATTTACAACTGAAAGATGGCGCTATATAATTATTCCATGAATAGTTTCCGGAGCATGGATAAATCCGGAAAATTCAGTCGGGTGATAGCGGCTCGAATATAAAATTTACAGAGGCTGCCGATAGTAAGAAATCTGCAGACAGAGGTTGTTATGAGTATATTTTTTGATTCTGCAAAACAGTGTTTTTTGCTGAACACGCCGGGATCGACGTACATTATCAGATTGTATAACGATAGGTATCTGCTTCACGGAGGGTGGTTTCACCGGATTAATCACTGGTCCGATCAGTGTGTTATGCCGGTAGCTGACCACGCTTTTTCACCAGTTCCTGAGCAGATGTATGATACTGCTGAAAATTTTTCACTTGATTCACAGCAGGAAGAATTTCCTGCGACCGGGCAAACAGATTTCCGGGCGGCAGCTATTGAAGCTGAAACGGCGGATGGTACCTGTATTGCCGAATTACTGTATGAGACCTACCGTATTATCCCGGGGAAACCTCCGGTTCAGGGACTACCGGCTACGTATACGGAGCAGGATTCGGAAGCGGATACACTTGAAATAGATCTGAAGGATCACGATTCGGGACTGCTGGTTACTTTAAGCTACACGGTCTGGAATACGTGCGATGTTATCTGCCGCCACGTGCAGGTAAAAAATACCGGAACCGGAATCTATCACGAAAAACCGATTATTCTCCGGAAGATTATGAGCATGAATGTCGATTTCGCCGGTTCACGTTACCGTATGCTGCAGCTTTCCGGGGCGCATGCCCGCGAGCGCCATCCGGTATTTCGTCCGTTGTATCAGGGGATTCAGCGTATAGAAAGCAGGCGTGGAACGAGCAGTCATCAGCAGAATCCGTTTATTGCACTTGTCGGTGCTGACGCAGGCGAACAGTACGGAGAGGTGTTCGGGTTCAGTCTTGTTTACAGCGGAAATTTTGTTGCCCAGATAGAAGTAGATCAGTTTAATATGGCTCGCGTCCAGACGGGTATTAATTCCTGGAATTTTGCGTGGAAACTGGCTCCCGGTGAGGTTTTTGTTACACCTGAAGTTGTTATGGTACGTTCGGAGCAGGGGCTCGGCGGCATGAGCCGGATTTATCACGATTTATATCGCAGCAGACTTTGCCGCGGCAAGTGGCGTGACAGGGACCGTCCGGTTGTTATAAACAATTGGGAAGCAACCATGTTCGATTTTACCGAACAGAAATTGCTGACAATTGCCGAAGCAGCAGCGAAAACAGGAGCGGAACTGTTTGTTCTTGATGACGGATGGTTCGGCAAACGGGACAATGACCGGTGTTCACTCGGAGACTGGTATATTAATCGCAAAAAACTTCCCGGAGGACTTCAGTCAGTTGCAGAAAAAATCAAAAAATTTGGCTTGAAATTCGGCCTGTGGGTAGAACCGGAAATGATTTCTCCTGACAGTGATCTGTATCGTGCACATCCCGACTGGTGTCTGCATGTGCAGAATCGTGGCCGGTCACTCGGCAGAAATCAGTATGTACTCGATCTTTCCCGTGGGGACGTCGTGGAATTCCTTATCGATACAATGAGCGATGTTTTTTCTTCTGCGGATATTTCATACGTAAAATGGGATTTTAATCGAAGTCTTACGGAGACAGGTTCAGCTGCGGTCCCGCCGGAATTACAGATGGAGACGTCGCATAAATTTGTTCTTGGCTTGTATCATCTGCTTTCTGTATTGACCACCCGGTTTCCTGATGTTCTATTCGAGTCGTGTTCCGGCGGCGGCGGCAGATTCGATCCCGGAATGTTCTATTATATGCCCCAGTGCTGGACCAGTGACAATACGGATGCGCTTTCCCGAATTCAAATTCAGTTCGGTACCGGGATTGTGTATCCTGCAAGCTGTATGTCGTGTCATGTGTCTGCTGTGCCTAACCAGCAGGTCGGACGCATAACGTCATTACGACAACGGGGAGACGTTGCTATGGCCGGAGTGTTCGGATATGAACTTGATTTAACGGAACTTTCGGATAACGAGTTACAGGAGATTTCACAACAGATTGCGGTATACAAACGTATTCGTCATACCATCCAGTTCGGCACTCTCTATAGAATTGAGTCTCCGTGGTCCCTGTCTTCCCTGACTGAGGTAACCGACTTTGCCGCGTGGGAATATGTTGCACAGGATGCATCACAGGTCGTTGTAACGATTGTCTGGACCTATACGGAAGCAAATGTTCCGCCGGAAATAGTGAAATTACAGGGATTGAACTCTGATGCTGTATACGAAGTTGTACATTCCACGGTACAGCTTCCTGCGTCTCTTTCGTATCCGTATTTACCGCAGCAGACGATTGCCGGTCAGGCCGGGCAGCAGTTCGGAGGGGAAGAACTTATGTATTCGGGACTGCGCATACACTGCCTTCCGCAGTATCAGGGAAGCGTACAACTTGTATTGACGTGTAAATCTGATGTAACTGCCTCTGTTTAGTTTAACAGAAACCGATGCCTGACAGCAGATACATCTGCTGCATTGCAGCTGTTGTAACTTGAGTCAGAGTTATGCTATAGTTACTCCTATAACATACTAGTACCGGGCAGAAAACTTTCCCGTCCGGGCTGGTTTTCCCGGTATACCAGCAGAGGAGTCTATCTGTGTCCGACAAAGAAACTGTTTATTATACGCTTACTGATGAAGCACCTTCGCTTGCAACGAGGGCTTTCTATCCTGTTGTAAAAGCATTCGCCCGTAAAGCAGGAATTACGACTCATACGAAAAATATTTCACTTGCGGCCCGCATTCTGTCAGCTTTCCCGGATTTTTTGGAAAAAGATCAGAAGATGAATAACGCGCTTGCAGAACTCGGCGTTATGGTAAAAAAACCGGATTCCAATATAATAAAACTGCCGAATATCAGTGCTTCGCTT
The DNA here is from genome assembly GCA_022640795.1 of Treponema sp. GTDB lineage: Bacteria > Spirochaetota > Spirochaetia > Treponematales > Treponemataceae > Treponema_D. The sequence goes on from JALCCK010000069.1 coordinate 13,022, forward strand.
CCTCAGCTGAAGGCGGCAATTGCAGAACTTCGTGATAAAGGATATGCCGTTCCCGAATATCCTGATGATCCGCAGAGCGATGCCGGACGCAGCATAAAGGTCCGATATGATCAGATAAAAGGCAGTGCGGTGAATCCTGTACTGCGGGAAGGAAATTCTGACCGGAGAGTACCGTTTGCCGTAAAAGAATTTGCAAAAAAACATCCACAGAAGATGGGGCGGTGGACAACAGGGTCGAAAAGCTGTGTTGACAGTATGTCTTCAGGGGATTTCTACAGTAGTGAAAAAACCATTGAGATTTTGCAACCGGATACGGCCAGTATCGTTTTTACTGCTGAGGACGGAAAAACGTCGGTACTCAAAGAAG
>JALCCK010000070.1 GCA_022640795.1 Treponema sp.
CTTCCGGAATTATCCTCTTTTCTCTCCTGCAGAATGGCTATTTTCAGAAAAATACAAGCTGGAACCTGAGGTCAGGTTTGCAGCATAAGTTATTCAGCATGCTCTATATAGCGAAACAGAATCAAGGGCCAGCACACCAGGAAATCGTTTTGTAATATTTTCCATTTTAAGAACATATTCATCATTCATAAATTTTTCCTGCCTTTCAAAATATGAGCAGGGAAATACGTATCATTTTCCTGCTCATAAAATCTAATGTGACTTAGATCCATGCGAACTATAAGCTCATGATTCAGTCTCTTGTGATAGCTTTAAAAGGAACCAAATAACATTGAGCAAGTATGGAAGGATCTGTAACCGGATCTTCATCTGTAACTTTTGTCGCAGCAGAAAGGCCGGCCTTTGTTGTATATCCAATCGCAGATCCTGTTGCTGCACACTGGTACATCAGCTCAAAAGCAGTTGAAGACTGCCCGACTGAATCCTGTAAAACAGTCGCATACATTTTATGCTCTTTCATAGATTGAACTCCAGTCTCTGTTGCATCAACGCCAATAACGGGAACTTTGAGAACAGTACCATCTCCATCGACATCTTTCGTAGGATCTGCAGGATCATCCGTATATTTATTGGTTAAAAGCGATTCGATAGCACCAAGGGCCATATCATCATTCTGTGCAATGACAAGATTAAATTTTCCGGCATGAGCTGCAACCCAGGCATCCATTTTCGATTGTGCCTGATCCGCCTGCCAGTTAGCGGTATCTTCCGCCACAAGATTAACATTGTAACCTCTCCGGGCAAGTCCTTCCATAAGACCTTTTTTTCTGCTGACCTGAGCAGGATGGCCGAGCTGTCCTTCAATAAGAATCATGTTGATAACGTTACCGGGCGCTCTATCCGGATAATTTTTAAAATAATTCGCTGCAATCTGTGCCTGAATATCACCGGCAACGGTTTCAGGAGACGATGCAAAATAGAAATTACTGCCTACTTTGAGTGCGGCAACGGATGGCTGGATATTTGAAAATGCAGCACCGCCGCCCCGTGCATTAATTGCTTTCGCCATCTGTTCTGTAGCACTCGTATCTTGCGGAATAATAACAAAGTATTTGACTCCCTGAGTCAGCAACGTATTCAGCTGATCGAGTTGCGTTGCAACAAGACTGTTACCGTCAAGCAGTTTTAATTCAATGTTATTTTCATCTGCAAGTTTCTGAAGATTATCAGCATAATCACGGACAAAAGTCTCATTAAGATTACGGATAAGCGCTCCAATAACAATCTTTTTTTTACCACTATCTGCATCCTTTGAACCAGTTGCGAAAACTGTACCGGCAGCGAGCAGTACCATCATAAAAAAAATCCCAACCTTTTTCATATTTAAATCCTCCTAAATATTGTAAGGTTCGTTATGTTTTCCGTGGCAGAGATACTCATCACAGGACGAAATCTGTACCAACAGGAACAACCCCTTTTTTGATAATAATATTACCGTATTTTACGGTTTCGCCCGTTACCACAACGGCAAAAGCAGACCTTGACCGCTCGTAGAATTCAAAACGTCCGATACGCTTTACCGCAGGTGCATCAGGATAATAATGATGAATCGCTTTCATATATGATGCTTCCACATCCGGATCGAGTGAATCGCCTTTTACCGGCTCCATCATAACCAGTGCATCAGGAACATACGGATCGATATTGATAAGGCGCATAATTCCGTCAAGCAAAGAGGGAATACGAATACCGTCAGCTCTGATGACACGCTGATTACACGTATCCGCTGGATAAAAAGCATCCGATAAAACAATTTCGTCACCATGTCCCATTTTATCGAGCGCGTCTAACAAATCCGGACTTATTACCGGAGCAATACCAATCAACATAGAAAACCTCCACGCATGATCTAAATTTACAAGAGAAAATTTAATCACGCTCGTAAATTAGTAGCAAAAATATGTACAATATTCAGTTTCTTCCGTCAGAACGAATTCGGATTCCGGATCAGACGCATACGGACATAGCTGCCGACAGATTATTAACTCCGACAGTTTCAGCAGTAAAAAGAATAAAATAATACAGTAATCGGACAAGATAGTATACGCATTCTTACGCGAAGCCCCCTATCATAGGATCATACATACCGGTATTCGTACCGCGAGACTGCTGCCAAATCTGTAGAGGAGATAAACATTATGAAAGAACCTGCCATGAATACAAAACTGGTCGTCCGGCCGATCGTCGGCTGTCTGACCCATTCCCATTTCTGGGAAGGTCCCTGCCGGGCCGGTTATAAAAAGGACATGCTGCCTGAAGTCGAAAAAGCGAACGCTGATACCGCTTTCAGACAAGCCTGCAACCAGTTGAAGGACGTAACAAAAGAGATTTCATTTTTACCGGCGATCGATGCCCGATATGATGAAACATTCGTCGTCGGCCGGGATGTTTTCGAGCAAATCGAACAGGATATCGACAAAGTCGACTTTTTCCTTTGTCTTAACTGGCGCATTCCGAAACTGGAACGATACCGAAAGCCGGTCGTCATTATGCAGAACGGAAACGAAGGCATTGATTTTGCCGCATACTGCCGTTCAATAGGTGTTGAAGCGTACGTTGCCATGGACCTTCAGGATCTGAACGAAATAGCGCATCTGCTCTGGGTCCGCAAAGCGGTAGCCGGAACGCGGGCACTGGTGCTGACTGCCGGTTCGCAGCCGACGTTCGGAATCCAGAGTCTCATACGTGATCCCGAAATTATCAGACAGAAATACGGAATGGAGATCGTTAAGCTGCCGTTTACGGCTATTTTTCCCTTTATGGATACGGTTATGGATGAGGAGGCAAAACCGCTCGCAGATGAAATTGTCAACAGTGCATCCGAAGTCAAAGTCAACACGGACTGGTTCCTGAATGACATCAAATATTATCTCGCCGCAAAAAAAATGATGGATAAATATGACTGCAACGCGTTTTCTACTTCCTGTCACGAACTTTGCACGTCGGAAATCCCGCAGAATCGGAAATTTACGCCTTGTACCTGCCATTCTCTGCTGAAAGACGAAGGCATTCCCAGCGGATGCGAAGAAGATTTGAACGCACTGCTCGCCATGACTATTATGCAGTATCTCGGTAACCGGCCGGCATTTATGGGGAATCCGTCGTATGAAACAGACGAATTGCTCAAGATTCATCATGCAGTTCCGGCACGCCGCATGAACGGGTTCGGAACAAAGCCGCTGACATATAAATTATGGGCATTTACCGGTCAGGGATTCGGCGGAAAAATGCAGATCGACTTTACGGAAAACAAATCGGACGCGGTCACGCTCGGCCGCTTTAATCCGGCCGGCGATACGATCTGCATCAAAACAGCCGAAGTTATAAAATCGGAATACGAAGCGGTTTACTGCAGCCCGTTCTATTATCTGAAAATGGACGATGCGCGGCACTTTATGCATACATTAGCAAATTTTGGCCATCATCAGGTCCTCGTGTTCGGTGATTATCGCAAACAGATTAAAGAACTCGCCGCCATAATGCATTTTGCAGTCGTCGAAGGATGATCTATCTGAATAATGCGGCGACGTCGTGGCCCAAGCCGAACGTTGTCCGCGCTGCCTGTCTGAGAAGTCTCGACAATATTCCCGCCGGGCAATACCGGAGTTCATCCGCAAACGGAGACGGTATAATGGCGGCGAAAGTACTGGTTGCCGCATTATTCAACGCACCGGATGCACACAGAATTTTTTTTACCTCCGGTGCAACGGAATCAGCGAATACGATCATCGACGGACTGGACTGGACCGGCGCGCACGTCGTCTCGACGGTTACCGAACACAACAGCATTCTGCGGCCGCTGGCGAATCACCGGCCGGAACCGGTACAGACCACGTTCGTCGACTGCGACCGCTACGGATTCGTCGATCCGCAGGCGATTGAAAACGGAATACGGTCAAATACGAAGGCTATTATCGTTAACCACTGCTCAAACGTAACCGGAGCAATCCAGAATCTGGCTGCGATCGGCGAAATCGCACAAAAACACCGGCTTATTTTTATCGTCGACGCAGCGCAGAGCGCCGGTTGTATACCGATCGACATTCAGGCCCAGCATATCGACGCGCTCATTTTTACCGGCCATAAAAGTCTGCTCGGCGTACCGGGAACCGGCGGATTTTATATTGCAAACAAACTGCGAATCAGACCACTGAAATTCGGTGGAACAGGAACGCACAGTGCGGAACTGGTTTATACGCCGGATTCATGGGTGTATGAACCGGGAACGCAGAATCTGCCGGGTATTACAGCACTCGCGGCCGGCATCAGGTTTATTCAGAAAACGGGACTTGATGTTATCCGCAAAAAGGAAACATCGCTCATGACGTATCTGGTAACACAATTGAAACAGTTCCCGGCGGTAACCCTTTATACCGATACCGGACGCCCCTGCGGTCCCGTACTCAGTTTTACTATAGCGGGACTACAAGCGGCGGACATAGGTTATATCCTTAACGGCAGCTACGGCATCATCGTGAGGACAGGCCTCCAGTGTGCACCCCTTATCCACTCTGTGCTCGGAACAGCGCCGCAGGGAACGGTCCGCATAAGTATTTCATACCGAACGACGAAAAAAGATATAGACTCTCTGACCAGTGCTGTACGGGATCTGTGCGGAACATGAAAATAATAGATTACCGGCCGTCGCCGGAACCCTGCACGGAATCAGGCTGGACAGCCTATGATTACCAGACTGCTGCTCCGCTCGACGATGCCTTTATTACCTCGCTTCGTCCGCTGGGGAATTTTACGTATCTGCGTTCATTAAAAAAACCGTTTTTTAAAATAGAAAGCGACAGGTTTTTCATAAAAGGTCTCAGAGATACGAACACGTTCCGAGTGGCTGTCGCGGGTGATGATTCGGCAGAGCTCGACAGAATTCTTGCTTTTATTGAACAAGTATGATACATACGTATTTATGAACATTTACCAGGAACAAATTTCACTCGATCCGTCTTTTCCGTTCACCATCACGCGGTATACTCTGCTGCAAAAGAACAATACAAAAGAATCGTTCCACTGGCACACCTGTTTTGAAATCACCTGCGTAAAATCGGGAACCGGCATCTACTATGTAAACCAGAATCAGTATCCGGTACAACGGGGAGACATTGTTATTTTTAACAATGTTGAAGCGCACGGCTGGGAGGTCACCTCGAACGCTATGCACGTACTGGTCGCCGTTTTTTCCATCGATTTTATTTCGGAACGTATGGGTGATTTTGACTACTGGTATCTGAAACCGTTCGTCGAACGGGGAAGCAATTTTAAAAATCTTATCAGAAGCAGAGAACCGTTTTGCGCCGACATAACCTATCTGCTCGACGAAATAGACCGTGAATATACTTTAAAAACGATCGGCTATCAGTTCATGATAAAATCGGATGTGCTCAAGATACTTACGTTTCTGATCCGGCACTTTACCGATGAAAACAAATCGACCGAACTGCTTAAAGTCAAAAAAACGATCGCCCAACGGCTGGAAAAGGCATTCATTTATCTGCATAATCATTACGCTGAAAAAATAACGCTGGATGCTATCGCTGCACAATGCTGTATGAGTTCTTCGTATTTTTCGTCCTGTTTCAGAAAAGCGACCGGTTCTTCGTTCACCGATTATCTGACCGGAATCCGCATCCGCCATACACAGAAACTGCTGAATACGACGGACCTCAGCGTAACCAGCGCCGCAATGGAGTGCGGATTCAGAAACATGTCGAACTTCTACCGGCACTATCGAAAATTTACCGGTAAAACACCGAACGAGGAATTTACAGAAGAACATAAACTTCATCCGTAAATTCCTAAACTCTTACGGGTGCGTCTGCAAAAAATCAGACGAATTCTGCAAACGTCCCGTAAGGAACGTGACAGGCTTTTCCAGATAGTGTTCACACCGATTTTTTTATCGATTCTTCGGTAAAGTCACAGATTTCCCCGAGCAGGCTGTTTCCGATTCCGCGATAGGTTCGATCGAACGGCAGCTGTATTGTTTTTTTCATATCCATTTCATCCGTACACAATACCCGTTCAGGATATACCGGTACGCTGCTCCCCGATTTTACAAATACCGGCATTTCCTCGCTGCCGTATACGCGGGACGGAAGCCAGCCGGGACCGGAAATCTTTTCTCCCGTAAACAGCGAAATCCAGTCGCCGGCAGGGATATACACGGAACGAGTCCCTTCGTCGTTCATGATCGGCGCAACAAGCAGCGAACGGCCGAACATATATTCGTCTGCGGTATTCCACGCGACGGGGTCATCAGGATAATCCAGAAACAGCGGATTTATAACCGCACGACCGCTGACCGTACAATATTTCGCTTCATGCACGATATACGGAATAAGTGCGTATCGCAGCCGCAGCCATTTTCTGACGACGGCAGCGACGCCGGGATATTCCCACGGTTCTCTCGGATAACTTCCGTGATACCGCATGTGAGAAGAGAAAACACCAAACTGCGTCCAGCGCAGATAGAGATTTTCCGTCGGCGGTGTGTTCATAAAATCCGGCAGACTGTGGAATCCCGGAATATCGTGGCTCCAGTAGGTAAATCCCGAAAGTCCGAATTCCAGTCCGCCCCGGAGCGATGCAGCCAAACCGTCCCAATTTGCAGCAGTATCGCCGCCCCAGTGCAGCGGATAGCGCTGGCCGCCGGCCCAGCTGGATCTGCCCCAGATGAACGGTTTATCGGTATATTCCGCCGTTTCTTCAAAGGCCGCCTTCTGGTACAGTAAAGCGTACCGGTTCTGCAGCAGAGCATACGGCAGTGTTTTATATTCAGCATTTATATCGATTTTTTCGCCGAAATCGGTTTTAATACATTTGACTCCGAGGTCGAGCAGCCGTTTGACAAGGCTTTTGTACCACTCAACTGCGTCCGGATTGGAAAAATCTATCTGTCCGCCGTGATTCTGCCCCGAAAAATCCGACAGCGAAATCATATCTTCCGAATCAACCTTTTTAGGCAGATACCGGTGTGCAACCGCTTCGTCGTACAGGCAGTTTCCTTCCCCGATATTCGGCGTCTGCCACACGCTGATATAAAATCCTTTTTTACGCATATTTTCGATAAACTGCGCTGGGTGCGGAAAACGCTTCTTTGAAAACGACCATTCGCACACCCAGTCTTTTTCAAAATAACCCGTGTCGAGATGAATAACGTCGCAGGGATATGATTCTTTTCTGAGCCGGTCCACAATGCCGTTCACTTCGCCGGCGGAAACGTACGTCATCCGGCTCATCCACATACCGTAACTCCATACCGGCAATTCGGGAGAAAATCCGGTAAGCGTACGGTAATTATAAATAACGCGTTCCGGATTTCCGCCGCCGATCAGAAACAGGTCAAGCCTTCCGTCGTCCACCATTCCCTGAACCGCACGATTTGAAATATCGGAAAAAGAAAGCCTGACATGCGCGGATGTATGCATGAACAGTCCGTATCCGCGTTCGGAGACATAAAACGGGATATTTTTGTACGCCTTTCTGCTGTTGGTGCCGAGCGCATCGGTATTTTCAAGGATGATCGTCCGACCGGCCAGATTTAAACGTCCGAACCGTTCGCCGGTTCCGAAAAATTTTTCCTCCGGCTTCGCATGAAATGAAAACAGTGTGTGATTTTTTTTCTGTTCGTCGGGGTACTGCAGATAGCCGAGCGATACGGATTCGAATTTCCCCGGAAAAAAGTGGTCGTTGCTCATGAATTTCACCGGGACCTTTCCATCCGGATAAAATTCGGCTTCGATCATAGGATCCGGCGGCGGCTGCAGATCGCTCCAGTGATTAATTTTAAACGGCTCGGTCGAAAGACGAAAACGGACTATTCCTTTTTCATCGAAAACCCGATAAACGCCGCCGGCGCGTTCGATATACAGCCGCTCTTTGGTGAGTGCAGGATCTTTCTGCAGCATCACACTTGTCTCTTCCAGCGGATCGGAATCGGTTGTACCGGAAAAACGTAAAATGGAATCGCCGTACGCAGTCAACCGAAATGTCAGATGTTCGATCGTTCCGTCATTATCCTTGAATACGCCGTCGTAGCTGGCTGCCTGAAACGGTACATCGATCAAAACGTCGCCGTCTTTTTCTTTCAAGGAAACCGTTTTCAATGCAAAAAAAAGTGTCGCATTTTTTTCCATATCCATGTCGATCATATCGTATGCAAAATCATTAGATTGTCTCACCTTTTTCTCCTGATCTGTATGTAAAATTTTAAATCAGCCTTTAACAGAACCGGCCGTCGCCCCCATCGTTATGAAATCCTGAAGTATCAGATAAGCAACGAGCGGAATTATTGCTGAAATCATGACGGCTGAGCACAAAACCGGGATAGGCAATCCGAATTCACCCTGCATAAGTGCAATTCCCAATGTCAGCGTACGCATATTACTTTTTTGAAGGATAAGCATCGAAAACGGAAGTTCGTTCCACATCGCAAGAGCGCCGACGATGCCGATTGTCCCGAGCATCGGTTTTGCAATCGGGATCATGATAAGAAAAAGCTGCTCAAAGACGTTAGCTCCGTCTATTCGTGCAGACTCTATCAGCGCCCGTGAAACAGATGCATAATATGTCGTCATAATATAAGTACCGAACGGTGTAAAGTAAGCAAGCCATGAAATGATGACACCTGCGTAGGTATTTACGAGATGCATTCTCGATAACAACATGTACAATTCACTTGCAACAACCATCTGCGGAAAAATCTGCAAAAATAATACAAATGCAAACAACGGCAGTCTGCCGTGGAATTTCAATTTACCGAACGCATATCCGGCAGCAGTACAGATAATCATATAAAATGCCATCGCAACCGCGACGACAAATACCGTATTCCCGGTATACTGCAGCATCCGCATGGTCACCAGCACTTTTGCATAATTTCCAAAGGACCAGAGCGCAGGTGGTCCCATTTTGTTCTGCGTATAATCTTCCACGGTCTTAAAACTGGATAAAAACGCAAAAATCAGCGGATAGAGAACAAGTACGGCAAGAATGGAAAGCAGAATATATAGAATTGCTTTGTTACTACTAAACGGAGTCTTTCTTGATTTCATTTTACCTCGTCCTTTTTTACCAGATGGATTTGTATCAATGCAATTACCGCGCACGACAAAAATAAAACGACGGACCAGGCAGATGCATATCCTTTCTGCATACCTTTAAAACTGATGGTATAAATACCGTATTCGAGGGTATACGTTGCATATCCCGGACCGCCGTGCGTCAGGGTAAAAATCAGACCGTACATACGGGCAAAGACTTCGATAAAGGTAAGAACGGTAAAAAACTGCAGCGCATAACTGATACCGGGGATGGTTACATGAATAAATTTCTGGAACCAGTTTGCACCGTCAACATCCGCCGCATCATACAATTCAGGATCGATATTACTCATCGCAGAAAGAAAATAGATGCAGCCGAAACCCAGCCTCATCCAGATTACAAAAAGAAAGGCCATCACATTACGGGCTGAACCGGTTTTCCCCAATAAATAGAATTTATCGGCATTGGCAAAACCAAGTTGTTTAAGAATTTCATTTACCGGACCGAGCTGACTTAGAATAACGGCAAAAAGTGTTCCCAGCAGAACCGGACCCAGAATATTCGGCAGATACAGTATGCCGCGGTAAATTCGCCAGCCTTTAAAACCATCGCGCATAGCAGCCGCAATGATAACCGGAATCATGACGCCGAACGGAATATACAGAATAAGAACTCCGAGATTCTTCAGAGAACTGAAAAACCGTTCATCATGAAACATATAGATAAAATTCTTTAATCCGACAAATTCCGGTTTACTTATACCGTTCCAGTCAGTAAAACTATATACAAAATTCGACAGGACCGGCAGAGCAGTAAACAGGAGCATCAGTATAATGAGCGGCAGAATCAGTATCCACGCATCATGTTCTTCCTGTCTGTTGATGCTTCGCGTCTTGCATTTTGTTCTTTTCATTTTTATTCCTTAGATGCGGAAATATTCCGGCCGCAGCCGCGGCCGAAAATCCGGTAACTGCTTACAGCGAATTCTTATACAGTTTTTCAAGCGCCTGAATATAGCCGTCTTCGTCGGTTTCGTTACTGATAAAATACAGATACTCAAGGTTGTACATATCGGATACCATCCCTCCCGGTACGAGATTCATAAAATCAGGAATCCCTTTGGTATTCATATCGGTGAGGATTTCAGTAAGCAGCGTATTAGATTTGTCGACCGGTATCGTCTCATTCGGGACGAGCGCACCGGATGCATCCATAAAGACCTTTCCACCTTTTCCCGACGTATAGAATTCGATATACTTTACCGCTGCTGCGACATTCGGACTGTAACTTACAACTGCGAAACCGAGTCCGGCCCCCTGATTAACCTGCGCGCCGGGGTAAGTCGTCTCTGCAGATGTACAGGACGGGAAATAGCCGACGTTTTCGTATCCCAATGCTGTTCCGAAATCTTTCCAATGGGCAATATCCGATGTTAAACCGATAAAAATAGCGCCCTGCCCGGCTTTAAATGCATTGATGGCATCCTGAAAATATGCCATCGATCCGTTTTCCACATTGACATATCCGTTGTCGTACAGCCGCTTGATAAGCCGGGTTGCTGCAACAAATTCAGGATCGGTAAAATTCGCAGTTCCGTCAGAAAATCCGCTGATGCGGTTTCCATACGACGCAGCCAGAATCGTTCGATAAACAAAATCGATTCCGAACGTACTTCCGCCGCCGTTGCCGAGAATAACGGGAGTTATTCCAGCCTTTTTCAAAGCTTCACAGTCCGCAAAAAAATCATCCCACGATGCCGGTGCTTTTGAAGCATTAAGACCCGCTTTGCTAAACAACTGCTTATTGTAATAAAAACCGACTCCCTGCGATGTCAGCGGCAGCATACGAATATCTTTCTGTGCATCTTTGGAAGCCGAGCACGCTTTGAGCGCCGCAGGCGAATAGTTCTTTATAACAGAACCGATATACGGATCAAGTATGGTCAGAAAATCTTTGAAATTCCAGGCACGGTTATCGGTATGAGAAAGCACAACATCGACATCACTCTTTGCGGTAAAAGCACTCATCAGCAATTCATAATAATTCGATTCCGGCTGGGCAACATGATTGATAACGATATCCGGATTTTCCGCCATGAACATTCTGTCCATCTCGCGGAATGCAGCACCGGTAATTTCTTCACCCGACTTAAAGTCCCAGACAATCAACGTGATTTTCTTCTGTCCGCTTGAAGTCCCACTATTACCAGCTTTCGTATCTTTGCTTCCGTTTGCAAAGGTAAGGCAGTAACAGGTCAGTAACGCAATTACCGTACAAATACGTCTTTTCATAATTCCTCCTTACAAAAATTTAAGTGGATTCCCGCTCCACCAGTTCTCCCGGTAAAATAAAATTAAATGGACGAAGTCGTTTTCGTTCCATAACATCGATAAGCAGTTTTGCCGCCTCATAGCCCTGTTTGAATGGATTAAAATCCAGTATCGTTATCTTCGGAGATCCGATAGTGGAAAGGATCGTGCCCCCCATACTTAAAACACCTATCTTTGCCGGTATCGCAATATTGTGTTCTTTCACTGCGGTGATGACCCCTTGTGCCTGGATTTCATTAGACGTTACAATACCGTCAATTTTTCTTCCGCTGTCAAGCAGCGTATTCATGGTTTCATAGCATTCTTTCATATTGACATCAAAAAAATCATGATAACTGTCATCCCACTTTTCTCCGGCAGTCTCATAAGCATATCTAAATCCGTTCAGGCGCTGGGTGCTCTGGATCTGGTATTCCGGCAGATTCATATAATAAATGTGCGTATATCCGCGTTTGAGCATATAGCTCGCTGACTGAAACGCAACGCCTTCAATATCGATGTCCACACAGTACTTTGAATTCGACTCCTTGCTGTTACCGATTATCACGTATGGTGTTTCTGATTTCTGCAGCGTATTCTCAAAAACATGATCCTTACGTGGATTACATAATATGGCTCCCTGCGCACTATTCAGATTCTGCAGAAAAATATTCCGGGAATCAGTATCGTGAACGGAAATCCTGTTTATCAGAAACTGGTACCCGTTTCGTGTCGCACATTCCATACCGCCTTCTATCATGGAAAGGTAGTACGGATCATCCCGCAGGCAATCCCGTTCCAGTTCTATGCACATGCATATCATCTTGTTTTTGAATAGCTGCGCAGTATTCTGCTGCGGGAGATACCCTAACTCCTTTGCACTCTGAAAAACTTTCTCTTCAACTTCTTTCGAAAATTTTTTCTTCCCAGAGAGAATGTAACTTACAGTCGCTTTCGACACACCGGTGTTTTCTGCAATATCAGAAATCGTAATTTTATGCATTTTCTCACTCTTTTAATTAATATGTTAACTTTTTTATCATAAAAGTTAACAATTCAACTACGTTACCCATAGTAAAACCGATTTTTTCGGTTGTCAAATTAAATTTTAAGTTAATTTGTTAACCAAGAGTATAACTAAATAGAGCATGCTGAATAACTTATGCTGCAAACCTGACCTCAGGTTCCAGCTTGTATTTTTCTGAAAATAGCCATTCTGCAGGAGAGAAAAGAGGATAATTCCGGAAGACAAAAAAGAATCTCCTGCGT
>JALCCK010000071.1 GCA_022640795.1 Treponema sp.
ACAAATTCAGGAGTTTATGTAATGAAAAAGGAAAATCGTATTGAATCTGATTCTATCGGCTGTATGGAAGTTCCGGTCTCGGCGTATTATGGGGTACAGAGTCTTCGTGCAAAGCAGAATTTTCCGGTAACAGGAACTTCACTGCATCCTGTGTTTATAACAAATCTTGCCCGGATCAAAAAAGCTGCCGCTGCCGCGAATCTTGAAAGCGGAACACTGCCAGCGGACAAGGCTGCTGTTATAACGACAGCGTGCGATGAAATTGCTTCGGGCAAATTCCGGGGAGAGTTCATTGTCGATGCGGTTCAGGGGGGAGCAGGAACAAGTGCCAATATGAACGTGAACGAAGTCGTTGCGAACCGCGCTGACGAATTGCTGGGCGGAAAAAGAGGTTGCTATCGTTTTATTCATCCGAATGATGACGTCAATAAATCTCAGTCTACTAATGATGTCGTTCCCACAGCGGGTAAACTGACGGTTCTTGACCTGCTGGTTCCGCTTGATCATGAACTTACACGGCTTGAGCAAGCGCTTTCAGCCAAGTCGGCAGAATTTTCGGATGTCGTAAAAATGGGCCGGACTCAGCTGCAGGATGCGGTTCCTATGACGCTGGGGCAAAGTTTTTCTGCCTACTGCAGTATGATCCGCCGCAGCAGAGTACAGCTGCAGAAAGTAAAAAAAGAAATGTATTCGGTCAATCTTGGAGCGACGGCGATCGGCAGTGCCATAAACGTTCCTGCCGTTTATTTTACCAGAATCGTTCCGATTCTTGCTGCAATTACCGGATATCCGCTGGAGCAGGCCGATGATCTTTTTGATGCCACACAGAATATAGACTGCTTTGCGTCGGTTTCTTCTGTACTCAAGGTCTGTGCCCTGAATCTTTCAAAGATGAGTAATGATCTCCGGCTGCTTTCCAGCGGGCCCCGTGACGGTTTGGGAGAAATCCATCTTCCGGCGAAACAGAACGGTTCTTCCATTATGCCGGGAAAGGTTAATCCCGTCATTCCCGAAGTCGTTTCGCAGGTTGCGTTCAGTATTATTGGAAACGATGCGGCAATCTGTATGGCAGCCGAAGCAGGCCAGCTGGAACTGAATGCATTCGAACCGGTTGTATTTTATAAACTTTTCGAGTCCCTAACGACGCTCACCGGTGCGGTTCGGACGCTGACTGATAACTGTATAGTTGGTATTGCCGCGGACCGGGATCACTGCAGAAAATTTATGGAACAGAGTGTCGGAATTGCAACCGCTTTATGTCCGTATATCGGATACAAGAAATCCGCAGAAATTGCGAAACAGGCTCTGGCTGAAAATAAATCAGTACGGGAAATTGTGGTAAATGAACGACTTGTCAGAGAAAGCCAGGTTGACCGTATCCTCGATCCGGTACGAATGACAGAATTACCGGATCAGCGCGGAAGCAGTACCAAGCCTGCCGGCCGCCAAAGTGCATAGCCCGTTATCGGGCATCTGACGGTTTCCGATTTTTTCTTTTTTTTCCATATTTTGCCGTTGTTAACTTTTATTATATGAAAAAAACATGTTATACTATATAATAAAATGAAGTAAGCGGGAGAGTGCTTATGTCGGAGACCGGTGATCAGAAGATTATTTCATTTTCGCAGTATGCAATAAAATTTACCGGATTGCTCAGCGATCAATGCCGGCTAGTGGTATCTGATTTTACTCTTATCTGCATACCGTATCAGCTGACAGAGCAATGGGGTGGTATTCTGGTTTCATTTGATGAACGGGAACTGTCTTTTTTTGAAAAATATAAAGACTCGCTCTGTTTTCTTTCACTTAAATTCAAAGACAGATGCAGCCAGCAGCAGACAGACGTTTTTTTGCATACGAAAATGCTGGAAATCAGAGAAGTAAAGGAAAAGGCTAATATATACATCATCAGTCTCAAATTTCTGCATTGTCCTGACAATCTGATTTCCATTATTGAAAATTATTCACATAATTACCGGCTGCTCAAAAAAAACTATGACAGCTACGGCGCCGATTATATTTACCTGAACGCTGAAAATTCAAAATTTATCGGATTGCATAATTGTGCGGTCATGGTGGGGACCCTCTTTATACACCGGATTCTTGTCTATAAAATTTCAACGCAGAAAATTACGTACATTGTTCCGGAAACAGATCCGGCTATTTCTACCGGATCCGATATCGTCATAAAGTTTTATTTTGAAAAGAACAGTATCAGTATTCCCGGCGTCGTTCTCTCTATTGAGAAATTTGCTTCCGATCTCAACGCCGTCACGCTGCAGGCATTCTTTTCTCCTGAACTTACTGAAATTATTTCGGTATTCAGGAGCAATGTCGATTCAAATCGTACGCTGCTGATGCTTTGACGGCTGGGAATCTGATAAAAGAACCGCTGCTGCTGTCTTCATTCAGACGTACGGTCATCCAGTCCGGCAGGTTTTCCGGTGAAAAACCTGCGGAGTTCAAGCTTGAGTGTCGCTCCTGTTTCCCGGCCGTAGGCATTCGGGATAAGGTACATCGGTATATCTGCAGCAATTCCATATACTTTTTTATACCCTTCAAGTGCTGCGATACGTTCCGCCCTCGCAAGATGATATCTGCTGGTAAGAATCGTGACCGGACGTTCCAGAATTTCTGCGAGCGATAGGTTTGCGTCGCGGGCCATGCATTCCGCACTGAACGAAAGATTCTGGATAGTATCGAGCGCCCGGTTTTCCTGTAAGATACGGTCGCCGGTTACGCCAAGTTCTTCGAGCCGGTGTGCAAGTACCGGCGCTTCTGCAGCCGGAAGAAATCTTCCTTTTCCGCCGGTAACGATGACTTTCGTATCCCGGTGCGTGATAAGATATTCGGCCGCTCGCTGCAGCCGCCGCTGTGGAATTTTTCCAGGACTGCCGTCTGTCCGTAAACCACCGCCGAGTATGATAAGATAATCTGTCCGTTCTGATCCAGAACTGACAGCGGGTGTCAGTATTTGAAAGAGATTTACCGCTACGACGGCACAGAGCAGTAGCAGAACAGTTCCTGAAATTTTTTTCTGCAGTTTTGAAAGATGATAGTTATGCTGCTGAATCGAAAAAGAAACCAGCATCAGACAAACCCCTGCGACCAGCCATACGTCGGTGAATGAAAACGGAGCAGGGTCCGTTACCTGCAGCACAATAAAATAACCGGTTGCAAGAACAGCACAGATGGCAAAAAATAACGAAAGTTTTTTCATAGAGATATAACGAGGCTCACTGTTTTCCCTGTTTTACAAAAGTACCGTTTGACAGTTCTTCATAGGCGGTCCTCAGTTCTTCGTCGTTGTTCATGACGATCGGTCCATACCATGCGATCGGTTCCTTCAGCGGTTTTCCCGCTAACAGCAGAAACCGTAGTGATTCTTTTGCCGTTTTTATTTTTATGACATCGCCTTCTCCGAAGAGCAGCAGTGTTCTATTCATTACTTTTGTATTTCGGGGCGGTATTTCACTTTTATCCCCTTCCGTAACAATCGTTCCTTCTCCTGCAAAAATATAGAAAATAACAGTATTTTCCTTTTTTGTATGCAGAAGATACTCTGTCTGTGCCGGAATAAAAACATCATAATATTCAGGCGAGGTTACGACATCGGTTACCGGTCCGGTCGTATTTTCGTACGTCCCGGCTATTATTTTAATGCATACTCCGTTTTTTTCGTTTACTTCAGGAATGTTTTCCGCCTTGATTTCACGGTATCTGGGCTCCATCATTTTATACCGTGCCGGCAGATTAGCCCATACTTGAAAACCGGACAGCGAGCCGTTTTTATCACCTTCCGGCATTTCCTGATGATAAATACCGCTGCCTGCTGTCATCCACTGGACAGCGCCATTTTCAATACTGCCCCGGTTTCCGATACTGTCTTCATGGGTAATAGCACCTTCTAGTACGTATGTTATCGTTTCGATGCCGCGATGCGGGTGCCAGGGGAATCCTTTTATATATTCTGACGGAGTATCAGATCTGAAATCGTCAAGCAGCAGGAACGGATCGTACCGATACGGATCGTCAAATCCGATGGCCCGCTGCAACCGGACACCTGCTCCTTCGATAGTTGCATGCGCCGTTACCAGTTTTTTTATATTTCGACAGGTATTCATTTTACTCCTCCGTACCGCTGCTCCTTTTATATAATTTATGAGCAGTGTTTTCTTATCATACTTTGACTGGCCGTTGAATACAAGTGTTCTTTACGCAGCGACAAACCTTATCTGCACTATTTCCGTCACTCAGGACGGTGCATTGTTGAAAAATGGCTTTCGCACAATTGAAGGGAGCTTTGCGCGCAACTTGAAAAAGAAATGCGCACAAGTGATGCGCACTTTGTTTACAAGTTATGCGTGTTTTCCTTTCAACTTGTGCGCAGTTGTCTTCTCAATTGTCCAGGGAACAAAATAAGACTAGTTTAATAATCAAACAGTACTGATTTTATTATCAAACTAGTACTGTTAGAACTCCATGACAATATATGGAAGACTTTTATGACAGTAATGGAAAACTCTTATGGCAGTAATGATTTGAAATTCATGCTGGGTTTCTGTCAACGCATGATAATCGGAACGTTCTGTTTATTTTTCTGTTAAATCAAAAAAGTGTAGTATACTTTTAAACGACCGGTGGTGAACAGAAGAATCATGTGATTATGCTTTACTGGTATACCGGGAATACAGTTCGAAAACGGAGGTTCATAGTGAAAAGATTTGCAGCTTTTTTTCTGATTATGACAGGTGCCTGTTTATACGCAGCGGATTCGGGGGTGTCATGGGGCGCTGCCGGTGCGAAAAACGAAAGGGACCTATCGGTACCTGCTATGCTTAAATACGCAATCGAGGACGAGTTTCTTGCCAGAGCCGAATATGACCGCATCATAAAAAAATTCGGTAAAATCCGGCCGTTCAGTTCTATCATAAAAGCTGAGGAACGTCATATTCAGTGGCTGAAAGATGAATATAAAAACCGCAGTCTGCCCGTCCCTGACGACAGGGCTGCTGATTTTGTTATCGTACCGGGATCGGTCAAAGAGGCGCTTGAAGCCGGTGTTACTGCAGAAATAGAAAATATTGCCATGTATCGATCGTTTCTTGCTGATCCGGAACTTTCTGTACCGGAGAACAGGCAGCTTAAAGATCTTTTTACCCGGCTTATGCAGGCTTCCGAGAATCATCTTGCCGCATTCAGAAGAAATCTGGACAGAAGCTGACGTCTACCGGTAGCGAAAACAGGCTGCGGCTCCTTATTTCGCCGGAGGAGGAGTTTTGCCGGGAGTCCCGGGGGATTCTGAAGATTCCGGCCCGGGCCCTTTTTCTCCCTGTACTCCCGGTTGTCCGTTTGAAGGGGTTGTAGAGCCGGGATTTTGCATATGGCGGTTATCAGGTACAGGTTTCATCGGTTCCTGAGCCGGCGGCGGTTGAACCAGTACCCATCCGGGGGGAGTAATGCAGCCGGATAATGCCAGCAGCATAGTCAGAGGAATGATTCTATATACTTTTTTCATAGGCGGCATTGTTTGATTTCCTTATTCTGTCAGTATCGTATAATAAAACTGATTATTTGTCATCTGTCCAGACCGTGACCTCCGGTATTCTGAATCTTACCGCTTCTTCCTGACTCTTTCCAGCGTAGTCGATGCATGTCCTTCTGCTATAATAAAATATTATCGGCGTTTTCATTGACAGTGAAATAAAATATATCTAATCTGATTATCAGTAATAAAAATTTGTGCGCTGGTATATATTTTTATGCCAGTATCAGTAAAACTACAAAGGAGTATGTTCGTTGTTTTATCCGGGAGAAAATTTATCATCTGCCAGAAACCTAAAAATTTCTGCGGTATTGATTAGTGTCGTCATACTTGCAGGAATTTTTATGTTTTCTTCCTGTTCGGCCGCAAAATCGTCAGGTGGAAAGCAGCATTATGACTTTACAACAGTCTCGAAGGGTTCAATTGAAAGTACGGTAGCGAGTACCGGTACACTTGCAGTCGTTTCTTCGGTTGATGTACTTGCGGAAATGAGCGGACGTATTGAAGCCGTCTATGTTGACTATAATTCCCGCGTAAAGAAAGGGCAGGTTCTTGCTAAAATCAATACGGATCTTTTAAAGATTCAGGAAAGAGAAGCCCGGGCAGAGGTCGATAAATATCAGATAACCTACGATCTTCAGTTATTGAATGTAAAAAATGATAAGCCCCTTTACGATAAGAAGTACCTTTCCGAATATGATTACAAATCGGAACTTGCAACATTGAACATCGACAAGGCAAATCTTGAATCGGCGCAGGCATCGCTTGAAGAGATCACAACAGAGATTAATCAGTATGCTTTCATTACGTCTCCCATCGATGGTATCGTACTTGAACGTGACATAGATCCTGGAGCAAGTGTCACCGGTGGTTCCGTCTCGTCTTCTACAACACTTTTTACCATTGCAGGAAATCTGGAGGAGATGGAAATAAAAGCGGAAGTCGACGAGCTCGATATCAGTTCCATTAAGGCCGGGCAGGAAGTAAAATTCACTGTCGAAGCTGATCCGGGGGAGAATTTTGAGGGCACCGTGAAGGAGGTCCGGCTTGTTCCTGAAACGAGCGATAATTTGGTTTACTACTATGTCATTATTCTTGTCGACAATAAATCAGGCAGGCTGCTTCCGGGGATGACAGCAAATGTGAATTTTATTAAGGAAAAGAAAGATGATGTTTTTACCGTTCCGAATGCGGCCCTGCGTTTTACGCCTACGACGCTGTCCGATGCTGAAAAAAACAGATTATTGTTTGAAGCCGGGCTTCCTGCGGAAATGAGTAAAGCAGACAAATCTGCTGCCATGGCCCGTTATGATGAAACACTTCGAAATAAATCTTCACGCAACAGTAGAAAAAGTTCTGAAACCGGCAAGATGCAGCAGAGCGGACTTTCCGGTCTGCTGAACGGGGGGGGCGGCCCCGGAGCAGGGGGACCTCCTCAAGGAGGCCCGGGAGGAGGTCCCGGCGGAGGATCAGTAAAACATCAGCCGGCCGGTAACAGCTCTAAAACCGAATCCGTCCGGACTGTTCAGCCCGCAGCTCGTAAGCCTTTGTGGTACCTTGATAAAAACGGTAAACTTGCCGTTGCTCTGGTTCAGGTCGGCATCAGCGATTTGACAAAAACAGAGGTTAGCGGTGCTGACGAACTTGCGGGAAAAGAGATTATTCTCAAGATAAAGGTAGAGTAAGTACTATGGCAATTATCGAATTACGCGGTATCAAACGTTATTATTCTGTTGGCGACATAGTTGTCAAGGCTTTAAGGGGAATTGATCTCGACGTAGAGCAGGGCGAATTTCTTGCAATTATGGGACCGTCCGGTTCAGGTAAATCGACCCTTATGAATACACTCGGTTGTCTGGACAAGCCGACGGAAGGCAGTTATATGCTTGACGGAACAGAGACTTCAAAAGCCGATCCTGATACGTTTGCGACCATTCGTAATGAAAAGATAGGGTTCGTTTTTCAAAGTTTCAATCTGCTTGCACGTACCAGTGCTATTGAAAATGTCGAACTGCCGCTGTTTTACGACAGATCGGGTAAAAAAAATACTCCCCGTGAACGGGCTCTTTCTGCACTCAGGGACGTCGGGCTCGGCGACCGGATTGATCATAAACCGAACCAGCTTTCCGGCGGGCAGCAGCAGCGTGTGGCGATTGCCAGAGCAATGGTCAATGATCCTGCCTTTATTCTTGCTGATGAACCGACCGGTAATCTTGATACTGAAATGACGCTCGAAATTATGACACTTTTTCAGGAGCTTAATAACAGAGGTAAAACCGTATTGATGGTTACCCATGAGCCGGATATCGCCGTTTACTGCAAACGGATTATAACGATGCGTGATGGTGTACTGGTTTCCGATACGCAGGTCGGAAAACGCCGTTCAGCGGACAAAGATCTCGTTGCGTGGAAAAATAAAAATAAAGCATTATCGCAGAGAGTTCCGCTATGACTGTAACGAAACTTGTTTCTGCGTCAATGCAAAGTATACTGCGCAATAAGATGCGCAGCTTTCTTACCTCGCTGGGTATTATCATCGGCGTTTGCTCTGTTATCGTTATGGTTGCCGTGGGACAGGGCTCTCAGGCGCAGATAAAAAAGCAGATAGCATCCATGGGTACAAATCTTCTGATGGTTATGGCTCCGCATGGACCGCGGGAAGCGAACCGGTTGACAATGGCCGATGTTAAAAAACTTCGTGCTGAATCGAGCTATTTGTCTGCAATGACCGGTGAAGTCAGGCTTTCAAGTACGTACGTTGTTGGCGGGTCAAACTACTGGGAGACTTCTGTTTATGGAGTTGAACCGGATTATCTGAAGATCAAGAACTGGTCCATAAAATCAGGAGTATTTTTTACCGACAGCGATCTTCAGGCCCGAAGCAAGGTCGCGGTGATCGGCACAACCGTTGCTGCCGAACTGTTCCCTGACCAGGACCCTGTCGGCCGGTCGATAAGGATACTGACAACACCCCTTACGGTTATCGGTGTTCTTGCAAGCAAAGGCGCCAGTACAATGGGATCGGATCAGGACGATGTTATAATGGTTCCGCTCGATACTGCCGTCAACCGCCTGACAAAGGACCGGAAAATAGATTCTATAGAAATGAGCATTGTCAGAGAAGATCTTATGAGTGAGGCGCAGACCGAAGTTACGGCGATTCTGCGGGAATCACATAAACTCTCAGATACGGCAGACGCTGATTTTGAAATTATGAATCAGACTCAGATTATTCAAACCGCATCGAAGACCTCCCGGACTCTGACGACGTTACTGGCCGCTATTGCGGGCGTATCGCTGGTTGTCGGCGGTATCGGTATCATGAATATTATGCTTGTCTCTGTGACCGAACGTACCCGTGAAATAGGAATCCGTATGGCGGTAGGAGCGCGTAAAAAAGATATCCTTTTGCAGTTTCTTTCAGAATCGGTAATTTTGAGTCTGCTCGGCGGACTTTCGGGAATTATTCTTGCACTTTTTCTGACATATATTATGCGGACGTTTATGAATACGCCGACGCTGGTAAGTCCTGTCGTCATAGCAGCCTCAGCCGGTTTTGCAGCTGCAGTCGGCATTTTCTTCGGGTGGTATCCGGCCAAAAAAGCTGCTAATCTTTATCCGATTGATGCGCTGCGGTACGAATAGCAGACAATCGTCGAGTCATACGGAAAACGGAATACATTCCGTCATCGTATAAAAACCTGTTCCGGGTGTTTTTTCTTCCATTCAATTATTTCGTAATACATATCCAGAATATTTCTGCTCATCGCGTCCATTGAATACTTCTCTGCATAGCTGCGTGCATTTCTGCTCATTTTAAGACGCAAAGAATCATCTTCAAGAATCGTACGGATTTTGTTTACCCAGTCCGTAATATCTGCTTCTGTCTTGAACCCGTTGACACCGTTTTGGACTACATCGGTAATACCGCTTGAATTAACAGCTACAACCGGAAGACCGCCGGCCATGGCTTCCAGAATAACCATCCCCTGGGTTTCAGAGAGAGATGAAAAAATGAACAGATCCGCGAGCTTATAATAGGAAGCTATATCTGCCGGTTTAACGCTGCCTAACAGGACTATCCTGCCTTCAAGTTTTTTCTCAGCGATATACTGTTTCATCGATGCCTCTTCCGGACCGGATCCTGCTATATAACAGGTAAACGGTTGCTTTGTCTGTTTGTCCAGTTCTGCAATCCCGTCGATCAGAAAATACGGATTCTTTTCATTTGACAGTCTGAAAACCGAAAAAAGAATTTTACCTTTGGGGGCAGGCAGCGATATCTGCAGGTTAATAGTCGGATCAGGATCTACGCCGGTGGGCTGGACAATGATCAGCTTCCCGATACCAAGGTTTCTCAGATATCTTTTTGCTGAAGTGGTCGGCGCAATTACCGCATCACATGATGATGCAAAATGTTTGATAATCAGATGTGGTATCTGTCCTCCCGCCAGATTGTGGAATATCGGTACATAGTGATTATACTGCTCAATTCTTGTATGATAGGTGAATACGACAGGTTTCCGGAATATTCTGGCCAGTCTTCTTCCGCTTGATCCAAGCCAGAACGGGTGATGCACATGAACAATGTCAGGATTAATTTTCCTGAATTCTTTTTTTATACGTGCGGAGAAAATATTTGATACCGGTACGATCAGTCCGTCTTTCCGATAATGAAAAAGCGGTTTAAACCGGATAACATGCTCATCTTCTTCTGCCGGCGAGTTTTCATACGCCGGTGCGAAAATATATACCGTGTGTCCTAACCGTTCAAGTCCTTCTTTCAGTCTGACTATGGATACCGGTACGCCTCCAACGAACGGAAGGTAATTATTAGTAAACATGGCTATCGTCAGTTTGTATCCTTTTGGTGTGGCTGCATTCAGATCGGGGTAATAATTTATGCGCAATACCAGCCAGTTGTACAGTGTGTAAACAATTGCAAAACTGATCGAAATTATCAGGAGTATATTGAGAAAGGAAATATAAATCCATGAGTAAAGCTTGTTCCATATCCATAGCAGAATAGAAGTTTCGGCCGTCGTTCCCGTATCAGGAAGAATACTGTCTTCTGTTGAAACCGTGTCTCCGTCTACGGTAATCTGCGTATAATAAAAAGGCTTCCCGTTTGTTGTGGATGTCTCAACTATGCCTCCGCCGCCTCCGGTACTGATGTAGCGTGTCCCTTCTATAGTTTTTCTGTCTGATACACCGGTACTTCCGGATACTACTGCGAGAACCTTTGTACGACTGAATAATGCGAGCAGGTCTTTCCGGAACATTTCTGACATCATGTATTTCTTTTCGGATATCAACTCTTTGTAATTTTTATCCGGAAGACTTCGGTTTGTAAAGACGATTCGTCTTGACGGTTCATCAGCGTTTTCAAGTAGTTCCGTAATCCATTGCATCTGTAACGACTCGTTGGAATATCCTGTTGTATCCATGAATATGAACAACGTGTTTCCTGCATTAAAAAAGAAAAAAGGGTTCCCCATATGATGGAAAAAATGATCGGCGCCGTCATCGGTCACTTCTCTTTCACCGATGACAAAGAGCGCCGGTTTTTTCAAAAGGATAAGACTTCTGTCCAGTGCGGCATATTTATCGTTAGAACCGTCCAGTATAAAATTTCCGGTGAAGACAACAAAGTCAGCATCGGAATCATTAATCATCGGAATCATTCTGTCTTTAAATATATTGATGGAATTCATGACGTTGCCAACCGCTATAAACGAAAAATTCTGTTTGGTCTGCAGCAAATTCGTGATTTCCGCGGTATTTCTGGCATTGATCCCTATAAACTCCGCATTCTCAATCGTAATGAAAATTTTAAAAACAAGAACACTGAGATAGATTACTGAGAAAAATAGGACAATGTAACGTTTTCTTCTGTCAGGTTCCATTAGTACTCCCGGTATTATTTCTCCTTAAAATTTCACGATAAAAAATAAAAAGGCCGATTACCATGCCGAGATAGGTTGTTAAAAAACGCCAGTAGAATGTTAAGGGGGCAATATATGAAGAATCAAGAAAATTCGAAAAAATCAATGCAAAACTGCCTTCTGCAACGCCGCTGCCTCCGGGTGTCGGCGTAAAATAGATGAGAAAAGTGATAAGTATCTGGATTGATATAACGGTGATGAGAGATACTTTTTCGTTCAAAGGTTTTATCAGAATATACGGAAATATAAACAGAAGTACAAGATAGGCAACGGCGCAGAAAAGAGAGAGACTTTTATACAGTACCGGACCTTTCCGGAATGATTTCAGAGCGGTATTGAATAATTCCAGTTCAGTTTCCGCCGAATTTATGAGTTTTCCGGTTTTTTTATCACTGATGATATGCACCTTGTTCAGCAGACGGATACATGATGATATGAATTTTTTGAGATTTTCTTTTTTTCTTACCAACAGCAGAATTATCGATATATAGAAAAGAATGAGCAGAAGAGAGAGAAGAAAACCGTGTTTGACTGGTACTACCTGCTGTATACCTTTTTCATGTACCAGTATTAACGGTACTGACGCAAATATCATAACTGATGTGATAACCGTTCTGATCGTCGTTGCCGCCGTTGCTACTCCCAGCGGTACTTTATACTTTGTCAGATAGTAAATCTGTGCAAATCCACCGCCTGTTGCAAGCGGGGTTACTCCGGAAGCAAAGATGTTGATAAAAACGAGTTTCAGCATCAGTAGAAACCTGACATCCTGTCCCAGTGTCCTGAAAACAAAATAAAGCCGCAACCCGTCAAGAAGATAAAATGCAATCAGTACTCCGGCGATTATCAGTAAATTCTGCAGGGTTAAAATTTCCGGGATGACAAGAGTTCCTGCCCCCCTGAATCCCTGAAAGACCAGTCTGAAAGTTATTGTAACGAGCGCAATGAATACGAGGCTTCCTAAAAGATATGTCCTGTATTCTTTTTTCATAAAGATTCCTTATCGACAGGTTTACCGCATGAACACAGTGCTGTCATAAACAGGAGCGTTGCAACAGTTTTGTGGCGTATTAGCGGATAGGTTGTAAACTTCTGACTGGCCGTATTTTCCGGTCCGTAAGATTTTTAATAGTACCGCAGCAGTCCGCTAAAAATACAGCCTCTGAATCACTCTCAA
>JALCCK010000072.1 GCA_022640795.1 Treponema sp.
TTTCCCGAAACGTCGCGGAATTTTCCGGCAATGAGTGCATCTATGAGCGGAATTGTTGCTGCGGAAACCAGAAAGGACGTCAACAGTACATCCGCATTCTTGAACTGTTTGAGCAGGGCCGGAACGAATGCCATCAGTGCGGCTGCTGCTGCGGCTGCAATCAGAGCTGCCGCGAGCCCGCTGACGGCGGGAAACTGTTTCATTCTGTCGAGAACAATGGCTGCGGTAAATCCGCCCGCATAAATTTGACCTTCGCCACCGAGATTTAGAAAGCCGCTTTTTAGGGCAAGCGCGGCTCCCAGCCCTGCGGTTATGAACAGAACGGCAGTGTTCAAAACGGTACCGAAATAGTACGCTGACGTGAACGACCCCGTCGCGAAATCTACGATAGCTGCTTTGGGATTTGCGGCCTGAAATAAGAGAATAAGAATTGCGATGATGATACCTGCCGCGGGAGCAGTCAGATTCCATCGGGTGGTTTTGTGTAACATCTGTTTTCTCCTGTTTTGATGCGTCCTCCTTCCAGTTTATAGACGCTGCTGCATGTTTTTTCAGGGAACGGCGTAGCCGAAAGCACAATAACGGCGCTTCCCTGCCGTGCTGCCGCGGCAAGCAGCGTACAGAGATCTCCCGAGGAAGCGGTGTCCAGACCCTGTAACGGTTCACACATTATAATAAAGGGAGGCTTCCTGTCCAGCTCCCGTGCGAGGATAAGCCGCTGCAGCATTCCTCCTGAAAGATTTGCTGCGGATTCCGAAGGAGTAATTTTTATGCCGGCTTTGTCTATAAGATAACGCGCATACTGTTCCGGATGGCGGCCGGTATAATAGGTCGTTACAATCATGCCGACTGAAAGATCCGGATTTGCACCCCGGAAAGTCCTGTCCGTCGGGACAATACCTGCCTGCAGGCTGTGTTTCCCTCTCAAAAGCGCTGTGGTAAGATGCTGTTTATGGAGATTTATTGAAAATTTCGTTTTACCGGATGCAAGCGTCACCAGTCCGCCGGCCCGGGCTGTTTCCATTCCCGTTATAACATTTTCCAGTGTCCCGAGCCCTGCTTCCTGAAGTCCTTTTATGAGCGTTATGCCCCCTGAAAAAGCGGTGAAAGAAATATCGAAAAGTGCCGGCCTGTTCTGTGGTCGTACGGTTATATTTCTGAATGAAAGATACGTATTTCCGTCTGTAAATGACGACCGGCCGGGAATTGCACCGGCAGTTTTAATTGTAAAGTCTTTGTATCCTTCTGTTCCCGGTTTGAATGATTTACTGTCTGCATAATGTGCAGCCACTGTTCCGCGTGAAAGCACGGTCACGGTATCAGTAAAAAGAGCTGCTTCTTCCATGCTGTGGGTTATAACTATGACCGCCGTACCGGTTTCTGCAAGCATGCGGATATCAGCATACAGCAGGCGGCGTTGTTCCCAGTCGAGCGAAGCTGACGGTTCGTCGAGAATAAGTACCGCCGGCGTTCTGAAAAGGGCACTGAGCAAGGCTGTTTGAAAACGCGCATCTGCACCGATGTTCTGTACAATGGCATTCAGATTGAGCCCCGGCGCCCAGTGGTCTCTGAGATCGGAAAGCCGTTTTATATAGTTCCGGCTCCTGGCGGAAGAAGCAGTTCCGAGCAGTATATTTTCTTTTACGGTAATGCTGCGCGCGAGCAGCGGCCGCTGGTGAACAAGCAGAATTCCCCGCTGTGCTGCCTCCCGTCTGTTTTCGAATAGCACCGGTTCTCCATCAAGTTTGATGACGCCCGATGTCGGTTGTTTTTCACCTGAAATAAGGGCAGCCAGCGTTGATTTTCCCGCACCGTTTTCTCCGACAAGTGCATGAATTTTCCCTTCCCGGAACTCGGCGGTGACGGAATCCAGAACGGTTTTTAATGAAAAACGTTTCGAAATTTTTTCAAGAGTAACGGTCATTCAGAATTATTGGGACGGAAGCTGTAATGTACCGGTACGAATATCGTCGACAACGGCACTCATTTTGCTGCGGACCTCTTTCGGGACGGTCTGTATATAGAGCGGATCATTCTGGACGAATTCAATAAAACCCTTTTGCACGCCGACCGTTTGTGCCGAACCCCATTCAATTTTGTCTTCCAGAAAGCGGGTCGTCATTTCGGCAGACATTTTCTTCTGCTCCATGACGGTACTGGCTATGACGACACCGGGTGCCTTTGAAAATCCGTTATTGTCGAACCAGGTGATATAAAATCCGCGTTCTTTTGCTGTAGCAATGACCCCCTGTGATGCACCGCCGCATATCGGCAGAATGACATCGACGCCGGACTTGTTCATCGCTGCGGAAAGTTCCGCACCCTTTGAAGCATCGTACCAGTTACCGACTATCCTGAAATCTACGGATGTGCCGTCAACGGCCGCCGCCGCACCTTCCCTGAACCCCGGAAGAATTATGGTATCCATAACCGGATATTGCTGAGCGGCTATAAGACCGATTTTATGTGTTTTCGACATAAGGGCAGCGATATAACCGCTCAGATATGCCTGTTCGCGCTGGTTATAGCGGACGGTCGCAATTGAAGGATTACCTTTTTCGTATGCATCCATCAGGATGAATTTCTGCAAAGGAAATTTTTTTGTAAGCGGGTCAGCTATATCCGGCAGCGACGGATTGGATGAGATGATTACTGCATATTTCCCGGTAGCGGCGAGCGCGGTAAGTTTTCCGCTCCATTCCGCCTGATTGGTACCGGCCTCAAGAATTGTTACAGAAACCTGATCATTTTCAGTACGGTTTTTATTGTATGCAGCAGCAGCTTCCTGGACGCCGTCAACCATCATGGAATAAACGGGACTGTCGGAAAGAATTCCCGGTACGAAAATACCGATGTTTTTACCGGTACCTTTTTTTTCATGGCAGGATGAAAAAGCGATTACGAGCAGGATTGAAGCTGCAGCAGCCATCACGCGGGAAACGCTCTTCTTCAGTGATAACGAATTCATAGTAGCCCTCATAAAATAGATTACTACTAAAATATAGTTTTATATAAAAGTATTGTCAAGCAGTAACCGCGGGTTTTTTGAAATTGTCGGAAATTCTGCTCAGTAATGCAAAAACCTGTTGTTTTTCGGCCTCTGAAAAACCGCGGTAAAAGGTGGAAATGAGTTCTTTTGACAGTCCGTCTGTTACCTTGTTGTATTCTTTTCCTTTTTCCGTAAGCATAATGAATTTACTGCGGCTGTCTGCAGGCGAGACTTCGCTTTTTACGAATCCCGCCTTTTCAAGTTTTCTGATGAGAACGGTCGTCGTAGATTTGTCCCTGTTTATCCGGGTTGCTATTTCCGACATGGTAAGCTTCGTTTTTCGTGACAGCTGAAAGAGAATAAAACCATGAGAGGATGCGAAATCCGGCAGTCCTTTTTCAGCGAGTCGTACTTTTAAAAAATCTGCAGAGGCTGAATGTATGTGCGACACCAATGAAATCGTAGAAGATATATCATAATCCATACTATGGAGTATACCATAAGCTCTTTTTCAAAGTCCATTCCATTATAGTACAGAGTAACCGTCCCGGTGAATTGATATAACTCGGTAAAAAGTGTAGACTGACAATATGGTTGGCCTTTTTATCAGAAAAAATTTTTATGACGGTTGGGATAATATGGGATCTCTTGTTATTCCAAATTTGATGGTACTGTTGCTCGGCACCGGATCTTACTGGCTTGTCAGTAAAATTTCGGAGTTTAATATTGCACTTTCAATGGTTGTTCTTGTTCTTTGTATTGCGGTGTGCAGTATTCCGGTTTTCGCCTATAGTGAGAGTGCTGCTGAAATAGCAGATTTCAGTGTTGCGCGAATCAGTGATTTTTTTGGATCGTTGCGCGGAGTTGTCAAAGACGCGGTGCTGTTCGGACTGCTCGCCGGTTCGCTTGCAGTCGTTGCGTTCGTCGGTCTTCCGTACTATTTCAGTATAGGAAATCTTTTTGGTTTTACGCTCGGAATGATATTATTCTGGTTTGAGGTCCTCTGCCTGCTGGCGCTGCAGTGGTTTCTGCCGGTACGCGCACTTATGCATAACGACTTTAAAAAATGTCTGAAAAAATCATTTATTATATTTTTTGATAATCCGGGCTTTTCTTTTTTTATGTTTTTGTACAATACGGTTCTTGCTGTATTATCGGTGATTCTGTTTTTTATTCTTCCATCTGTTTCGGGAATTACGCTGGCACTGGTAAATGCACTCCGCCTGCGGTTATATAAATATGACTGGCTTGAAGCGCATCCTGAACTGACGACCAGGGCTGAACAGAAAAAAGTTCCGTGGGATGAACTTCTGGCTGATGACGATGAAATGGTAGGACACCGTACGTTTAAATCGTTCATTTTTCCATGGAAGGAATAAAAAAGAGCCGGCCTCTTGCCGGCTCTTAGTGACCGCAGGTACCGTCAAAGGCGTTCCTGCAGATCATCAATATAGTGCTGTCCTTAGACAGTGAATTTACTTCTTTACGTCCCCGGACTCCGGGGTAAAAATTTCTGGCGGATTTTCCATAGTGGTCCCCCTTTCTTTTTTTTACCCGCAGGCATCTTCAAGACTGCGGTCTGAAATCCTCCCTGACAATTTTATGATAGCACATATTTCAGAATTTGCAAGTTTTTTTCCGGTAAAAAAACACCCCTTACAGTGGACGTCCGTCCGGCTTAAGGGGTGTTTGCAAAGGAAAAATTTTTCAGATTCTTGATTTCTTCTGATTATTTTTCGGTAATGAGCAGTGTCTTCGAATCAAGTTTAAGTGACGTGGAAATATCGTTCCGGTCACGCAGCTTTACAATAGAAACTACAACACCGTCAGGTTTCGGAGAAAGGTGTAAAATAGCGGTAAAGAATTTCTGCAGATTTTCTTCAGGAACAGAGTCCGAGAGTTTTTCTCCGTCTGCTGTTGTACTGAACCACGCTTTGATATTTTCAGTTTTTACAAAATCAGCTGCAACTTTCATATCGGCTTCACTGACTTTTGTAAGATCAATACCGTCTATAACCAGCGCGGCAAGTTTTATTCCTGCATCTTTCAGTGCCTTCAGTGTTTTGATGACTTTCGGCAGCGTAAAATTTTCCTGATTGAAATTGAGAATAGTTCTTTCACGAACCATTTCTTCTTTCATGTCTTCTATATCGCTAATATTTTTTCTTTTAGCAATTTCATTGAAGATACTGTTGTACCATGTTATAACATTTGCAGAATGCTGATCGAATGAAACGTGGACGAGCTGTTTGTCTTCAAGTATAGCATCCATTCCGAATTGAACCAGAACAGAAGTTTTTCCTAAACCTTTTTTTGAGGTGACAAGTCCTATTTCACCGTCTTTCAGACCACCGTTTGTAGCTTTATCGAAAAGGCGGATAGGGCTGTGTTCAAATAAATCCTGTTTTCCCATGGTATCTCCTATAAAATGTCAAGCGGAGCTTGTCGTTCGTACACGAAAATAAACCTGCAGTCCGGAATCTTTGTCGTATGAGCTGCAGGCATTCTCATGTTATCTCTGTTCTGCTTTTCTCTTTTCCTGATATTCTTTCATGAGGGTTTCGGCAACGGAATTCGGAACTTTCCCGTATTTTTCGAATTCCATTGTGAATTCTGCCTTCCCCTGCGTGGAAGAACGAAGGATTGTAGAAAATCCGAACATCTCGCTCAGCGGTACTTCAGCATTGACCGTTGACTGATTATTTTCGTCTGTCGAGTCAATTATAACACCGCGGCGCTGATTTATCAAACCGAACATGTTCCCCTGGAATTCTGTCGGACCTTCGATGGAGACTTTCATGATAGGCTCAAGAATAACCGGTTTTGCTTTCGTATATGCTTCCCTGAACGCACCGATTGCGGCGATCTGGAAGGCAATATCCGAAGAGTCGACCGGATGGTACTGCCCGTCGTTGATCGTACATTTTACATTGACGATGGGGAATCCGATAAGCGAACCCTTTTCCATTGCCTTGCGGAAACCTTTATCACAGGATGGTATATATTCGTTCGGAATTGCACCACCCTTAATTGAATCGACGAATTCGTAATCTTTCTCGGGATCCGGCTCCATAAACCCGGCAACGCGTCCGTACTGACCTGAACCGCCGGACTGTTTTTTGTGGGTATAGTTAAATTCTGCACGCTGTGTAATCGTTTCGCGATATGCTACCTGCGGTGCTCCTGTTTCTACTTCACAGTTATATTCACGCTTCATACGCTCAACATAGACACCGAGATGAAGTTCGCCCATACCCTTGATGATGGTCTGATTTGATTCAGGATCAACGTAGGTCTGGAACGTCGGATCTTCTTTTGTAAAACGGTTAAGAGCTTTTCCCATCTGATCGGCATCTTTTTTGTTTTTCGGTGTAATGGCAAGTGAAATAACAGGATTCGGTACGAACATTGACGCCATTGAATAATTGAGGCCGTTGCTGCAGAACGTATCGCCTGATGCGCAGTCTATACCGAACAGTGCGACGATATCGCCCGGTGTTCCTTCGCTTATGTCTTCCATTGCCGCAGAATTCATGCGGACTAACCGCCCGACCTTGAACCGCTTGCGGGAACGTGTATTGTACAGATCTTCACCCTTGACGATTTTTCCCTGATAGATACGCACATAGGTCAGCTGACCGTACTGTCCGTCGTCAAGTTTAAAGGCAAGCGCTACGGTCGGTTTGCTTGCATCCGGAAGCAGTTCAACCGGAGCTTCGTTGTTGTCAAGATCGAGACCGGTATTCTTTACTTCCGTCGGATCGGGCAGATACCGGATAACGGCATCAAGCAGCGGCTGTATACCGACATTGGTGTGAGCGGAACCGAGAAAGACCGGAACAAACTGCTCTGCAATGACGCCTTTACGGATCGCGGATATGATTTCTTCCTTTGTTTCAGTACCTTCAAGAACGTGTTCCATAAGGTCATCATCAAACATTGCTGCCGCTTCGACCAGTTCCTGCCGGTATTTTTCCGCATCGGCGGCAAGATGTGCCGGAATTTCTGCAACACGGACTTCGGAACCGTCTTTGCCCTCGAAATAGAGAGCTTTCATTTCGAGAAGGTCTACGACGCCTTCCAGTTTGTCTTCCAGTCCGATCGGAATTTCCATCATATATGCGTTCAGACCGAGTTTTTCGCGGAGCTGCATGCGGCCGCGGAAAGGATTTGCACCCTGACGGTCGCACTTATTGATAAACGCAATACGCGGAACATGATACCGTTTAAGCTGCCGGTCTACCGTAATTGACTGTGACTGAACACCTGCTACCGAGTCAAGAATAAGGATGGCTCCGTCGAGGACTCGGAGTGCACGCTCAACTTCGATGGTAAAATCCACGTGTCCGGGAGTATCGATCAAATTGATAGTGTAACCTTTCCAGTTTACCTGAGTTGCAGCTGACTGGATTGTAATGCCGCGTTCGCGTTCCAGCTCCATATTGTCCATAACAGCACCGACACCGTCTTTGCCACGAACTTCATGAATTTGATGTATTTTGTTACAATAAAACAAAATACGTTCTGACAGAGTGGTTTTACCCGAGTCAATGTGGGCACTAATACCGATATTCCTCATTTTAGAAATATCAAAGTCCATATTGTTTACCTCTCATAAATAATATCCAGAATAAAGGATGAGCTGAATACAAAAAAAATCAGCCTCCTGACGTATCTAACAAATATACATGAAAGTACTATCTTATTCAACAGCTTTTGGACTAAAACTCTGTCGTCAAGGCGAATTTGAATGTATAGTTGAATTTTGTGCAGGTTCCATTTAAAGAGAAGGTAACTGCCGCCGCATCCGCGTGAAAGTTTTTTTCTTCGGCGCTACCCGAAATTTCTGCCGTTATGCGTATACCGCTGCTTTCCGGACTCACGGAGAGTTTGACGGTCTGGATAAAATTATAACTATCTCCGTGCGGCTTCCATGCAGATGTAGTGCCGGCCGAGACAGGAACGGAACTGAATACGTGTTTTCCGGAAAAATATATTTTATATATGGTAACAGGGCTGCTGCCGGTATTTTGCAGCGGAATATCGGAAAAAGATATTTTGATGGTTTGTGCGGTTATGTTTGTGTGATATTGAATCCCCGCTGATATATCGGCGGTTAGACGGTAACCGCTCATAAGATCGTTTTTATCCTGCAGTGAAATGAGTGCTGCACTGCCGCCTGTTATTCTGCTTCCCGAGGCGTTGTACCAGGTATATCGGGGATGAATCTGTATCTGGGCATGGTTGCCAAGCCGTTTGTTGCCGGCCGACCGAATACGGTCGTCGCTGATGCGGGTGAATGCCGCTGCGGGTGATGTTTGTGATGCGGTGCAGAGGGCATGAAGAAAGACGTCCGTACAGAAAAGCTCGGTACTGAAATTAAAATTACCGCAGGTGATGAGCTGTCCGGCTCTGAACCACAGCCGGATTGTTCCGAAGGGCGTCTGCTGAAATCCTTCGGTGAACTGCAGCAGGAGAAATGAAAAATCAGCAGAAAGTTTCAGGAGTCCGGCATAGTACGGATTCCGTGGAAAAGGAATTGTTGTGTCATACCACGAATCGTCGTGTTTCTGTTGAAGCAGAAACCTGCCTCCCGCAAGGACTACTTTCAGGGAGCGGATACGGTATCCTGTAAATTCTGTACAGAGAACTCCTGAAAAAGTTTTATCTGTAAGGACTGCTCCCGCGACTTGTATGGTCTTAAATAGGATTTTTTGTGAATCAGCCGTTTTTAAAACGAATACTTCCGGTAAATCCGAGAATAGTAAAGACCGGGACGATCTGCTGTTTTCCCATCTATATTCCAGTGCCAGTGCCCCTGTTTTTACAGAACTTCCGGTGGTGGGAAGTCCTGCCCTGAATTCCGGCCGCTGATAAAAGGAATAACTGCCGGGGCTTAGATATGAGGAAAGCTGCGGGTTTTTTAGCAGGGAAATTTCTCCACTCAAAGCCAGGCTGCCGCCTTTCAGTGTGAGCGGTACGCCGGTACTGTTTTGCAGTGAAACGGAGATTCCCGGACATATCCGGTCTGCCGCAATTGAACTGAGATGCCGTACGGAAAGGTGCTGATAGTCGGAAAATGAAACAGCCGGTAACGATGTGTAGAGCCGCATGTCGCTGTCAGCGAAAAGTGTTTTTATTCCGGTTCGATACGATGCGCTGCCCGTCCTGTATGAATGTTCCTGAACAGTACATTCGGACACTGAACTTATTTCGATTTTTTTTAAAAACGGAGGACAGGAGGAGGGAAGTGCTCCGGCGATGCTGAGTGCTGAAATAAAAACAGCGGTAAAGCAGGCTGAACGTAAAATTTTCATACTTATACATTTGTATGAACTTCTATTTTTCAGACTATTTTTGAAAAAAAAAGCAGAAAAGGACCGGACCTTTTCTGCAGGAGTGTGTATGCAGTAAGTTTATTTAAGCGGTGCCGACGAATTTGTTATATAACTGCTTGTATCCGAAAATTCTTTTATTTGAACGATGCGGTTCTGCCAGTACTCGGCTTCACTTTTTGTTGTATAAGGACCTACGCGTACACGATAATAGATTTTACCTTTCGTATCTGTGTAGGTAAATACTTCCGAAGGAATTTTGTTGTCGTCCAGAACTTTTCGGGCAGTATCGGCACTCCGTTTAACGGTGAAAGACGCAGCCTGTACCCAGTATGAAGGAGAAAGTGTACGTGCCGCAGTCGTTTTTTTTGCAATAGTCGTAGCCGGTTTTGCGTATGAAACGGTACTGTTTGTTCTTTTTTGTGTAGCGGGACTGCTTGTCTTTACTTTTACTGCTGATTTTGTAGTGACTGGTGCGTCAGCAGCGTCAGATGGTGTTTGCTGAGGGACCGTTGATTTATCAGATACCGCCGGCGTTGATGATTTTAAGGTATTCAAATCAATAGTTGTCGTGGTTCCTGTGGCCGGCGTTGGCGAATTCTTTGCAGCGGGTGTGATTCCATATACGTTGGTAGTTCCTGAGATTACCGTCATTGTTCCTGTTGACTGCATCGGGGCTGTTTCCTGTTTACCGGTGTCCGGGCCGTTCTGCTGCATTGCTGCTGATTCTGTTTTTGAATTTACAACGGGAATGCTGCTGTCGTTTCTTTCCGGTTCTGCAGGTGAAAGCGTCGTGTCAGAAGAAGACGACGGAAGAATCCAGCCGTCGGAAAGAGTCTGCCCAGCAGGAGAAATGGAAGCTGCGGCGGGCTCAGAACGGTCTGCTGGTGCATAGAGAATTAATGCCGCGCCGATAACAACTAACAAAAATACTCCGACAGCAGCAATGATCCATAATGTTTTTTTCTGTTCCATAAGTCAAAATCCTCTTTGCCGGCACTGATGCAGAACCGAATCTATGTTCCGTTCCAGCTTGTGTAGATTGCCGGTGTTCCATACTCTGTATATATCGGCATTTAATTTTTTATATTTAGTATAGAGTTTCGTCTGGGAGCGAAATCGTGCAAAAATTTGTAGAGCCGGCATTTTGTCACGGAATCTGACACGAAAAAATCTCAGCAGCCAGGGGGCATCTATATAGACGACCGCATCGCAGCGTCTGACTGCGGGAACTTTGTACAATACCGTTGCATTAAGTACGATATCTGATTTTTCATGGTTTGCGATAAATTTTTCCAGCAGCCGGTTTATTTCAGGATGAACAAGAGCTTCCTGTCGTGCGATGAGTTCCTGTTTACGAAATATGAGTTTCCCCAGATTACGCCTGTCAAGGGTTCCGTCTCTGTTCAGCAACCGGATTCCCGCTGCTGCGGCTTCCGGCGAAAACGCTGCAATAATTTCTTTTTCTTTGTTTTCAACCGCTGAATGGGCGAGTTCGTCGGCATCGACGGCGGCAAATCCTTTTTGTTCAAAGATTGTCTGGGCGGCATTTTTACCGGCGGCCATCGGACCGGTAAGGCAGAGAATCAATGGAAGTCTCCCCAGTTTTTTCCATATTCCACGGCTACCCGGAGCGGTATGGCAAGTTGCACCGCATTTTCCATATCGTGTTTGAGAATGCTGATTGTGTTTTCAATAGCTGTCGTGTCGTCCGGGCATTCCATAATAAGTTCGTCGTGTACCTGTAACAGCAGATGGGCTCCCGTCGGTGTTTTTTTCAGTGATTCCGACAGATCGATCATTGCTTTTTTGACAATATCGGCAGCGCTTCCCTGAATGGGGGTATTAACGGCGATTCGTTCGGCACCGGCTTTTTCCGTTTTGTTACGGCTGTTTATATTCAGAATCCGCCGCCTGCGTCCGAATAATGTTTCGACGTACCCCGTCTGTTCTGCTTTTTTGACAGTCCGGTCGATGAATTCCCGGACGGCTGCATAGGTGCGGAAGTAGTTTTCTATAAATGCTGCAGCCTGTGTCCGCGGAATGCCGAGCGTATTGGACAATCTGAAAGCACTCATCCCGTACATAACGCCGAAATTGATTGTTTTCGCCGTTCTTCTCATCTCGTGCGTAACCTGTTCCGGCGGTACGTTATAGATAAGGCTCGCCGTCGAGGCATGAACATCTTTTCCTTCATTAAAAGCTTTACACAGATTAGGATCTTTTGACAGATGTGCCAGTACGACAAGTTCTATCTGTGCATAATCGGCAGAGATAAGTACTGTTCCCGGTGCTGCCGTGAACGCGGAACGGATTCTTCGTCCTGCTTCTTCGCGTATCGGTATGTTTTGAAGATTGGGATCACGGCTTGAAAGTCTTCCTGTCGCAGTTCCTGTCTGCATGAAACTCGTGTGGATTCTGCTGTTTTGGTCTGCAAGTAACGGCAGCGCCTCGACGTACGTTGACTGGAGTTTTGCCAGTGTGCGATACTCGAGAATCTTTTTGGGTACCGGATCCCAGACCGCAAGGTTTTCCAGTACTGCGGTATCGGTTGAATACCCTGTTTTTGTTTTTTTGCCGGGTTTAAGGCCCCGTTCGGTAAATAGAACTTCCTGCAGCTGTTTCGTAGACGAAATATTGAACTGATGCCCGACGATTTCATAAATACTGTTCTGCGTTTTTTCAAGTTCCGTGGTAAGTTCTCTGTTATATCCGGTAAGGGCCTGCTGGTCCAGATGTATTCCTCTCAGTTCCATTTCTGCAAGAACGGGAAGCAACGGCATTTCTATGTTGTCAAAAAGAGGTAAAAGATTCTGTTTTTCAAGATACGGTTCCAGATAGTTCCAGAGTTGCAGCGTAAAGTCGGCATCTTCCGCTCCGTATGCTGCCGCCTGTTCAAGCGGTACGTCGGCGAAGGTTTGTCCTTTTGCAACTAGTTCTGTATATTCCGTTCCGACGAGCGCCAGTTTTGTCTGTGCCAGATGCTCGAGCGAATACGGCGAACGTCCGATGGAATCCGGTTCCAGCAGCCATGCAGCGATCATTGTGTCGACTATTTTACAGGAAGGAGAATCATTTTCTTCGTTTCCGAATTTGAGTCCTGCAGTCCTTAATACTTCATAATCGAATTTGCCGTTGTGCATGATGATTGTTACGTTACCGGCGGCAAAAAGCCTGCCGATCTGTGACAGAGCATCCTGTTTTGAGATAAGCGGATCTTCAAAAAGAGAACCGTTCAGAATGAGCGGTACGTAGATGCCTTCTCCGGCAGTGACGGAGAGACTGAATCCGACCAGTGCTGCTTCGCGTGTGTTGAGGCTGTCGGTT
>JALCCK010000073.1 GCA_022640795.1 Treponema sp.
GCTTACTTCCTGTGCCGTTACATCAGGTGCATAAAATATTTCGTCGAAGTTCTTCTGAACGGTGCTTTTGAAAGCAACCGGATCAGATACATTCAGCATGGTTGAAAGGGTGTCCAGATACTCTCCGTCACCTTTAGCAATATCAGTTGCCAGTGCGTCAAGGTTTTCTGCAATGAAAGTATTTGTAGCTGCCATTCCGATTTCGGCACCTTCCTGATAACCGAGCGTTCCGAATGTGATAGCAAACATACCGTTTCCGGAAATACCGTTAAGCGTCATTCCGAGAAGTTCCATAACTTTTCCCTGTTTGCCCTTAAGCAGAACACGTCCAAGTCCCGGACCAATGTTGTCTGCAAATACGCCTGCAGAAGCGACCAGGCTCAAAGCTGCAACAATAGCTGCGATTTTTCTTTTTACCATACATGTCTCCAATTCAAGAAAGATAGCGGATAAAAGAGTTATCAAAACAGAAACGTCTCTCCGATAAAACGCACACTTTATCCTGAAACAATGACTGTTTCAGAAAACAAAATTACCCGTTTTTATATTCCGACAACGTCGGAGTATTTTTTATAACAATTTATTTTTAATAATAAGTTTTAATAATAAGTTGAAGAAAGCATAACAGAAACGGAAGGTGGTGTCCAGAGAAAAAATAAAAAAAGAACCGTTATTTGATGAAAAAATAGACGAAGACTGCCTGTCTTTTTGTGACATTCGGTGGTAGTATTAAAGAGATCTTTCTATGGAGGAAATGATACGTGAAGCTCCGTGTTCAATATCATTTTGCAGTTTGCACTGGATCCGGACTGCAATTTCTGTCATCCGTGACGAACAAGCGCCGTCGGACCTTTTAGAGGAGTTTTAATTATGGATACTGTTTTTCTGGGATCAATCGTTTTGCTGCCGTTTAATTTCGTTCCGGCAGGATTCCATGCCTGTGACGGAACGTTGCTGAGTATTGCCGAAAACGCGGCACTGTACAGTCTTGTGGGAACAGCATTCGGTGGTGACGGCCGTACCACGTTTGCCCTGCCGGATTTGAACAAAAAAGATAATCCTGTACTGCAGGACGGCAAACTCAAGTATTGTATCGCTCTTGAGGGTATGTATCCGTCGCGTAACTGATAAAACAGCCTCCGGAAACCGGAGGCTGAAAAATTCAGAATTCCCGGTCGGACGGTTTGCCGTCGTACGATGATGCAGACCGCTTTAGCGGCAGCAGATAAATTGCAACAAGCATCGGCAATCCGAATAGCAATGTGAGAAAAAACCACAAAAGAGAATTGCGGCCTTTTTCTTTTGCAATACCCACGGCGACGGATGCCAGTATAACATTACAGACGATCCAGAAAAGTCCCATTATGCCGCCGAATCCGAAAAACATATGGCCGAACGGAAAGCCCCAGAATCGTGGAAAAAATGAATAGCACATTACAGTACCTCCTTCAGTTAGTAACATACAGGAGATTTGTGAAAAAGTACAATTAAAGTTTTTTAATGTTTCTATCAATATTTTACAAGGGTACCGTTT
Source organism: Treponema sp. (assembly GCA_022640795.1). Lineage (GTDB taxonomy): Bacteria > Spirochaetota > Spirochaetia > Treponematales > Treponemataceae > Treponema_D. The sequence goes on from JALCCK010000073.1 coordinate 1,535, forward strand.
CCGTCTGTTGCATTTTATCTTTTATTTTGATAGAACTATAAAAGTCTGTTACTGACGTTCTCCCTGCCTGATAATTTTTTACAGTATGTACACACTATGATTATGGGAAGACTTGTTGCTGTCTGTTGTAACAAATGAATTTAAAACGGAGAGAATATACGTGTTTGCTTTTCGATTAGCCTTTAGGAATGTTGTTTCCCGTAAAAGTTCGTTTGTTATTATTCTCTTTGTTGCTTTTACGATTTGTATCCTTGTAGTATCGAATGCGATTTTTGACGGAACGGGCAGCGGTATAGAAACTGCGTTTGTCAGGAGTTTTACCGGAGATATTGTCGTCCGGCCTGTTTCTTCTGAGCCGTTAAGCCTGTTCGGTGACGAAACGCCGGGCATCGGTGAACTTTCTGAAATACCCCAGCTCATTCCATATAAAGAGATTAAAGCGGTAACGGATTCGCTCCCCGGTGCGGTGCAGTCTGTTCCGCAGCTTACCGGGCAGGTTATCCTTTCCGTTCAGGGAAAGAAGATTCCGATTATCGTTTTCGGTGTAGATGCTGTTTCATATGTTCGTGTTATGGACGGTATTACGGTAAATGAGGGGGTACCTTTTCATTCCGGTGAACGGGGCATCATGTTTTCACAGAGTATGCTGAAAAATATTCATGATCAGACAGGAATATCGCTTTCGGTTGGAGATTCCGTTCAGCTTGTTACAAATGACGGCCTTTCGCTGACGGTTCGTTCAGAACGTATTTCCGCCGTTTATCACTATCCTATGGAAAGCGATGTTTTGTCCCGGATTGCTCTCGTCGATCCCCCGACGTTCCGTGATCTTATGGGCATGGATTCCTTTTCTGCTGTTTCCCCGGCTAATATAACTGCTTCCGAACAGAATTTACTGCAGCTTGACGGCAGTATTGATGATCTTTTTGAAAGTACGCAGGATGTACCGGCTGTTCCTGTAACCGGGAATACTGTACCGCAGAATGCCGGAATTCCGGATTCTGTACCAGTGTCAGCAGCGGTACAGACTGACGGAGCAGGTACTGTCTGGAATTATATTATTATCAGGGCGGCGGCCGGTCAAAATCCTTCCGGAATGATAAAAACACTTAACCGCCGGTTTAAAGAAAACGGCTGGGAAGTTCTGGCCGTTAACTGGCGTGCGGCGGCCGGACTATCTGCGTTGTATATGTACTGGCTGCGGCTTGTTTTCAATATTGGCGTTCTTATTATTCTTGCAGCGGGTTTTATTGTTGTAAATAATACGCTTGTTATTTCGGCACTGGGAAGAATCCCCGAGACCGGTACCCTGCGGGCAATCGGCGGCGGCAGGCGTTTCGTTGCCGTTGAATTTCTGTCGGAGACACTGATTCTTATGCTGACGGCCGGCATTGCCGGCTGCCTGCTCGGTTTGTTTTGTAATTTTATACTTAAAAGTATTCACATAACGTTCAGTAATGTCTATCTTGTACAGCTTTTCGGTGGAAAGACACTGCTGACAACCGTCACTTCCGCCAATATTCTGCATAGTATGCTGCTTTCGGTACTGCTGGCAGGTATCGGCTGGCTGTATCCTGCTTATATTCTTTTAAAAACATCACCGGCCTGCGCAATGCGGGAGGTCCGCTGATGTTTTTTATTTCGATGGCTTTTAAGTCTCTTCTGGTACGACACCGGCAGTATCGTACTCTTTTTGCGGTTTGTACATTCGGGGTATGTATTATGCTGACGCTGGTGATGGTTTCCGGTGGTATGCTTGCCGCGCTTGCTGATAAAGCACGGGAGTATTACGGCGGGGATCTGCAGTTTATGAGCGGAAGCGATAATAATTTTTCGCTTTCTCCGGATCTTACTGCAAAGCTGCAGAAATATCTGCCGGACGATGTAAAAATATTTGAACGATTCGATTATGACGGAAGAACTTCCGAACTTTATTTTAATGGTGAAAGTTCACGTCTCAAGATTATAAAGGGCGTTGACTTTGCTGCTGAAAAACCGCTTTTTTCTAAATTTACCTTTTCTGAAGGGTCTGCAGCCGTTGTTGTTCCGGCCGGTATTACCGGGCGGAACGGTATTATTATTTCAAAACCGATTGCTGCGAAACTTGGGGTGCATGCCGGTGATACGGTTACTCTGTACCTTCGTACGATCCATGGAAGCAATAATGTTATAACACTCTTTGTGAGTGGTATATTTCAGGATTCGAGTCTGTTCGGCAGATATACATCGTATATGGATATACAGGCGCTGCGGACGGTAACGGGATATGCATCCGATTATGTGAACAGGCTGAGTTTTTATTATCCGGGGGCGGGGCCGTCCGTACGGGCGGTAAAAGTACTGCAGAAAAATCTTGAAAAAGAATTTAATATGTTTCCGCTGCCTGAAAATAAATATAGTTATTTTGCCCATATGAACGATCCGCAGTATAAAAAACCGCTCTATGCACTTGTTACGCTGGATGCAAACCGTTCGGAACTTAAAATGATGGTTTCTGCGCTTACCGGTATAATACGGCTTGTTACTATTCTGCTGGTTACGATAATAGCTGTCGGTATCGGCAGTACCTATCGTGTTATCGTTCTCCGCCGCTCCGATGAAACGGGAACGTTCCGGGCAATCGGCATGAAAGTCTCCGGGGTTATTATGCTGTTTGTAACGGAAGCGTTTCTGCTGCTTGCCGGAAGTTTTTTTCTGGGAACAATCGCATCGTTTATTATTACAAAAATCGTATCGTTTTTTAATTTGTCCTTTATTCCTGCATTCGATCTGTTTTTAACAGCGGGCCATCTGGTATCGTTGTTCAGTTTTATAAATTTTGCGGAACTTGCTGCTGTCGTTTTTGCGGTAACACTTGGAGCTGTTTTGATTACGATAAAAACGCTGGGCCGCGAAAATCCTGCGTACGCAATTTCTGCTGCTGAATAAAGGAAAGGTGAGTATGATAAGAAAATTTGAGAGTCTTTGTCTGGTTTTATTTGCTGTGACAGGATTTTGTTCGGCGCAAATCGTTGCTGCCGGTGAAGCGGCGGAACTTTTGAAGAAAGCTGACCGCGGTACTTCATTTTCGGGAACTGATTTCACGGCAACGTATTCGATCGTGCAGTATAAACCAGGCCAGGGAACGTCCGAAACGGAGGTCGTTTTATTTCGCCGCGACAGTAAATCCTGGCATACGATCCTGATTACCGCACCGGAAAAGGATACCGGGAAAGGTTTTGTCCAGTTTGATTCCAATTTATGGTTCTATGATCCGCATGACCGGCAGTTTACGTTCAGCAGTGCCGGAAATAAATTCCAGAACACTGATATCAACAATAGTGATTTTGCTCCGCAACATTACAGCCGGGATTACACAGTAACGTCTGCTGTAAATGAAAAGCTCGGTTCTCTTGACTGCGTGAAATTTGTACTTGTTGCTGCTGTCCCCGATACTGATTATCCGCAGATAAAACTCTGGGTGACGGAGAAAGACGGTCTTATCCGGAAACGTGAAGATTACAGCCTGTCCGGCCAGCTTTTGCGGATTACGGCGATTCCGTCGTATCAACTGTCGAAAAATCATTCTGTTCCGGTTAAGATACTGATGGTGGATACACTGCGCGGCAAAAAAATCAACGGCAAGGTTGAACACGATAAAACGCAGATCACGATAACCGATGTATCGTTTGAAAAACAGCGTGATTTTGTATATACGAAGGAATTCCTTGAGTCGCAGGGGCGCTGATGAAAGCAGAATGGCTGGCCGTTACCGCAGTTATTTTTTTTGTACTTTTTCCGGTATTCGGGCAGACCGTTCCGGAAAACGACAGTTCGAACGATTCGTTGCAGCCGCCGTCCGCTGCAGATGACTTTTCCGATTTGGATTCGGTTTTTGCAGATGCTTCGGATACAACGGCTTTACCGGCGGAAAATACGGCGGCGCCCAAAGAACAGACTGCTCCTTCCCTGCGGTTTTCAGGTTATTTTTCTACTGAACTGGGGGCTCTCTATTATTTGTCAAGCCGGGAGTTTTCGCCTGCAGTATCTTTTCAGAATCTTCTGAATTTCAGTGCTGATCCATCACCGGATATTGCAATACGGGGAAGCGTTCTGACTTCTTTTCCATCGTTATCATTTTCACTGTATACATTGTATGTAAATTATATTTTGTACGATCATCTGTTTCTGACGGTGGGAAAGAAAGATGAACGCTGGGGTAATTCGTTTATTTTCGACACAAATATTCTTGATGATGAATCGTCCGATAACTGGGATGATAATCTTCTTGACGAAAAAACGTATGACCCGGATGATTCTTTTTTTATAGCGTCCTGTCGTGTTCCGTTCGGTCCTGCAGGATTCGGATTCATCGCGATGGATACTTCTATCGGGACACTGAATGCATCTGCAGTTTCCTACGCCGGGTATGTATCGTTTACAGCAGGTCCCGTGTCTTTTAAATTTTTCGGAAGAAAATGGGCTGCTGCCGACTGCTATCGGTATCATCCGGCGGTTGGCCTTGAATTGACATCGACGATTGGAGACAGCATCCATCTTTATGGTCAGGGCGTTATTCACCTTGCGGTTGACACGGAAGAAATTACCCGTTCAAAAGTTACCGGTGGCTTTGCCTATCTGCATACAAATCCCGATTTTGGTATTGAAGCGGAGTATCAGGGAATTTATGTGATGGAGACGGGTCTGTATACTAACGTTGCGTTGTATGTGGGATGGAATCATATTGCCGGCAGCCGTATCGGAGCCGGATGTAAATGGTATCATACATTTGAAGAACGGAGCGGCGGCTGTATGCCGGCGCTGGTTATCGGTATTTCGCCGGTTTCGTCTGTTAAATTCGGCTTGAAAGAGTATTACGGATCTTCGAAAAAGTCATATGCAGGAGCCGAACTTTCTTTATCAACGACGTATTGAATCCGTCCGTTCACCTATGATCTTTCCGTCTTTTATTTTTATAACGTGATCTGACATTCGTACGATTTTTGCATCATGGGTGGAAAAAATAAACGTCGTCTGCAATTCCCTGTTCAATTTTTTCATAAGAGCCAGAATTTGATCTCCGTTTACCGAATCAAGGTTGGCAGTCGGTTCGTCCGCAAGAATGACCGGCGCTTTTGTAACCAGTGCGCGGGCTATTGCGACCCGCTGCCGCTGTCCGCCGCTTAGTTCCGAGGGTTTATGTTTTTGCAATTCTGAAAGTCCGACTGTGTCGATGAGATAATCGATCCATTCATCAGTTTTTGTTTTGGCAATTCGTTTTCTGACATCAGCATTGTTTAATTTTAACGGGAGTCCGACGTTTTCGCGAACGTTTAAGACAGGGATAAGATTGAATGACTGAAAAATGAACCCCAGATAGGCACCACGCAGTTTTGTGAGGTACGCATCAAGTTTTACAGAAAGCTTCGTTGTAGTAGTAAAATCGACAGTTTTGTAGACATCATTACCTGCTATCTCCAATGTTCCCGCTGAGGGCAGGTCAATGAGCCCCATTATATTCAGGAGTGTCGATTTTCCTGACCCGGACGGTCCTGAAATGGAAGCAAATTCTCCTTTTTCGATGGAAAAAGAGACGTCGTGAACGGCCTGCACACAAACCTTTCCCATCGGATAGGTTTTACATATGTTCTTCAGTTCAATAATAGGCATAAGATATTCTATAATATCATAGTATTGTTATTTTGGATATATGAAAAATTTCACTATTTTACGATGATGGTTGAAGTCTGTCAAATGCCGATGCTGTGACCTGCAGAATTTTACTGATTCAGGGGGAAATATATTAGGCCTACCGGCACAACCTGCTGTTTTCCGCCGTTATGTGCCGGTACCGGATAACGCTGAATTTGTAATAGTTCTGCGTTATTATTTTATTTTCTCTGAATAATATTCGAAAGCTTCTTTGTCGGTAAATTTCTCATGAACTATTTTTCCGATGGCATCGGCCATTTCAGTCGGATGAAGACTCTGGAAGATATTTCTACCCATGTCGAGCCCGTGAGCTCCGTCCCGTATAGATTGATATGCCATAGTGAGCGCTTCTTTTTCGGGAAGTTTTTTGCCGCCGGCTACGACTATTGGTACAGGACAGGCTGCTGCAACTTCTTCAAAATCTTCGCAGTAGTATGTTTTAACAAGATTTGCTCCCATTTCAGCAATGATTCGTGTAGCCAGTTTGAAATAACGGGATGTACGCTCCATATTTTTTCCGACAGCGACGACTCCCATAACGGGAATGCTGTAACGCGTGGCGGCATTAATTACTTTAGACAGGTTGTCGAGACTTTCAAGCTGCCCGTCGGCGCCGATAAAAGTCTGTACGGCAAGACAGTCTGCATTCATTCTGATTGAATCTTCAATATCGACAGCAACTACTTCGTGACTCAGATCTTCATTCAGCATCGACGAACCGGAACTTACCCGGAGTGCTATTGATTTTCCGCAGTCAGGACGTACACAGGTTCTGATTGCTCCCCGGGTAGCCATAAGAACATCGACATGATCCTGTATTTTGGGAATAAAAAGATCCAGCCGTTCCAGACCTGAAACGGAACCCATAAAATATCCGTGGTCAAAGGCGAACATTACCGTATTCCCGCTTTTGGGTGAGAATATGTTTGACAAATGTTTTTTTACGCCCCATTCGAGATTTCCGGCTCCTTTTACATGAAAGTTGCCGTCCGTAGCAAATTGTGTATCAACGTGATAGTCATGTGGTACTTTCAAGCCTTCTAAATCAGCCATATAAACCTTCCTTGTGGTATGATTGTATTTTGATTATTTTAGAATTGCATGATACACACCAAACCGGATTTTCCGGTATCGGTATGTATCTGATGATAGCGGTACGATTACTTAGAAATTGTAATTGTCCATATTTTCTTTTGTGAATACTGCACGCTGCGGCAGAAGGACAACGCCTGAGTCGTCAGCGGTATAGGCATTCGGATCAAGTACGGTGTTCGGACTTATTTTTACTGTTCCGATGGTCGGAACGAAGATTTCGTCGCCGACTTTCATGGTATGTCCGGTAGCAGCCCAGTATGCCAGATAGCAGGCAATACCGCCCTGAATTTTAACATCCCAAAGTCCCCAGCGTTTGGTGATACCGGCTCTGCAGTAATCCTTAATTGCGTTCGGTGTTGCAAATCCGGTTATGGTAACGTCGTCTTCCGTCAGACCGAGATTCTGAGCTGCCTGCAGTTGTCCCGGCAGAGCTGTAGAATCATTACAGATAATAAGATCTATGTCTTTGTGTGCTGAAAGGACTGCTTCACCAACCGTTATGGCTTTTTCTGCGTCCTGTTCACTGTAGTAGTTATCCGGTGCAACGTTTACCCAGTTCGGATAGTTTTCGCGGATGTATTTTTCACCGGCAACACGCCATGAATTCTGATCGGTTACCGTAGCCTGTGAATAGTGCCAGCAGTATTTTATAGCTGAAGAAGGATCTTTTCCTCTTTCTTTCAAAGAGTCGACACCCATATCGACAAGCATTTTTCCTAATATTTCAGGTGTTCCCTGAGATGTCATAAACATACGTGCATCAGCACTGACATCGGAATCCCATGTCATAACAGCAAGTCCTGCAGCCCGTGCGCGTTTCAGTGCATCATCAAGACCTGTCGCATCCAGAGCAGATACGACAATTCCGTCTGCTCCCTGCTGAATTGCATTGTTGATAATATTTACCTGATTGGCAACGGAAGCATCAGGACTTCCATCATATTTAACGGTAAAGCCGATTTTTTCTGCCAGTGCCTGTGCACCTTCATTTGCTACCTCAAAAAAAGCATTGCCGCTGATTTTCGGGATAAAGACGACCAGTACATTATCCTTTTTTTCAGATGGTGCCGTTTGATCTTTTGACCCATTGGCGAAAGCCATTGTGCCGACAGCAAGTGACGCCATTGCTATTGTAAGCAATTTTTTCATAACAACCTCCAATACTGTTACGCAAAAATATATGTTACCGGGGAATTTCCCGTGGTACACTTATTTTTTCTTCCGGAATAATTTTGGAAGAATTCCTGTTTCGGACATACCCCGGATACCGACAGCCGTTATTAACAGAATACCGACCGGAATATCCAGATACTGGGTATTGAGCCCTGCCATTGACAGTCCGAAACGCATGACACCGATTACCAGAGCGGCCAGCGCCGTTCCGATGATACCCCCTTTCCCGCCCGTTATAGCGGTTCCGCCCAGAACGACGGTAGTGATAATGGAAAGCGTGAGTTCTTTTCCAAAATCTGCTTTGGCCGTTCCCAGATATGACGTAAGAATAATTCCCGCGATGGCGGCGCCAGCACCGGAAAGAGCATAGGTCGTCATCATGATGAACCGTGTGTTTATTCCGGAATATTCTGCAGCCTGCTGGTTTATACCGCAAAGATAGATATATTTCCCATATTTGGTTTTATGCAGTATGAATGCCGCTATAAGTGTCAGAATAATGAAGATGAGCAGCTGAACGGGAACGACTTTGAAGAAACGATATTTTGTAAAAGCGGTAAACGCTTTGGGAAATCCGCAGATTCCTTTGTACAATTCGACTTTTGCTATACGGGTAATGGAGACGGCAAGTCCCGAATAGAGGAAGGAACCGCCAAGCGTAACAACCATTGCCTGAACTTTTGTATATGCAATAAAGAATCCGCTTAGAAGGCCGCATAACATTCCTGCAACAATGGCAAAAACGCAGGCAACCCATATATTCATTCCGGCCTGCTGCCACAAGACTCCGACGACAATTGATGACAGCCCGATTATGGCTCCTGCCTGGATATCGATTCCTCCGGTTATAATAACCATTGTTACGAAGAGTGAAACGATACTCATTGATATGAAATCATTAATGGAGCCGAAAAGGACAATCGGCCGCAAAAATCTTGGGTTCAATATTCCGAATAATATGACTTCGCACACCAGAAGAATAAGTAGTGAAAATTCCCATTTAAAAGACAGTTTCTTTTTTAATATTGACATCATTTACCATCCTTATTTTCGATTTTTGCAAGTAAGCGGATTCGTCTTGTTTTTTCGATTGTATGCTGCTGTATGAGTGAATTGGCAACAACAATTGTTATAAGAAGAATCCCGGTGATAGTATTGTCATAATCTGATGAGAATTTGAGAAATACCAGAATACGTCCGATCGACGCCATGATGATAGCCCCGAGTCCTGCTCCGATTAATGAGCCGACGCCGCCGGTCAGGCTTATGCCGCCCAGAACACATGCTGCAATAGCTTTCATTTCGTAACCATTCCCTGCAATCGGTGTTACAAATCCGATCCGGCTTACATAGACAAGGCCTGCCAGTGCGGCGAACGTTGATGATAAAATGAAGGATGCTATTTTTGTCTGCTTTACCGGTATTCCTATGAGCGTTGCACCGTTTATGTTATCTCCGACTGCTGCAAAATACCGTCCGGCCTTTGTCTGCAGCAGAATATAGGATCCGATAATGGCTATGAGAATCGTGACCCAGTAGAATATCGTGATTCCAAGAAATGTCTGCTGGCTTAACGCCTTATAGGCAAACGGTACGTTTTCGACCCATTTACCGCCGGTATACACATAAATGAGCCCTCTGATGATACCGTTGCTTCCCAGCGTCATAATAATTGAAGGAATTTGCAGATAAATAAGTCCGATTCCGTTGACGAATCCGCAGAGTATACCGATAACGACCGCAGCTGCTACCGCCTGGCCCCACGGCATTCCTTCCCGGATCATTGTCGCGCTGACAGCCGCAGATAATCCCATGACGGCACCGATGGAAACATCTATCTCACCGGTAATCAGAACAAAAGCTATTCCTATAGACAACAGTGAAAAAACGACGCTTGCATTCAGCGTAAGCAGAATGTTTTGTAATCGGAGAAAATCCCTGTTTACCAGACCTACGATTAAAAAAAGAATGACTACAAACATCAGAGATGAAACTTCCCTGTTTTTTAACAGCTTTTTTACGGGTTTAAGGGTCATTTACTTATTCTCCTTTTTAGTAATTCCGAAAGAAGCAGACATGATACTGTCCTGATTTATTTCTTCCTTTTTAAATTCCTGATTGATACGGCCGCGGTACATAGTCACGACTCTGTCGCTGAGCTGGACAATTTCTTCCATATCGGAACTGATAAGCAGTATTGCAACACCTGTTTTTTTGAGCCCCACTATTATTGAGTAGACGTCGCTTCGTGCGCCTGCATCGATTCCTCTTGTCGGTTCGTCAAGGATGACCAGTTTGGGGGTAGTGGACAAACCCCGTGCTATTACGACCTTTTGCTGGTTTCCGCCCGACAATGACCCCATTTCCTGTTCATCGTTATCTACTTTTATTCTGAAATTTTTTATATATTTATGGGTAATAGAATTTTCTTTTTCCCTGCACACCATAACTTTCGATAATGATTTCATGCAGGCAGACGTAAGGTTGTCGGTAACATTCGTAATTTTAAAGATACCGTGTAAAAACCGGTCTTCCGGCACATAATTGATCCCTTTTTTTATTATTTTAACAGTGGAAAGGCCTGTGACATCTTCTCCTGCAAGATGAACTTTTCCTTTAAGGACCTTATCTCTGCCGAATATTGTCGTTGCCAGTTCTGTTCTTCCGGCTCCTACGACTCCGGCCATTCCGACTATTTCACCGGGATATATGTTCATGTTTACATCGGAAAATCCATAACCGGTATAGTTTTCAAGGGTGAATACCGGTCTGGTTGTATAATCTATCGATGCGGATTCCTGCTGAAGAGTTCCTGCTTCGGCATTTTCAGGTAGAAGCCCCTTTACTAACATTTCGTGAGTAAACTCGCCGACTCCTCCTTCCATTATTATGACACCGTCGCGCAGCAGCGCTACTCTGTTTGCAATCTGGAAGACTTCGTTCAAACGATGCGTTATGTATATTATACCGACGTTTTTTTTCTTTAGATTTTC
>JALCCK010000074.1 GCA_022640795.1 Treponema sp.
GTCGATTATTTCGTAAATTTTCCGCCTGCCTCGATCAAAGATCTATTGATGAACGCGCAGAATTTTATTCATATTTAGATGAACGGTATGGAAATTGAATTTATTGCTTGATACGAATGTTTTTCTTGACTGGCTTCTTAAACGCAATGAAAATCAGGAGAATGCCGAAAAATTAGTTAGTTATTGTATCTCCGGTAAAGTAAATGGTTTTGTAACATCTCATTCGTTAGCTGATTTTTTTTATATTATTCGTAAACATTTTTCAACAGAAGATCGCAGACAATTATTACTTTTCCTTGTTTCAGGTTTTTCAATAATAATAGAAGATAAATCTATGTTTTTAACAGCATTGAATAGTGAAAATTTTTTTGATCTTGAAGACGGATTACAAATGGCCTGTGCAGAGAAAGCGCATCTGGACTATATTGTTACGCAGAATTTGAAGGATTTTATATCGTCGCCGGTAACAGCGATTTCTATTGCAGAGTGTCTGACAAGAATATAAAAAACGAAATACGATTGAAAGAGGAGCATACATGATTTGGCTTATCGGAAATAACGGCATGCTGGGAAGCGAAATTTCCCGGCAGCTGAAAGAGCATAAATTTGATTTTACCGGAACAGACCGGAACGTCGATATTACCGATCCTGCGGCGCTTGAAGCGTTTGCGGAATCTCATACGAATGCGGACGGAACTTTTTCGTTCGACTGGATAATCAACTGTTCCGCTTATACGGCGGTCGACCGGGCTGAAGACGACGAGGTATCTGCGGAAAAGCTGAATGCGGACGGCCCCCGCAACATTGCGCGTGTTGCACAAAAAATCGGTGCAAAATTGCTGCATCTGTCGACCGATTACGTGTTCGACGGAACCGGCAGCCGGCCGTATCGGGAAACCGACGGACGGAAACCGATCGGCGTATACGGAAGAACGAAAGCCGCCGGTGAACAGGCCGTGCTTGACCTGATTCCCGGTTCGTCGTATATCATCCGGACGGCATGGCTCGCCGGATACGACGGCAATAATTTCGTGTATACGATGACCCGGCTGATGAACAGCCGCGATTCCTTGACCGTCGTTTCCGACCAGCACGGAACGCCGACGTTCGCTGAAGATCTTGCATCCGTCATAATCGGAATCATTCAGCGGGATCGTAACGGTACGCCGGTACCCTGCGGAATTTACCACTGTACCGATCTCGGCGAGACAAACTGGTACGAGTTTGCACGTGCAATATATGAAAAGGGCCGGGACACCGGACGCATAACGAAGACGTGCAGGGTACTTCCGTGCACGACCGCCGAATATCCGACAAAAGCGCAGCGCCCCGCCTATTCGGTACTGGACAAAACGAAAATACAGCATGCACTCGGCATAACGCTGCCCCGGTGGCAGGCCAGCCTCGACCGGTTCATGAAGAGCAGCCGGTTCAGACTGCCGGAAAAATAATTTTACTATGAAAGATTTTTCATATTGGCAGAAATATGAAGGACTCAATGAAGGGAGCGGCCGTAGTGAAAAAACATGGCTTATAAATCCTGATACAAAACAGACGGGGCTTTTTAAAGTAAAGAAAGGTTTTGAAACGACTGACAACATTTCAGAGTGTATTGCGGGGGATATTGCAGAATTAATCGGAGTCCATTGTGCAAAATGTGAAGTCGGCCGTTATCACAATAAAGTAGGTTCGATTAGTTATAATATAGTGACCTCTGAGAATATACACTTTTCCGAAGGAATTAATTATATTACTAATCTTTATCCTTTATATGATCCTGATAAATTTATTGATACCGCGAGTGGTGATCGGTATTCTGTTGAAATGGTTCATACTGTTTTAACTCCCTATCAGGGGATCTTTCAGCAGTTTCTTGGTATGCTTGTATTCGATTATCTAATTGGGAATTCAGACAGGCATCAAAGTAATTGGGCTCTGTTGGAAAAAGAGGGTAAAGTTGAATTATCGCCTTTGTATGATAATAGTTCTTCGTTATGTGCGTATGTATCGGAAAAAGATATATCTTCGTATGCTAGTCATGATCAACTGCGCTGGAAATCGCTTGTAGAAACAAAATCAAGATCTCTTCTTAGAATTTGTGTTCATGACATAAAGCGTCCGACTCATTTGGAGATGATGGAATATTTTTATCAAAAATATTATACTGAAACGCAGTCATATGTGAAAAGAATTGACAAAAATCTTACATCAAAAAACATTGCATCTATAGTCTGCAAATATTTGAATGATGGATTGTCGGTTGAACGAAAAGAGTTAATTACACGATTCCTTTTTGCAAAAAGAAAAACACTGATTGATTTATATAACCAGAAGGAGGTATAGAATGTCTGTACAGAATGGTCTCGATTACTTGTATCTTGTCTGGAAGTCAGAGAAATCCCGGAGGCAGTATATTGTCGGGATACTTTCAAAGAATGGTAGCTATGAATTTAGATATGGTAAAGAGATTGATGCAGCTAGAGCTGATGGATTTTCACCACTTGTAGCCTTCCCGGATCTACAGAGGGTCTATACACATGATACGTTATTTCCTGCATTTCTTGCCCGTTTACCGGATAAAAAAAGGAAAAACATTAGTGAAATTCTGCAGAAATACGGTCTGGAGAAGTACGATCCGTATAATCTTTTAAAACAGAGTGGTGCACGACTTCCAATAGATAATTTTGAATTCATTGATCCTGTGTTCGATTATAAGAAACCCTTTGAACGAAGCTTCCCTCTTGCGGGTGCCCGTCATTATCTGGGATGTAAGGGAGAAGAGTGTAATAATGCAGTAAACGTAAACAGAGGTGATGAAGTTTTTTTGCGGCAAGATGCTAAAAATCCTAAAGATACCTGTGCTGTAGCAGTTTATAGTGAAAGTGATAATTTACTTGGATATATACCACGTTATTACAGTGAAGGCATTTTTGACTTGTTACGGACTGGCCATACCGTTAACTGCTATGTGAAACGTGTCGACATGAAGAAAAACTGTAATGAGTGTATCATACTTGATTTGAAAGTTGCCTGAAGCGTATATACTATGGATGGTTTATATCATTATTTGTCTTCAACTTGGAATATTTTTAGTCGAAAATCTGCAAGTGCCTATCTAAATTATATGCCGGTAGTATAGAATACGTGGAGGAACAGTGTAATGCCGTTTACCTTTACCCCGTGCCCGATACCGGGACTGTACGAGATACAGCCCAAAGTATTCGGAGACCGACGGGGCTATTTTTTTGAAGTTTACAGTGAAAAAGCTTTTAACGACGCAGGGCTTACCATGAAATTCGTACAGGACAACCAGTCTGCGTCGACGGGCGGTGTTCTGCGCGGACTGCATTTCCAGAAACAGCATCCGCAGGGAAAACTGGTCCGGGCGGTCAGCGGCCGGGTGTTCGACGTCGCCGTCGACCTGCGGAAGGGTTCCGGAACGTTCGGTACCTGGCACGGTGTCGTGCTTGACAGTGAAAGGCAGAACCAGTTCTACATACCGGAAGGATTTGCACACGGATTCTACGTTCTGACCGGATCGGCCGTATTTGCATACAAGTGCACCGACTTTTATCATCCTGAAGACGAGGGCGGTATCGCCTGGAACGATCCGGTTATAGCCGTCGACTGGCACGCGGCGGCCCCTGACCTTGAACCGGTTTTAAGCGATAAAGACGGCCTGCTGCCGCCGTTCGATCCGGCCGGAACCTATTTCGACCGCAGTGCCGTCTGGCAGGGAAAATGAAGCAGCGGCAGAGTCACTTTTTTTGCGGCGTAACGCGCCGCCTGATTTTTTAGAGGAGAACAAACGGTGAATACACAACGAAAACTGCAGAACGTCATGGTAACGGGCGGAGCCGGATTTATCGGCTGCAACTTTATTCATTATCTTTTTAACCTGAGTGCGGCCGATGCGGCGGCTCCGGGCAATGAACCGTTGTTTGCAGACAGCGGTTTTACCGGACGCGTGGTCAACGTAGATCTTCTGACGTACGCCGGTAACGCCGAGAGTCTTGCCGACGTCGACGCAGCGTACGGCAGCGGTGCGCCTGATGCTGCACACCGCCGGTATTTTTTTGAAAAGGCGGATATCTGCGACCGGGCTGCGATGGACCGGATTATGAAGCAGTACGATATAGATACGATTATCCATTTCGCAGCGGAAAGCCACGTTGACCGTTCCATACTCGGACCTGATGCGTTCGTACGGACGAACATTACCGGCACCTATACGCTGCTGGACGCTGCACGCCGTTACTGGAACTGTTCGCTCGATAATCCGCGGACCGACGTGCTGTTTCATCATATTTCGACCGACGAAGTGTACGGGTCGCTCGGTCCGGCCGGTTATTTTACCGAAGACACGCGGTATGACCCGCGCAGTCCGTATTCGGCAAGCAAGGCTTCGAGCGATCATCTGGTTATGGCATACCATCATACGTACGGACTGCCGGTTACGCTTTCGAACTGTTCCAATAATTACGGACCGTATCAGTTCCCGGAAAAACTGATTCCGCTCATGGTTCTGAATATGACTGAAGGCAAACCGCTGCCCGTCTACGGGGCGGGAAAAAACATCCGTGACTGGATTTACGTCGAAGATCACAACCGTGCCGTCTGGCAGATTATGCGGAACGGACAGTGCGGGCAGAAATACAATATCGGCGGCGAGAACGAATGGCAGAACATCGATCTGCTTGAAAAACTTATTGCGGTAACGGCCGCCGAGCTGCAGAAGGACCCCGAATCGCTGCGCAGGACGATAACCCATGTAAAAGACCGCGCCGGACATGATCTGCGCTACGCGATCGACTGTTCGAAAATCAAACGGGAACTCGGCTGGAAACGCCGGCTGGACTTTGAAGACGGCCTCCGGCTGACGGTCCGCTGGTATCTGGCACATCAGGACTGGATTGCGCATATTCAGTCGGGAGAATACCAGAACTGGCTGGAAAAAAACTACGGAGAGCGGTAAATACTTTCATGGCAAATTTCGGACTTCCGTCCGCTCTGACTATGCTCATAGAGCCGGATGCGAAAACACAGAATACGATACCTGTTGAAATGATGCGGCCGTAATCCAGTGCATACGGCAGTATTGCATCTGTTGCCCCGGACAGCCGGCTCCCTGGCCGATAAAAATCTGGCCGACCATGTTGTACAATGCGTTCAGCACCAGCGAGATTACGCTCGGTACGGAAAAGTAGAGAAGCAGTTTTCCTGTTTTTTCAGTACCGAGTCTGTCAGCTTGTTCCATTTTTTTCAGAAGAATGGCCGGCGGCCTCAAGAGCGTAATATAAATTTCTGATTTAAATAAAAAAAAACCGGAAAATACGGTGTCCGATAAATGGTGCACTTCGTTTTTCCGGTTTTTTTTATGCAGGTACTGTTATTTCAGTTTTGCTGCATAGTCGTCCATCTGCCGCTGTATTTCGGCCTGAACTTTCTGTATACCGGCGGCTTCCATTTTTGCTTTATATTCGGCAAGCCCTTTTTCTGCATCCGTATAGCCGAGTTCAAGCGGCCACCAGTACTGCTGATGTACGTTCTGGCATGCGGCATACTCCGTTTCAATCTTTGAAGTATCAATTGAAAATGCTTCGAATTTAACGGCATGTCCTGCTTCCGGACTTGTTTTCATGAAAGTTTCAAAACCTTCTTTCTGCACCTGATAGTCGTCGGGCGTTCCTTCACCGTTGCGGGTAAACTCAATCGTTCTGGCGGCCCACATATCTGAAAGGGCATACAGATTCGGATCAAGGATTTTGTATTCTCCCTTATCGTTCAGCGAATAGGTGGTACCGAGAATTCCGTAGAAGAAGGCGTCGAAAACTTCGCGGTCGTTTGTAATCAGTTCCCACAGTTCCATTGCCTTTTCCGGATTTTTTGATGTATTGGAAATGACCATTGCGTCCTGGGTAAACGGCAGATGCGTCACATATTTGTTCATGTTCTGATATTTGAATTTCCACTCGGGGCGCAGAACCGCATAGCCCTGCCAGGTATCGATATTATGCGTACGGAGTGCCGCTTTACCGTTCTGTGTCTTTGTCGAGTCGGTATCGGCAAGTGCCGATTTTGTAAAGAACCCTTTTTTATTCCAGCGTGCCATCATATCGAGAAACTGCGGAATCGTGTTACATTCGTAGTAGGTAATGATTTTCGGATTTTTCTGCTGCGGATCATAGAATAGAAAATCGTTTGTTGCGTTTTTTGAGGACCGGTATCCGAGCGAATACATATACGTATCGTCCCATTCGGATCCCTGTGCGTAGATGTCTATCGGATCTATTTCCGGATGCGTCTTTTTGACAATATCACAGTATGCTTCAATATCCGCAAACGTATCCATTTTTCCGTTCCAGTCCGTTCCTTCCATAATATCCGTGCGGTAGATTGGTCCGTATGCCGTATACGTTGCAAGCAGAGTCGGAACACAGCAGTAATGTCCGTCGACCGTTGCTTCCTGTTTTGCCGCTTCGGACTGCCGTGCAAAATTTTTCGGGGCATATTTCGGCCAGAGTTCATCAAGATTCCTGAAGGCACCTTTCTGTGCGAGCGACGTAAAATTGAGCCATGCAGCCGTATAGGCCATATCGAATTCTTCGCCCGACGAAAACAGCAGCGGATACTTATTCGTAAAATCGGCCCACGGGATCCAGTTTACCGTTAGCGTGCAGTTTATCTTGTCCTTGATGAGTTCGTTGAAATGAGCATCCGGTTTATCCTGACCTGCAGGACGGTCGCCGATGACGTACATAACAAGATTTGTCGTTTCATCCGCCGCGGCAGCGGTTTTTTCTTTTCCGCAGCCGGTCAGCAGGCTTGCGGCCAGCGTCAGTACGAGCGCTGCCGACAGCACTGTTATTTTACTCTTTACCATAGTTGTTTCCTCCTGAATTATGGTTTTCATTATCCTTTTACGGAACCGATGGTGATTCCTTTTACAAAATATTTCTGAACGAAGGGATAGACCAGAATGATTGGTCCGGTCGCAACAACCGCCATTGCCATTTTCAAACTGTTCGACGGCATGTCCATAACCGGTATGCCCGCCGAGCTTGCAATGCGTGACATTGCTTCGGTTTTCTGCAGCAGCGTGTACAACATGTACTGCAGCGGATATTTGTTCGTCGAATTGATATAGAGCATCGCGTTATACCAGTCGTTCCAGTATCCGAGCGCAATAAACAGTCCGATCGTTGCAAGTCCCGACTGCAGCAGCGGCAGAATAATCTGAAAAAAGGTCCGGTATTCGCCGGCTCCGTCTATTTCTGCGGATTCTATCAGGGCAGAGGGAATGGACGATATGAAACTCCGCATGATGAGCAGATAGAATACGTTGAACAGACCCGGAATGATAAGTGCCCACAGGCTGTCTTTTAAATGATAGTAGCGGATGTAAAAAATATACGTCGACAGCATTCCCCCGTTAAACAGCGTCGTAAAATAGAAAAAGAATGACAGTACGTTGCGGTACCTGAAGTCCTTTCTGCTGATAACGTAGGCGGCCATTGTGGTAATGAATAAGCCGAGCGTCGTGCCGGCTGCGGTTATCAGAATAGAGACTCCGTAGGCGTGGATAACGGTTTGCGGTGTTTTGAAAATGAGCCGGTAGGCCGAAGCAGACCATTCTTTCGGGATAAGACTGTACCCGCTGAATCGTATTTCGTGTTCCGACGTGAACGAACCGGAAATAAGCATGAGAAACGGAACGAGCGATACGACGGCGATAATCAGTACAAAAAGATAACAGAAGATATAGAACGGCGTACTCGACCGGTCCCGTATTTTAACTGAAACAGATTTTTCCATAGAAGTACCTCTTGTGTTCAGAACAGCGCATAGTCTGCGTCAATGTGTTTAACGACTGCATTTACAATCATTATGATGGCAAAGCACAGCACCGACTGATAGAGCGATGCTGCTGCAGTCATTCCAAGGTTGGAATTCTGCAGCAGTGACCGGAAGACGTAGGTGTCAATAACGTCCGTCGCATTGAACAGCTGCCCGTTATTTCCGACAATCTGATAGAACATTTCAAAATCGCCGCGCAGAATACGGCCGACCTGCAGCAGCAGCATCGTGATAATCGTCGGCAGAATTCCCGGCATTGTGATGTACCGGATGCGCTGGACAATCGTTGCACCGTCTATTTCGGCTGCTTCGTACGGTTCGGGGTCAATACCGGTGATAGCTGCAATGTAGATGACCGAATTATACCCGGCCCACTTCCACGCGTTGAAAAAACAGATAATCCACGGCCAGACGCCGGGTTTGGCATAGACGTTAACCGGATCCATGTTCAGGGATTTGAGCAGCGTATTGAGCGCTCCCGACTCGTAATTGAAAATATTGTAGACAAACGTACCGACGATAACCCATGAAATAAAATACGGCAGAAAAATAACCGACTGCGTTACTTTTCTGAAGAACATATTGTGGAGCTCGTTGATAAACAGTGCGATAAGGATTGCGAGCGCCTGTGATGTCAGCAGGTTAAGCAGATTATAGAGTACTGTATTCCGGGTAATCAGCCAGCCGGTGCCGGATTGAAAAAGGTATCTGAAATTTTCGAGCCCGTTCCATGCGCTTCCGAAGACGCCGCGGTCGAACCGGTAATTCTTGAAAGCAAGTATCAACCCCGACATGGGGAAATAGGCAAACGCAAGCGTAATTAAAATGGCAGGAGCAGCCATTGAAAGCAGCGCAGCGTATTTTCTGCGGCGGTAATTAACAGGCGGTTTTATATAGTGTTCCATTGCCGGACCTCCCTTACAGGGTAAGTATCAGGGAGGATTCCTTTGCGGAAAAGATAAAAAATCTACGAAAAAGAGGATTTTTTTATTCTTTTTGTGAAAAAACACTACTGAAGCCGTGCTTCAAGCTGTTCCATCGTGAGTGCCGGTATTTTGAGGTGTACAATGGTCCCCTTTCCGCTGCTGCTGTCGAACGTGACGCCGTATGCGCTGCCGTAACAGAGTTTAAGCCTTGAATTGATGTTCTGTACGCCGTATCCGTTTCCGGTACTGCTGAAATCCCGGTCAGCGAGTATCTGCCGCTGCCGTTCTCCGGTAATTCCCGGACCGTTGTCCCTGATGTCAAAAAGAATATCGGTTCCGTCGAATTCAGCACTGATACAGACACTGCATTCCGTTATTTCAGAATGTTCTGCAATACCGTGTACAATGGAATTTTCCACGAACGGCTGCAGAATGATTCCGAGACAGGCAAATGACTGTATTTTTTCCGGTACGATTATTTCCAGATGCACGGCGCCGTCGAAGTGCACGTTTTCGATATTGACGTAGGATTCGACGTGTTTAAGTTCTTTTTTAATCAGGATTGCCGCTTTGCCGTGATTCAGACTGAGCCGGTAAAAAAGCCCGAGATTTTGAGCGATTTCGGCAATATTTTCCGCTTTGTATTTCATTGCCTCCCAGTTTATCAGATCCAGTGTATTGTAGAGAAAGTGGGGATTAATCTGTGACTGGAGTGCCCGCAGTTCTGCGGTAACGACGTTTTTACCCTGCCGGTAATGTTCTTCCATGAGCCGCTGCAGTTCTGCCGCCATATAGTTGAAATTGCGGTAGATACCGTCTATTTCGTCTCCCGACTGCGGTGAACCGGAAGAGTCAAGTGCGGTAAATTTACCGCGGCCGAGTTCGCTCATCGTTCTGCTGAGCGTTGTCAGCCGTTTTGTATAGAAAGAAGAAAGTGCATAGGAAACGGCAAAAACGGTTCCTGCCAGCAGAACGAAGATAGCCAGAATAACCATAAGAATAACATTGCCCTGTTTGTGATATTCGGAAACGGGAATAAGACAGAACAGCTGCCAGCCGTATTTTTGTATGTTGTACGAAAGTACATAATAATCGCCGTGTCCCGGGATTTTTTTTGTCGTCCACAAACCTGTTTTCGTGACCGGAAGCCCGCCGCCGGTATGCAGCCGTCCGTATTCGGCGGCATTTGATGAAGTGATATACTGGCCGTCGTCGTCGAGCAGGTAGACGAGTCCTCTGTTCGTCGTCGTTACATTCTGCAGAATTTTTTCAAATTCGGAAACAGGAATTTCGACTTTTGTTATCAGCGTCTGCTGTTTCGTACCGGTTCCCGGTGCCGGCAGTGTTCCGAGCAGCGAACTGTATTCTTTTCTGCTGATTGTCGGGCTGTAGGACGAAATTTCCATCAGTGAAACGAAAACCTTTTTCCCGGCGGAAAGTTTCTGCATGAGTGCGGGATAATCCGGACGTGCTTCCAGTAACGATTCCGGATAGAAATAATAATAGTTGTTTGCGTAAATAAGATTGTCCGGCATATAGATGCCGATACGGTAAATTGAATTCGTGACGGAAATTCTCTGCAGCTCGGTATTCAGTTTCCAGAATTCCCGGTACTGCGCGTCGAGCGATCTCTTGTCCGACAGCCCTTCGCCGGAAATAATAGCGGCAACCGAGGCATTGTTTTCTATCAGGCGGGAAATGTAATACATATTGCCGACGTACTGCGAAATAAAATTTACCGCCTGAACGCAGGCCTGTGTCTGAATGTTGCGGAACTGCCGTTTATAGTAAAAAGAGAAAAACGGATAAAAGGTAAGAGCGATAAGTGCACAGATAACTATGGTCGGAATCGAATATGAGTAGAAAAGTTTTTTCTTTAATGCCAGCGATTTGTAGTAGTTTTTTATCTTAGCAACGGGGTTTTTCATGGTAGTCCGCCTGGTTTCTGAAATCCGAAGGTTTTAATCCGGTTTGCTTTCTGAACAGCCGCGCAAAATAGTGGGCGTCCGCGTATCCGACCATATCGGCTATCTGGTAAATTTTATACTGCGGATTCCTGAGAAATTCTTCCGCTTTTTTCAGCCGGTACTCGAGCAGATACTGGCCGATGGTCTGCCCCGTTTCTTTTTTAAACAGGCAGCTGATATAGGTCGGTGTCAGAAAGACTGCATCGGCAATCGACTGAACCGAAAGCTGTTTGTCAGCGTACTGATTTTGTATATAGTTCGTAATCCGTTTGCAGATAAAACTGCTTTTTCTGGTGTCTTCTGCGGAAAGCGCGGCATGAACGCTGCAGCAGAGATATGCATGCAGTTCCTGTATTGTTTCTGCGTGTTCTTTTATCGCGGTACCTTCCGCCGGCAGCGCTGCGTCGGGAATCCTTCCGCCGTATGCTTTTTGTACCGCGTCGTCGAGTGTATAATACAGATTGCGGACCGGATGAGTCAGCAGACTGTTTGCACCGACAAGCTGCCGGCAGACTGCGGAAAGAATATTCAGTGCACGCTGTTCCTGCCTGTCCGCAAGCGCTTTCTTGAAATCAGCAAACAGGCGGGGCTCTGGTGCGGCAGTCCGTTCCGTATATGCTTCACTGTTGTACGCATAATTACACCATCCTTTAAAGGAACGGCAGTTCAGCGCCTGTACGGCAGTTTCATACGACTGCCGTACTCCGCCGGATCCGGCAGTCTGTATGCCGATCCCTGCAAACAGGCTTTCCGGTGCGGGAAACGCGGCAGGAGATTTCCGCTGTGTCTGCCTGCCGACGAGCGATGCCCAAAAATCGGTATTCTGATACAGTTCCGCAAGTTTCCGTTTGTCTTCCGAAAAAAACAGGACAACCATTTTCCGTTCGTCCGTAAAATCAATGAGGCAGGGCATTCCGCAGCCCCGGATTCTTTTACAGGTATCGGTGAAGGCATCGGTTTCCGTCGTACCGTACCGGCCTCTCCGCTGCAGTACCGTGACGAAAAAAGTCGTCGTTTTGGTTTGCAGCAGCAGCGGATCTTCGTTTTGTGTGGAGAAGGAAGCGTTGAGCAGCGTATGTAAAACATTGTTTTTTTCAGTCCGTGTTTTCTGCAGTTCAGAGACGGCAGTGCGTATGGCGCCGACAAGTTCCGTCAGCGAAATGGGTTTTTCAATGTAATGTACCGCATGCAGGTCGATTGCCGACATAAGATATTCTTTATCAGAATAACCGCTTATGAAAATAATCTGTGCGTCCGGCAGCAGTTCGCGCAGTTTTGTACATAAGGTAATACCGTCCATACCCGGCATCCGGATATCCGATATGACGATATCGGGATGGTAGCCGGTGCATGTATTCAGTGCGATTTCCGCATTTGCCGCAGTCCTTACTTCATCTATATGAAGTTTCTTCCAGGGGACCTGTTCCGTAATGCCTTCTCTGATGAGGCGTTCGTCTTCTACGACTATTGCGGTAATCATTCCGTCAGCTCCTTTCTGCCGTATGTATTACGATACGTTTTCGGTGTCATGCCGGTCGATTTTTTGAACCGCTGTCCGAAATGGCTCTGCGAGGTAAAGCACAGATATTCGGCTATCTCGCCGCACGAATAGGCCGAATACAGCAGCAGGTCCTTTGCGACGCTGATCCGCTCCTGCAGTATGAAATCGGTAACGGAAAGTTTCTCCTGCCGTATAAATAACTCGGAAAGATAGTT
>JALCCK010000075.1 GCA_022640795.1 Treponema sp.
TTATTTACTATTTCACACATTAATTCATATATTTCCTGTTTTGCTTCAACATCAATACCTCTGGTTGGTTCATCGAAGATCAGAATATCACAATCTGTTGCCATTACTTTGGCTAAAACTACCTTTTCGGGTATAAGTCCAATACCATTCAATATTGCTTTTCGAGGAGTTTTGGGTAAGTATTTTTTCCCTTTTAATTTTATCTCTCCTTTTTGAATTTTATCAGCTCCAATGATTGCCCTCGCTAATTCTGTTCGTCCTGCACCTATTAATCCTCCAAATCCTAATATTTCACCTTTCTTTAATTTGAAAGTAACATTCTTTAATTTCTTACTGCATAGATTGGTAACAGTTAGGATATCAGAACTTGGTTTAATAGAAGGATGTGGATAATCATCTCTCAATTCTCTTCCTACCATATAAGCAATGAGATCTTTTTTTGTTAATTCAGAAGTGTTTTTTGTTATAATATATTTCCCATCACAGAAAACTGTTACTCTATCACAGATTTGGAATATTTCTTCTAATCTGTGTGATATGAATAGAATAGTTGTTCCATTTGCTTTTAATTTTTTTATAATGATATTAAATAAAATATCAGTCTCATTGATTGTTAATGGTGCTGTTGGTTCATCCATTATTATGAATTGTGGTTTTTGGGAAACTGCTTTCAATATTTCTACTATTTGTTGATATGCCAATCCCAAGTCACAGACTCTTTTCGTAACATCTAAATTAATACCGATTTCATTACATAGAGTATTGGCAATTTCTGTCATTTTTTTTACATCATTGAATCCAAATTTTTTTATTTCTCGTCCTAAGAAGATATTCTCAGTGACAGTTAAATATGGAACTGAACTAAATTCCTGATAGACCCCATTTATACCAATATTAATAGCCTGCCGAGGGGTTAAGCGTTCATACGTAACCCCGTTGAATTCTATATAACCAGATGACGGAATACTGGCCCCAGTAAGAAGTTTTATAAAGGTTGATTTTCCAGCTCCATTCTCACCACAAATGGCATGTACTTCCCCTTTTTTTATAGAAAATGATACATTGTCTAAAGCCTTTACTACCCCATAATATTTTGAGAGATTATTTACTGTTAATATGTTTTTGTCCATAAAATTATCCTTCTGAGTGAGTTAGAATCATTTAATAGATTCTAACTCTTTTTTAGACCTTACTTTTTGAATCTAATTTTGAGGTTTATAAGTTCCGTCTAAAACATCTTTCTGAGGTACCTGAACATATGGCAAATAAATAACTTCTTGTTTTTCTGGAATTCCCTCTGTTACATATTTATAAAGAATTTTGGCACTTTCATAACCACCTTTATACGGATACAAATCTACAGTTCCTTTATAGATGCTGTTTGGTTCTTTTATGCAGGCAAGTGCCTCTGCTGTTGCATCTCCAGAAAAGACAGCATTATTTTTTGCAGTTTTTCCCATAGAAACCATAGCCCTATAACCACCTATTCCGCCGGAATCATTCGTTGCTACAACAACATCTAAATCTGGATGCTGTTGTAAAACACTTTCAATAATTTTCATTCCTAGTTCAGGAGTATCTCCAGCTTGGCGAGAAACTATGTCGACCTTTGGACATAGTTTAAGGATAGCATCTTGGACTCCATTTCCTCTGGGGATAACCGCTTCAACATTATCTTGCGATATTATTGCTACCTTTGCAAGTCCATTTAAATTAGATCTAATCCAATTTCCAGCTTGTGTCCCAATTGCAGTCCCGTAATCATATTCTTTCAATGTATATACCAAGTTTACATTGTCTTGTGCTTGTGCAATACTTGCAGTTGCAATACCTTTTGATTTTGCTATTTCAACTAATTTTCGTGTGGCGTTAGGATCTATCGGGGTAAATGTGAATCCACTGTAATTATCATTAATTAAATTTTCAAGATCGGAGACTTGTTTATCTACCTTATATTGTGAATCTATAGATAAATATTGTACTCCCAGCTCTTTGCATGCTGTTTCAAACCCTTTTTTTACAGCAACATTCCATGGATTTGCCAGATTCATGCTTACATAGGCAAGCTTGATTTGCTTAGTTGCCTTTTCGTCTTTTTTTGACCCATTCGCAAATGTAGAAAAACATAAGCCTAGAATCAATATTCCGGCTACTAGTGTTTTTTTCTTCATTTTGGTTCCTCCTATATGATTTTAGTATCATCTTGTTATAAAGTATCACACGTTTATCCATATGTCAACAAAAAATGTAATATACTTTTAACATTTTATGGGAAAATTTTATCATTATGTAAATAAAATATTGCAGAAAAGAATACCAAAGTTAATTTTAAGATTACTCCAAAACTCATTAGTTTGTAATAATAGATCGTGTCCAGTAGTATTCACAACTTCATTTGAAAAAAAATCTGTCAGGCTGCTTTGTCAAAAATCTCTTTAAACATTTAGTATTGGACGTTAAAATATCAATATACTTGGCTGTTCTGAATATTTAATCGGGAAACTGATAATTAGTCTTAATATGAATCAATATTTGGAAAAAGTCCGGCATCATTAGGCCTTTGAAGAACCTCCTGATTCAATTGCCCCATACTATTTATGCTGGAACTTTGGGTACATCAATTTTTCCGAAGAATAAAATTGAATCGAATTATCGGATCCATCGTTATACCGATGACGATTTTCGTGAAACGGCTGTATGCTTTTAAACAAAAGAATATTTCTGTTTTCGGGAGAGTATCAATCTGGCGTTGCTGTCCAGAAGATTTTTAATTTCAAGACAACACTTTCTATTTCCTGTTGTAGATATGGATATAAAGTCATTCTTCATAAAACTTACTTTGCGTCTCTGTTATGAGGGAGCCTTTACATCATTTTCTGATAGCTGTCTAGCAATCCTTTAAGTACATAACAGAGACGCAAGATCATACATTTCTTGATGCCATATTTCTATTTCATAGATTCTATTTCTTCGTGATGGGAAATGAATATAACCATTGCAGCAGTCTTTCAAATTTGGCGAGTAACATATTTAATACGAAAAAATTCTTGAGCTATATTTTCTGCATAGATGGTACTAATATTTATCTATTCCAGATTTGTGTGTCTTGCAATAATCTCCTTTACAGGAATAGTTGAACTTAGTTCTTTTATTACTGTCTCACTAACGAAAAAGACGACTTGTTCAAATAAAGTTCTCATAAGCTGAGTACTGTTATTTTTGTTTTCATTGAATCTATAAGGAGCTTGTATTTTTAAGATTGAATTCGCAATATTATTTATATTGATTTTCGGATTTGCTGTAAACAGGAAAATATCGATGTCGAGTTTTTTTAAACGTTTTAATATAGCTATAACGGATGGGGTTTCACATGAGCCTGAGGCTGCAATAACCAGATCTCCTTTCTTGGCGGGGGGACAAGGAATATTACCTGCCATATACGATTCTATTCCTAAATGATTAAGCCTCATGCAAAATGCCGAGAGCATTATTCTTGAGCGGCCGGCCCCGACAAAAAAAATTCGTTGGGATTGTTTAATTTTTTCAATTAGTTTTGTTATTTCTGCTCCATCTATCATGCTAAAACTATTAAATATTTCTTTTAATATAGATGTACCAGATTCTATTGGGTTCATTTTTTTCTCCATAAATGAATAAACTATAACATATTATCACAATTTTTATTATTTATGTCAACAAAAAAGAAAAAAATTAAACATTTTTCTTGACATATTGGTATTTAAATGTTTATATATTACCATATTTGTATAAATATTTATCATTAAAAAACTGTTGAAATTTATGTTCATAGGCGAATTTGTACTTTAGGGTGTTCTAAGGAATATGCAATTAAAATAGATTATATTTTAATTGTGGAGAGTATATAAAAGAATTATGAATCTTCTAAAATTTTTAGTTACTAGGAGAATTTAATGAAATATTCGATTGGTATTGATTATGGAACGCTGACATCACGGGCTATTCTGGTTGAAGTGGGAAAACATAAAATTATTGCGCACGTCGAAAAATCATACCCGCACGGTGTTATGGAAAAGAATCTTCCGACCGGTACAAAACTCGGTGTTGGTTGGGCTGTTCAGGATGGATGCGACTATTATGCGATGCTGACACAAAGTATTCGTGATCTGCTGCAGGAGACTTCTGTCAGTCCGGACGACGTTATTGGAATTGGAATTGATACAACTGCATGTACAATTCTTCCCCTTGATGAGAATTTTGAGCCTCTGAGCAGTAATGCCAGTTTTGTTTCTTCTCCGAATGCATATGTCAAATTGTGGAAACACCATGCTGCGCAGCCTTATGCGGATGAGTTAAATCGTATAGCTGCTAATTATAATATGAATTTTTTGTCTCATTACGGTGGAAAAATCAGCAGTGAATGGATGATACCCAAAATTATGCAGATAGCTGCAGAATCTCCTGATATATATAATGCAACAAAATGTTTTTCTGAAATAGCCGATTGGCTTGTTTATAAGTTATGTGGCAAGTTTATAAAAAGCAATGTTATGGCAGGCTATAAGGCTTTGTGGAATGAACAGGAAGGGTATCCGAACAGCGATTTTTTTGCAGCTTTAAATCCTATCATGAAAGACATTGTATCGACGAAACTTTCACAACCGATTGTTTCGATCGGGAATAGAGCAGGTTTCCTCACGAAAACTGCAGCACATGATACAGGACTTACCATGAAAACAGCAGTCGCTGTTGCACATACCGATGCCGGAGTTGTTCCTTTTGGTATTGGCATGCATAAAGCAGGGCAGATGGTTATGAGTATCGGAACATCGACCTGTCATTTTCTGCTAGGGGATATATATAAACCTGTTCCCGGCATTTGCGGAGTTGTGAATAATGGCTCTTTACCAGGATTTTATTCGTATGAGGCTGGTCAGGCTGCTGTAGGTGATATATTTAACTGGTTTGCACGGTCGTATAGTAATGCAGACTTACGGGCAGAGGCTTCCCGAAAAAAATGTTCAGTATTTGCATTGCTGGCACAAAAGGCTTCTAAACTTGCGGTAGGAGAAAACGGTCTTGTACTTCTTGATTGGTTAAACGGCAATAGGACCGTATTGGTTGATTCCGATTTGAGCGGTGCATTGGTGGGGCTTGATTTGCATACGACGCCGGAAGAGATATACAGATCACTTTTGGAAGGTACTGCCTTCGGGACAAAAAAGATTATAGATACCTTTGAATATTATGGAATCCCAGTAGAAGAGTTATTTGCCTGTGGAGGAATCCCGAAAAAAGATCCTTTTATGATGCAAATTTATGCGGATGTTTGTAATAGAACTATCCATGTTCCTGACGAGTCGCTTGCCGCTGCATATGGTGCATCTGTATTGGGTGCAGCGGCGGCAGATAAAAAGAATGGTGGTTTTGACTCCGTTATGGATGCTGTTCGAACTATGGCATGCAAGAAGGAAACTGTATACAAACCGATTCCTGAAAATGTCGCGCGTTACGCACAGTTATTTGACATATATAATGAACTTCATGATTTTTTCGGAATCAAAAGTCCAATTATGAAACGTCTTAGAAAAATGAGAATGAGGAATATTCACACAGAAGGAGAAAAAAATGGGAACAGTTAAAGAATTAAAACAAAAAGTACTTGAAGCGAATTTAAGTCTTGTATCTAATCATTTAGTAATTTCTACGTGGGGAAATGTTTCCGGATATGATCCGGAACTTGGACTGGTTGCGATAAAAGCAAGTGGTGTACCGTATGCTGATATGAGAGAGGAACATATGGTTGTTCTCGATTTGACAGGAAAAGTGAGAGATAGTAAATACCGGCCTTCCACAGATACTATTACACATTTAATTATTTACCGGCATTTTGCAGATGCCGGAATTCGTGGTGTTGTTCACACACATTCTCAATTCGCCGCAATGTGGGCTCAGATGGGGGTTCCTCTTCCATGCATGGGAACAACACATGCGGATTATTTTAATGGTGATATTCCCTGTACAAGGGAACTTTCAATTGAAGAGATTGAAAACGGATATGAAGAAAATACCGGTAACAGTATAATTCAGGCGCTGGAAGGGGTTGATCCGAAACGTATGCCGGGCGTACTTGCCGTTCATCATGCTCCTTTTACGTGGGGTGAAAGTCCTGAAAAGGCAGTAATGAATAGTGTCGTTCTGGAATATATTGCTAAGATGGCATATTGTCAGATGGTTATGTCCGATGGTAAATGTAAAAAATTACCTGAAGCTATACTACGGAAACATCAGAACAGAAAGTTTGGGAAACATGCATATTATGGACAATCAAATAAGTGATAACGAAATGTAAGAATTGTGCTCTTCCCTATCTTGTCGGGATATAGTTCCCTGAAAAAGAGGTAATGTAATGGAATTATTACTGGATACGGCGAATCTGGATGAAATTAAAGAAGGCTGCAGTTATTTACCGGTCGTGGGGGTTACGACGAATCCCTCTATTATTAAAAAACAGCGGCCTGCGGATTTTTTTGAACATCTCCGGCAGATGCGGAAAGTGATCGGACCGGAACGCAGTCTGCATGTGCAGGTTGTAGCGGATACGTATGATGGGATGATGAAGGATACTGAACGGATTTTCCGGGAACTCGGTGACCGGACGTTTATTAAAGTCCCGGTGACAGCTGAGGGCCTCAGGGTTATAAAAGTGCTTTCTACTGCGGGAAAAAATGTTACGGCGACGGCTGTTTATTCTGCACCGCAGGGAATATGGGCCTTGTTGAACGGAGCCCGGTACATTGCCGTGTACTATAACAGAATGGTGAATAACGGAACGGATGCGGATACGGTAATCAGACAGTTGTCGGATATGATCTGCCGTTCAGGTTGTGACTGCCAGATTCTGGCAGCCAGTTTCAGAAACTGTGCACAGGTTGTTTCCGCCTATTCGAACGGGGCCGAGGCCTGTACCGTCGGGTACGATATTCTGAAATCAAGCGTCGGGCTTGCTGCTATTCGTTCTGCAGTCGACGCTTTCAGTTGTGACTGGAGAGATGTATACGGGAATAAGACTATAGCGGATATTTAAGATTCATCATAGTTGCCGGGTGGTTATTTCCCCATTTCGACAGATTTGTCATAGCAGGCTTTTACGCCTTCTATGACAGCGTTGCGCAGTCCGTATTTTTCAAGCGCCGCAACGGCTGCGATCGTTGTTCCGCCGGGTGAGCAGACCTGATCTTTCAGCTCCGCCGGCGTTTTGCCGGAATTCAGCACGGAAACTGCAGCTCCTTTTACTGTCTGAGCCGCATAGGTGTAGGCCTGCTTCCGAGGCATTCCGTGACGTACCGCTGCGTCTGCAAGTGCTTCAATAAACATAAAGACATAGGCCGGTCCGGAACCGCTGACAGCAGTAACGCAGTCCATCAGTTTTTCATCTACCTGTTCGACTTTACCGGCAGATTCAAGTAGTGTTTTTGTGTCTGCAATGTGTGCTGCAGAAACCTGTGTCCCGCAGCAGAGCGCTGTCATTGCCTCGCCGACGGCTGCCGGCATATTGGGCATGATACGGATCAACTGATTAGTGTTTTTCACTGCGAATGTCAGTTTTTCAAGGCTTATTCCGGCAGCCATTGAAATAATAACCGCATCTTTTTTGACGACAGGTCCTATTTCGGCCAGTACGCTGCTGATGTATACCGGTTTTACCGCAAGGAAGATAAAATCTGCATCCTTTACGGCTTCGCTGTTGGAGGCCGCTGTGCAGCCGTTTTTTTCTGCAAAACTCTGTGCGTGTTCAGGATGAGCTGCCGTTACGACGATATTCACGGGATTGAATGTACGGCAGACAGCTTCTGCAATTGCGCCTCCCATGGCACCGCAGCCGATGAATACGATTTTTGCCTTTTTTATGTTACTCATTATCGTTTACCTCTTTCTTGTCGCTATAGAACATGCAGCAGGCATTTATCGTCAGCCAGAAACAGTGTCCCGGTAGCGTTTCCCTCTGCAAGATTTGTCAGAGCTTTCCCGTTTTTACCGTTCGCGAGGATCAGCGGAATACCGTAAGATGTTACGAGACGTGCGGCGTCGATTTTTGTGGCGATGCCTCCTGTCCCGAAGGTGTTTGCCGTTCCGATCGTAACGGTTTCTTTGAGCCGGTCGATATCCGGAACAATTTTTATAAGTTTCGCATTTTTATCGGTTTTTGGGTTATCAGTATAGATGCCGTCTATGTCGCTGAACAGAATAAGAAGGTCAGCGCTCCAGAGAATTGCGGTAAGGGCGCTCAGGTTGTCATTATCCCCGATCCGGATTTCGTCAAATGATACGGAATCGTTTTCATTGATAATCGGCACGACTCCTTCGTCGACGAGCGTAAAGAGCGTGTTCCTCATATTGAGCGTTCTATGATCGTCTTCAAAATCTTCTTTTGTCAGCAGTAATTGTCCGATATGCATATTCTGTTCAGCGAAAGCATCCCGCCATTGCTTCATGAGTTCGACCTGTCCGATTGCACAGAGTGCCTGCCGGTAATGGACGTCCCGTTTTCTGGCCCATCCGGATATAGTGGAAAGTCCGCTTACTTGTGCACCGGAAGATACAAGTACAAACTGTTTATTCTGGTCTGCAAGCGTGTGGCACTGAGCCGCAAAATTTTTCATGAAATCGAGGTCCGCCGTTCCGTCTGTTTTGGCGAGCGTGTTGCTGCCTATTTTTATAACGATTTTCCGCGCATTTCTGATTGCGCCCTGGATGGTTCTGCTTTCCTCTTCCGCCTGCGCGGTTTTTTTTATGCCGAGGCTGCTCATCGTATTTGTCCTTGTCCGTCGATAAGATATTTTGTCGTTGTAAGTGCCTGGATCCCCATCGGACCGCGGGCGTGAAGTTTCTGCGTGCTGATACCGAGTTCCGCTCCGAATCCGAACTGCCCTCCGTCGGTGAATCGGGTAGAAGCATTCACATAGACGCATGCGGCGTCGATTCGTGCCTTAAACCGTTCAGCGTGTTTGAGATTATTCGTCACGATTGATTCGGAATGTTCGGTATTATGTGTATTAATGAACGTTATCGCTTCTTCGAGTGAATCAACTGCTTTTACCGCACAAATAAAATCAAGGAATTCGAATCCGAAATCGTCCGCTTCAGCTTTTATGACACAATTTTTTCCATATTTTCCGCAGGTTGTGCAACCGGCTGCCTGTTCGTCAGTATCTGCTGCATTTTTCAGTATGGGATAACACCGTTCATCTGCCCGCATCTGTACACGTCCGGCAAGTTTTTTTTCAAGCTCCGGCAGAAACGTTTGCAGCTGCGAACGGTGGACGAGAATGGTTTCGATTGCGTTGCATGCTCCCGGCCGCTGAACTTTTGCGTTTTCCGCTATTCTGACTGCGGTCGTTATATCGGCCGATTCGTCGATGTACAGGTGGCAGACGCCGCTTCCCGTCTGAATGACCGGAACTTTTGCATTTTCAGTGACAAGCTTTATGAGTTTAGCTCCGCCGCGCGGAAGCACGACGTCGATGATTCCGGTCGCCGTGAGTATCTGGTTAACACTTTCATGTGTCGAACAGTCGGCAAGTTCTACAGCCTGGGGAACTCCGTCGTTCCCAGCTTTTTTCAAACCTGCTTTGATTGCATCTACGAGTACGGTGTTGGATGCAGCGGCAGAAGAAGAACCCCGCAGCAGAATGGCATTCCCGCTTTTATAGGCAAGACCGAACGCATCGACTGTAACATTCGGACGCGATTCGTATATGATTGCAACGACGCCGAGCGGCACTCTGACCTGTTTTATCTGCATACCATTCGGTGTTGTCCATCCGGCAACAATTTCTCCGACCGGATCTGCCTGCGCCGCAACTGTCTGAAGTCCGGTAATCATATCGTCTATACGCTTGTCGTCGAGCATAAGTCGTTCAAGCAGCGCTTCCGACATACCACGGTTTCGGGCAGCTGTCATATCATTTTTGTTTGCAGACAATATCTGTTCTTTAGTATGTAAGATTTCTGTGGCAACACAGGCGAGCGCATGATTCTTTTGTTCGGACGTGTGTGCAGAGAGTATGAAAGCTCCTTTCCGGAGTCTTTGTCCTATGCGGGGTATATCCATGATTGTCTCCTGTGAATAGTCGTCAGTACGGCTGCTCCACGGAACGCCGGTTTAAGCAGTATTTCCCCTAGTAGTTTGCGAGAAAGTACATGCCGAGGAAAACAGCAATACGGTATTTTGCATCCGGCCAGCTACTTTCCCTGGGCAGGTTCTGACAGTACAGCCAGAAGATACCGAATTCGGGATCTATGCGCATTGCGTATTCCGTAAAGTCATTGCTTTTTGATTGAGAACCGAACATCAGATAGACAACGTTGTCGAGTATTTCCAGAAATGACAGATAGGATTCTTTCCATGATTTTGTGCGGAGTCCGCCGCAGAATTCTTCCAGCTGGAAAAGAACCTGTTCTTTCAGTTCTGCATCTGAACTTTCAACCCATGTTTTCTGTATCAGAAGCATAAGGTTTTTATGAAAACTGGTGATGAGCTTTTCGTGATTTTTGGGAGCACCTGATGAAAAAAAAGGTTCTTCCGAGCCGAAGACGCCGGCAATGACATTTGCCGCTGCAACAAGTGTCTGCTTGTCGTCCGCCGCTATAAATGTAGAAATTGCTTCATATATTTTCGGATCAACTAAGTCTTGAATTGAATTTTGTACTGTTGTGTTTGATTCAACCATACCTTATCATAAATTTTTACTGCGTTTTATTCAAGGGGAAAAAGCAGTTTACCGGTAACCTTTGGGTACTGTAATTTGTTTAAAAAAAGTAGTATGTTATAAAAGTGTAGCCGGTAAAACATACGATCCGGCTTGCTGGACGGTGCGGCAAAATGGAATCTGTACGTGAACCGGATAGAATAATTTCCTATTTTTCACATGAAAAAATTCTGCTGGCGGGAGTAAGTCTCGCCGGAGTTATCTATAATGTAGGACTTCTGGCAGGCCCTGTTTTTCAGGGTAAACTTATAGATGCGGTCGCCAGGCGGCAATCTGTCAGGCAGGTTGTCTCTCTTTCTCTTTTGTTTATTTTTGTTATTGCGATCGTCCAGACTGCCCGGGCTGCTAAACGCTTTTATGTCCGGCGTTTTGCAAATAATATAAGCTTTGCTATGCGTTCCGTACTCTATGAAAGTATTACCGGAAAAAGTACTGCTGCTTTAAATCATGAAAATATGGGCAGCCTTATGACCAAGGCTGTTTCCGACGTTGATGCATGCGTAGAAGGTATGCGTAAATTTACAACAGAGGTTTTTGATACCGGCGTCTTCCTTGCATCGTATTTTATTATGCTGCTCAGCTATGACTGGAAGATTACGCTGTTCTCTACGTTATTTATTCCGCTTGCATTGTTTATTGCCGGCCGGCTCCGGCACGTCATTACAAAATGCAATGAATTATGGAGAAAAAGCATGGATCATGTTGCCGACGTTACGTATGATTATGTCGGGAATGCAGTCATGTACCGGCTTTTTGGCCGTGAATCGGATAATTATGAGTCATACCGGCGTCTTGGTGCTGAATATGAAAAAAAAGCCGTTGCAGCTGCTGTGTGGGAGAATGCAATGATGCCGCTTTACCGGATTATTGCGCTTTGCGGCCTCATAGTTGTCGTTATTGCCGGAACATCGAATGTTCTGCAGGGAACGTGGTCGATCGGCGTTTTTTCTACGTACATTTTTCTTTTTACCGCACTGGCGGAAAAAGCGAGCCATGCCGGAAAACTGTTTAATGCGGTTCAAAAGGCGCAGGTGTCATGGAGTCGTATAAAGCCGTTTATGACTGCGTGGAAGAACAGCTGCAGCGTGCGGTTTTCTGAATGCAGTGTTCCCCGGGACAGTGATAAAAATACATTTCACCAGGTTCTGGTGATGCGGAATACAGGGTTTACCGTTCCGGGGTCGGATAGAAAAATTCAAACGGTGAATCTGGAACTTGAACCGGGCCAGATAGCAGGGATAACCGGTCCCGTTGCTTCTGGAAAATCATCTTTGGGCAGGCTTTTTCTTGGCGGAATGAATTACGAAGGAATGCTGACCGTCTGCGGAAGGGAGCTTTCTTCAATTCCACCGTCGGAACTATGTCAGTATATTTCATATATGGGGCATGATGCCTGCCTTATGTCCGATACGATTTATGAAAACGTAACGCTCGGTGATTCAGGAGACGCTGCTGCCATGCTTCATGCGGTCTGTTTTGATAAAGATTTTACCGGGATGGAAAACGGGCTGCAAACGCTTGTCGGTAACGGCGGCATCCGGCTTTCGGGTGGACAGCAGGAACGTATTGCTTTAGCCCGGGCACTTTATCACAAAAGGGATCTGCTGGTGCTTGATGATCCGTTTTCTGCTGTTGATAAAAGGACAGAATCGCTCATTATGCAGAATATTAAGGAAC
>JALCCK010000076.1 GCA_022640795.1 Treponema sp.
TTTGTCTGATATGTAATACATGACTCGCGGTTTACTATGACCGGCAGTGTATTCCGTACGTCGAAGGGGACAGAAGAAACTTCATGCAGATACTTTTTTTCATCGTTGAATCGTTCCCGTCTGCTTTTATTGAACTGTACAAGCCGGTTGTCCTGTATTTTTCCTATCCAGTGCTGTACATCCTCGTTCAATGAAGGTATCGACAATCCTCTACCGTCATAGTCGCAGAAAAAACTGTCCCGAAGGTACTTATTGAACCGTTCAACTTTTCCTTTTGTCTGAGGTCTGTGTATTCTGCACCGTTTCGGAATGAACCGGTAATAATAAGCAAAAAGAGAAAGCTGCCTGTTTGTCTGCCATTTCTCACCATCGTATACCCACGCGGTTTTCATATTGTCATAAAGTATTTCGTCTGGTATTCCGCCGAACCAGGTAAATGCCCGTATATGGCTTTCCAGAAGTGTTGCACTGTCCATCTTCGTTGTAAAACAGACAAACGGCATTCTTGAATACCCCATCACCATAGTGAAGGCATAGAGCTTCCTTATTTCTCCGTCGATGCATTGTTTTCCAAGTAATACCCAGTCGACTTGTGCCTGGTGGCCGGGTTCTGTTTCAAAGCGTATGACTGCTTTACGATTTTCAGATTTCCTCAGCTCTGTTATGTATTCTTTGACAATTGAAATATGGCCTGTAAAACCCATCTTTTGTATACGTTCAAAAATCTTTACACCATTGTAGGAGGGATTCTCTTGAATAATGTCTTTTATGAATGCTCTGTACGGATCCAGTCTGCTTGGCCGTTCTGTTTTTTTTCGTTTCCTCGGTTCGTTCTTCAGATAATTTCTGATTGTCCGTTCGCATTTTCCGATTGCTGTCGCAATTTCCACCTGTGTCATGCCCTGCGCTTGCAATTCACGCGCTTTCAGCATATTCTGCTCCATGGGGTTCTTCTTCCTTTTTTGTTAGTCTTGTTAACCAACAGTATAAGGTTTTAGGACCCCTTTGTTATGCTTCCTTCCGGCAATTATTCTCCGGCTTTTTTCGGCATTTTATCACCGGCGTTGACATTACTTGATAACTGTTGTACCTGTGCTCATGCACTCTAGGAATAAGACAAAAAAGTCGGCACTCCATTATACCGCGTGAATAAACTGTTCCGCGGTTAATTACTCTTTCGGTTTCTGAATATCACTGTGTACTACTCCCGCCCGCAGTCTGTTCGGTTTTATTTAGTTTGCATGCTTTTTTTGCTTCCTGTGAATATTGAAAGACTGAGATTTCTGAGTAGATTTGGACAGCTGTACCAATAATTCCCAGATAAACTATACATGCAATGGATTGAGGAGTAAAAATATCATAGTTTTTTGTACTGGTGATTTCGGTAAGGCTGCAGGGAACACTGAGCACCGTAGCGATCCAAAATGCCATTGCTGTAATGATAATGGGATCATAGGTCCTTGATATTTTTTTTACAATAACAGAGGATATGGGCCAGAGTATAACCGATACGATAGAGAAAATAACTCCTGTTTTCAATTCAATTCCCTGTGCGCCCGATATGATGATATAGACACCTATGAGTCCTGATAAAATAGAAAGTATTTTTGAGACGCTGATTCTTTCCTTCAAGTAGATTCCTGCAAAAAGTGTAATAAAGACAGGATTTAATGAATTTACGAGAGAAGCTAGCGCTGTACCTGCATATTTGGTCCCTGGTATCTGTACGGCGACTCCCGCAAAATAACCAAAGATACCAATAAAGGCTATATCCTTTATTGGTATCTTTTTTCAAATTGATTTTTTTACCTGATACGAGAATCAATACCCCAAAAGCAACAGAAGCAATAGCATATCTGAATAGTAGCAGCGTAATGGGCGGTACGGTTGCAAGCGCGATTTTTGTTACAACATAAAGACTTCCCCATATGAAGGTTGTTGTAATTAAGTAGCTATATTCCATAGCGGGCTATACTAGCACTTTGAGTGAAAATATAACAGCTATCTTGTTACATTGACAGAAAAAACATAAGACGTTGAAAAGTCTATTGAAAAATTTATCTTTGTGTTTTAAAATGGATTCGAAAAAAGTGGTGTAAGATAAAAAATAGAGATGCCGTAAGTAACCTCCGATTTTGTAATCAGAATTGTGTCCCTGAATTGTTTATTGTATAAAAAAATACATACGAAAGTCTCTCTTTTGTCATTCATGTCTGAATGTACAGTACGTGATTATGTAAGAATTCTGAATTGCAGCCGACTCCTGGAATATTTCCGGTCATCTTACTTTTTTAGAATTGCTTACTAGGAGATAAAATGATAGAAAATATTGATATATTTGAAAAAGATCCCATTCCGAAAGCTGTCGCAAAACTGGCTGTCCCGACGGTAGTAAGCATGATTGTTGCCGTTTTTTACAATATGGTCGATACCTTCTTTGTGGGCCGGCTCAATGATCCAAATCTTGTTGCGGCGGTGTCTGTTGCGACACCTGTTTTTCTTCTTTTGATGGCTGCCGGCAATATTTTTGGTAT
Organism: Treponema sp.; assembly: GCA_022640795.1. Taxonomy (GTDB): domain Bacteria; phylum Spirochaetota; class Spirochaetia; order Treponematales; family Treponemataceae; genus Treponema_D. The sequence goes on from JALCCK010000076.1 coordinate 2,535, forward strand.
CGGAGGGTCTACATTCTTGTCTCGGGCGCTGGGTGAAAAACAGCTGGACAAGGTCAGGCATATCAGTTCTTTTTGTTTTTATGGGGGAATTTTTGCGGGTCTTGTTGGAGCGGTAATATTCCTTATATTTAAAGATCCCATACTTCGTGCTTCCGGAGCAAGTGATAATACCCTCTATCCGGCAGGACAATATCTAGCTGTTGTCGCTTGGGGTGCACCTTTTGTTGTTCTTTCAACTGCTTTTAACAATCTTGTCAGAGGAGAAGGTGCTGCAAAAATGTCTATGTCAGGGATGATGGCGGGCACAATAACGAATATTGTCCTTGATCCTATTTTTATTTTACCGCGTTTTACCATGGGGTATATTGCTGTCCCTTTACTGGGACTTGGGGTTCAGGGAGCTGCTATAGCAACTGTTATTGGAAATATTGTTTCTATAGTTTTTTTTCTTGTTTTCATTATAAGCGGAAAATCCATTATGTCCCTGAAACCTCGAGATTTTAGAATCGGCGGCGGAATTTTTATCGGTGTTATCGCGATTGGGTTACCAGCTTCATTCAATAATGTCCTTATGAGTACAAGTAATATTATTATGAACAAACTGCTTGCTAAGTATGGTGATATTTCTGTTGCTGCAATGGGTGTTGCGATGAAGGCGAATATGCTGGTTGTTTTTATTCAGCTGGGATTGGGTATGGGTATACAACCGTTGGTGGGATATAATTATGGTTCAAAGAATTTTTATCGGATGAAGAGTGCTATGAAATTTGCAATGATCTGTAATATTGTTATAGGAACAATTCTTACCATCCTTTATATACTTTTTTGTAGTTCTATTGTTCGTCTTTTTATTCCAAATCCAAAAGTAGTCAGAGCCGGAGCGGTCATGCTGCGGGCTCTTATGCTGTCAAATCCCGTTCTCGGAGTTATGTTTGTATTTGAATTTACCTTTCAGGCTATGGGAAAAGCATTTCAGTCTCTCATTCTTTCAATCAGCCGGCAGGGATTGGTTTACATACCGATGCTTTTCCTCGGACAGCTTTTTGCCGGAGAGAACGGAATTATTTATGCGCAGCCGGTGGCAGATATAGTAGCGGTATTCATTTCTCTTGGAATGTTTCTGTCGTTGAATAAAAAATTTACATCCGAAAATACAAACACATAATACATTACTGCTGATTCCAACAGATTTTTTCGGCTGAAATTAAAGCTCCATTTCGTTAAATTTCTGTTAAAAATAGGTTTGACAGAACTGCTGCGCTGCTTTACAATAGCTTAATTATACTGTCTCCTGATGATTTTATGTAAGGTGTAAAGATGTCTGATACAGAAGAATTTATAGATGCCTCGTTTTTTACTTCCGATGGAAGTTCTGAAAAAGCATCGGAATTGAATAGCGAACAGCAGGCTGCTGAATCGCGGAACAATCTTTTTTCGTTCAGGCAGCTTGGATCTGCCGTTAAATATGTTGAGCCGGTCAGCGGCGATGCGGCACTTGATACGGTCAGGCAAATGTTCGCGGATGATCCTGAGCTTGCTGCTGTCCCTATCGAGCATAACGATACGGTTGTCGGCGTACTGACCCGGAAGGAAGTAGAGGAAGCGACAGGGACTGTTTTGAAACGTTTTATGTCGTCGGACTGTATTCAGTATACAAAAGAATGCCCGATAGTATTGTATGCGCGTGAGTATTTTGCCAACGTTATTAATAAAGTTACAAAAATCAGTATTGAACGGGGATTGATTTATTTCCCGGTATATCAACTGAATAAGAGTTTTTACGGGATAATTTCGATTGATGTTATTGAAGATCATCTGGCAACGATCCGTGAACAGGATCTTGAAAAGGCGAAAAATGTCCAGCAGAATATGCTTCCAACCGAGACCGATCTGACCGCATTGCCGTTTAAAGTATCGATATGGAACCGGATGGCAAATGCGGTCGGTGGTGATTTTTATACGGCTGCAAAAATTGCCGATCATTTTTATGTTGTTGGCTGCTTCGATGTTTCCGGTAAAAATGTTGCCGCTGCGCTTATAACGGTATTGTTGAGTGCCTTTTTTTCCATGTTGAAAATTTTACAGAATGCAGTATCTCCGGATCCAAGTGAAATAACTGCAAAACTTGATCAGTATCTTACCAATGTCATGCCGATTGGAAATTTTATTACAGGCGCACTCTGTTATATTGATATGAAGACGGAAAAGGTTAAGGTTTTTAACTGCGGCCATACGCTGGTTTATGCATTGCTGCCGGTTGACAAAGGTGGTGTGCAGAGAGTCGGTCTTGCACATATGGAAGCTGCTCTGCCACCGTTGGGGATGGGAGAAATTACCGGAGAATTAAAAGGTAACGGTAGTAATAAAAAGTCTGTTGCAATTCCTTTAAAATCAGGACTTCATATTGATATGTATTCTGACGGTTTTACCGATATGCAGACTGAAGACGGAACCCGTTTTGGGGAAGATCGTGTCAAGCAGTATTTTATGGAAAAGTACAAGTGTGCTCCTTCTGAAATTAAAAAAACTGTTGAACGGACTGTCGATAACTGGGTTATGAAGACTCCGCTTTCGGACGATATAACTGTTATGGATATAAGATTTATGTAGAGAATATAAAGCAGATTCGTACAGAATCTGCTTTTTTTATATGTAAAATGAGGTATGAAATGACTAACAACCAGATTCTTGGCCCTTCAGACAGACCCCCATTGGCCCGTTGGATACCGTTGAGTTTCCAGCATGTGTTCGCCATGTTTGGCGCAACTATTCTTGTCCCCCTGCTGACCGGATTAAGTACTTCTACGGCGCTTTTTACGGCCGGTACCGGAACACTGATTTATATTGCAGTGACCGGTGCTCAGGTGCCGGCTTTTTTGGGATCGTCGTTCGCCTTTATTCCTGCGATTGTTGCTATCGGGAGTAAATACGGAATGCCGTATGCTATGGGCGGTGCTATGTCTGCCGGCCTGTTTTATTGTATTGTTGCCCTTATTATTAAATTTTCGGGCAAAGGATGGATAGACAAGGCCCTGCCTCCGGTCGTTATCGGGTCCGTTATTATTGTTATCGGTTTAAATCTTGCACCGACGGCCATAAAAGAAGCAATGTATATCGGTTCAACAGGAGTTTCTTCTGACTATTCACTGGTTTATCTGAGCATTTCCATGGTTACGCTTGCGGTAGCAGTTACAGCGACAATATTCTTTAAGGGATTTTTTAATACCCTTTCTATTCTTATCGGACTGCTCGGCGGCTATCTTTTTACGCTGATTATGGGACAGCTTGTCCCTGCCTATCGGATAATTGATTTTTCTGGTGTCCGTCAGGCACACTGGTTCGGTTTACCGTTTTTGCAGACGGATACGGCCGGGCATTATTTCTGGATGCATCCTGAATTTAACTTTGTTGCGATATTGACGTTTATCATTGTCTCTCTGGCAACAATCTGTGAGCATCTCGGTGATACGCTGGTTACTTCAAAGGTTGTCGGAAAAGATTTTTATAAAGAACCGGGACTGAAACGTACGCTTACCGGAGATGGACTCGCAACGGCCTGGGCGTCTTTGTGGGGCGGTCCGCCGAATACCACGTACGGTGAAAATATCGGTGTTATGGCTATTACAAAGGTATACAGCGTCTGGGTCATTGGCGGTGCCGCAGTCATTGCGGTTATTCTTTCCTTCTGCCAGAAATTCGGAGCGCTGATCCAGACTATTCCCGGTCCTGTGCTGGGAGGCATTTCCATGCTGTTGTACGGCCTTATTGCTTCAAGCGGTCTCCGTACTATTGTTGAAAGTGGTGTCGATTATAAGGATAAACGGAATCTTACCATATCTTCCGTTGTTATGGTGATCGGTATCGGCGGTGGTGTTCTGCAGTTCGATGTCGGGCACTCATTCCAATTTAGTCTCGGCGGCGTCGCGCTGGCCACGGTATTCGGCATATTGCTGAATCTTATTATCCCCCTGACTCCTGATGAGACTGGAAAAGCCGAATCTGTATAACTGACTATTTTCTGAAAAGGGTTTGCAAACGATTCTGTTCTATGCTATGATAAAAAAAGAGCATCGGAGAGATAAACCTTGACAGGTTTTATTACTTTTGCCGGCAACGGTGGATAATCTCCGATTGACTTTTTACAGGAGGCTGACATGGCTAAATATGTATGCAATCTCTGTGGTTATATCTATGATCCGGAGCAGGGTGATCCTGACGGCGGAATAGCGCCAGGAACAGCTTTTGAAGATTTACCGGATGATTGGGTATGCCCGGTCTGCGGTGCTGCAAAGAGTGATTTCTCAAAAGCAGATTAATTTCACCGGAAAATTTATTGCCGGTTTTCTGGAGTTCCAGGATAGGATTCCAGAAAACCGGCATTTAATATAGTGCTTACCGTCTGACGTGTGAGCAGTGTTTCTTTTGCACATGCCAGCCCATAATGAATGCAGCGCTTAATCGGCTTCTTTGCTAAAAATCCCATAAGAAAGCCAGAAGCAAAGGCATCCCCCGCGCCGATAGTATCTACAACCATGGCAGGCGTATAAGGTGGTTCGTTCCACGTTTCATTTCCGATTCTGACCATAACGCCGCGTTCCCCGAATGTTATAATAAAATTTCTGAATCCTAGTTTCTGAAATTTATCAGCGGTTTCCAGATCAGGGGCTGCTTCTTCTCCCAGTATGCTGGAGGCCTCAAATTCGTTGCAGCCGAACAAATTTATCAATGGAGCCCATTTAAGTGATTTAGCTGCAATATCTGGAGCTGTCGCATTCTGGAAGACAAACATATCTTTTTCTTTCTTTAATTCATAAAAATCTTTTAATGTTTCCGGTTCGGGGTTTGAATCCATAACAAGTGTATTTATTTTGTGGTCGTCTATAAATCTGCGCGTTTTATCATTCAGTATTATTTCTCGTAAAATATTTGTACAATAGATGCATGCTGCAGGATTCCCGGGACTGGCCATGACGGAAAAAAGCGCTGTCCGTCGTTCGGTACTAGTTGAAAGAAGGGTCGTATCTATTTTTTCTTTTTCAAGTTCCTGCCGCAGATAATCTCCAAAAATATCTTTTCCGACTGACGAAAGAATAGCAGTATCAAGTCCGAGATGCTTCAGATTAATGGCCATTCCACGAGCCACTCCTCCCGGTACTAATTCGATGGAACCTTCCCGATAGGCTTCAACAGACGTGTCTTCTGCGCTGTACGCTTTTATGTCGACCGAGACATTCCCTACGCAGAGAAGATGTCTTTTTATTATGCCAGAACTGCTTTGATTTTCCATATCGTCCATAATATAGCAGACATGAAATACCTGTCAATTCGAATGATATTTTTTATTTTTACGAAGGTCCTACTTGACATTTTTTATTCAAAAGAATATATTAATAAAGCATTCACAAATGAGCTGCTGCTCAATGAACGCATGGGCCATTAGCTCAGTAGGTAGAGCAACGCCCTTTTAAGGCGTGGGTCTCGTGTTCGAATCACGAATGGCTCAATTTTAGAAACCTTGTAATTTGTTAATTACAAGGTTTTTTATTTCCTGCAGCTGATATCATACGATAAAAAAGTTTCCGGTACGCTGAACAGCTGCCGGTCGCTTTTACTTGATTTTTACAGCCGCTTGCAGTATAGTATGAAATCGACGGAACGTAGCGCAGTTGGTAGCGCGTCTGGTTTGGGACCAGAATGTCGCAGGTTCAAATCCTGTCGTTCCGAATATAATTGCTTGTAATATAAAAGACTTGAAGAATTGAAATGGCTAATAACAGTTCAGCCCCAAAATACCCTAAATTTATTTAAGCAACTGCGTTACCGGCTGTTGTCCTTTCTCTATAGATCGAAGGCGGTTATAATAAACAAAAGCATATCGCCAGACTGTCTGCTTTACTTCTTCAACTGTCAGTTCTGCAGTGTTGTTTTTTATAAAGCTTTTCTTTTTTCAATGTTGCAAACCAGCTTTCCATTCTCGAATTGTCGTAACATTTTGCCACATCGCTCATGCTCTGAACTGCGTGGAACTTCCCGAGCAATTCTTTGTATGGACCGCTTGTGTACTGTCTTCCTGCATCGCTGTGAATAATTATGCCGTTCTCCGGATTCCTGGCCCTGTATGCATTTTCCACCGCTTTCATGCAAAGTTCTTTCTTCATGTTGGTATCCACTCAAGGCTGATTATTTCACCGGCGTAACAACAGTCAAAGACTGGTGCAATATACAGCCTGCCGTCTTTGTACTGACCCTGTGAAATGTCAGTCAGCCATTTTCTGTCCGTTGAATACGAACGTTTGACTCCCCGCTGCTCCACTGCAAGCTGCATACGTTCAACTCCATAGTTCACATTGTCCTCTGCGGCATCAAGAATCCTGTGCATAATCTCAAGAAGCTTTTGCCACGGCTTTGGCCTGCTGCGGTTTCTCAATCACTTGTAAAAACTGCTTTCGCTTACCGAAAGAACTCTGCACATATGGCGGTCTGAATATATTTTTCCCTGTGCGGAAATAAAAATATACGTGAAGTATCCGCCGGTTTTTATCTCTTCCGGTCTTCTAAGAAAAAACAGAGCGCATCCCTGAGAATCGAGTTTGACTTTTTCAGTTCCGCATTTTCTCTTTTCAGCCGTTCAATTTCATCTTCCGGTTCTCCTGTCCGTTCTGCTTTTGCTCTTTTCTTGCGCCAGTCGGACAGTGTTCCGTAAACAACTCCGAGCTGCGCGGATGCTTTTTTTAATCCGATTTCATCAGACAATTCCAGTGCCTGTTCTCTGAATCCTTTGCTGTACTGTTTCATTTTTATACCCCTTATAGTTTTGGGTATTTAGTACTGCACTTTTATTGTATCCTTCCAAATTTCAGGGGGATATGGATGAATAAGCGTCGTAGCCGGACTACCGCCCACAAACGCTTATTTCCACTTTCCCGTACAGTTTTGCAATAGCATCCTTCCCGGCAACTGCATGCCCGAGTACATACAGTTCCGGGAAGGCACTGAAATTGTCATAGAGAAGCGCTATTTTTCCCCATGGAGCATAGTATGCCAGCGTTCCCGCCGGACAGTTTTTTTCTTCTGCGGCAGAAACATCCAGGTTTTTTATGATAAATGTCTTTTCACAATCTCCAAAGTTTTCGATTATAACAGCCATCGGCAGTTTTTTCAGAAAATCTTTAGAAACGGAAGTTTCGTTGAGTTCAAATTCAACTGTATACGTGTCATTTTTTACCAGTATGTTCATAATGGTATGTCATCCCTGAGTGTTTTTTCGCAACCGGAATCAGTCCTGCGAAAGCGTAACGGTCACGTCTCCGCTGCCGAGAATACGCTTCAGCTGAGAAGCCGTTACGTTCTGGATTTTTCCCAGTCTTGTAAAATTCCATGAATTGGGAGCGTAATAAATGACAAACAGATGTCCCTGGTACAGAATCAGATCACCTGCTTCCGTTGTTACCTGCGTATTATTTGTCGGAAGACTTTTTCCCAAATCGCCGACTTTTTCAAAATTTGAATAATCCTTCATGTCTATCGTAACCGGTCCGTCTGAAAGCATTTCCTTAAGGGCTCGGGCAGAAGAATTGTTTGCCAGCTCTGCGGTGAGTATCGTGCTACCGATAGTAATATTCATGGTTTCCTCCGTAAATACGTTTGATTTTTTTAGAGCCGGTGAATCGGCCGCTGCACAGCTTCCTGTAAAAAGCAGAAAAAAGCCGAAAACTGCAGCCGGAATCACTATTCTGTTTTTTAGTTTCACAGTTTTATCTCCCCGGGACCACAGGGTAAATTCCGCTCAGTGGTTCCTTATTCCTTAAAAACCGCGACTGAAGTACTATTCAGTATAAACTTCTTTTGCCAGACGAAATGCTGCCCACGCTTTCGGCCATCCTGCGTAGAATGCCGCATGAGTCAGAATTTCTGCCATTTCGTCTTTTGTAATGCCGTTCTTTTTTGCATTCATCAGATGAAATTTGAAAGAACTGTCCACCAGTCCCTGTGCCATGAGTGCTGTCACCGTTACAATGCAGCGGTCCCGTACTGAAAGTTTATCTGTCCGTGACCAGACCTGTCCGAACAGCACATCGTCATTCAATTCCGCAAATTTCGGCGCAAAATCTCCGAGCTGATCTCTTCCCGCCGTTACTTTCGCCATATTCTGCCTCCGTTTCTAGTTCAGTTTGTTGTAGTCTTCATCCGACACCGGTTCGCACCATTCGTTTTTGCAGTTTTCACCTGCGACCTCGATTGCAAGGTGCTGCATCCATGAATTTTTTGCTGCTCCGTGCCAGTGTTTTGTATTTGCCGGAATGTGAATTATATCGCCCGGTTTCAGTTCCTGTGCCGGTTTTCCCCATTCCTGGTACCATCCCCGTCCTGCTGTAACAAGGAGCATCTGTCCGCCGCCGCTTGTTGCATGGTGAATATGCCAGTTATTGCGGCAGCCCGGCTCAAAGGTCACGTTACCGACAATCACCTGTTCCAGTGAAAGCATGTTCAGATAGCTTTTTCCTACGAAATACTGTGCATACGCATCATTCGGATTTCCCGGTGCGAACGGGGAATTTTTACTGAATTCTTCTAGTGTTTCCATTTGTCATCTCCCTACTATTTTCTGTTATAAATATAAGATAGTCTGGTATATCTGTAAAATACTTTGTCCGTATACGGTTCCATGCTTGCAATGTATGGTACCCTGATTTATACTTTGGCCAGTGAGTTTGTATGGAATTACGTGTTTTAAAATATTTTCTTGCAGTTGCAGAAGAACAGAATATTACGGCTGCTGCTGAAGTGCTGCATGTAACGCAGCCGACGCTTTCCCGTCAGATTCGGGAGCTGGAAGTGGAACTGGGCAGAACGCTGTTTATCCGTTCGAATAAAAAAACTGTTCTGACGGACGAAGGACTGCATTTAAAAAAACGGGCAGAGGAAATTATTTCACTTGCCGAGCAGACTGCTGCTGAATTTCGGTCGACGGAGGAATCCCTGTATGGTGAATTGCGTATAGGAGCCGGAGAAACCGATGCAATGAGTCTTGTGAGTACAGCCATGAAGAATATGCATGAAAAACAGCCATTCATACAGTATTCCGTCTATTCGGGAAACGCTGATGCGGTCATAGAACGTCTCAATCACGGAGTTCTTGACTTCGGGCTGCTACTCGAACCGGTTGATAAAGAAAACTTCAATTATATTCCGGTTCCCGTTTCCGACAGGGCAGGGGTACTTGTACTGAAAGACGGACCGTATGGAAAATATGAAAGAATTACGCCGGAAATTATAAAGAATATGCCGCTTCTGGTTGCTTCCCGGCAGAATTTTTCGCAGAGTTTTGTTTCGTGGTTTGGCTATGACATACGGAAACTGCATATTATCGGTTCGTTCAATCTTATTAATAATGCCGCTCTTATGGTACAGACCGGATTGGGAAATGCACTTTCTCTGGATAATCTTATAAATACGTCGGGGACAAGCAAGCTGCGTTTTATACCGCTAGAACCTCGTATCATGCATCCTATGGTACTTGTCTGGAAAAAATCCCGGTTTCTTTCTGCTATTGCCCGGCTGTTTCTGAAAGAAATACAGGCTGAATTTGACCGGGTTAGTAAAAACGTAACCTGACCGTGTGATATTTTTTTCAGACAGAATA
>JALCCK010000077.1 GCA_022640795.1 Treponema sp.
CATGGAAAAAAAATGACGGTGGGGCTATTTTGCTTGATTTATCATACAATGACAAAAATAATAATTGGGCTGTTGCTATTTTATATATTTCCCCAGAAGAAGTTATTAATATGAAAAAACAAATCGATGCTGAACAACAAAATACAGAGGGATTATAACCCCTTTTAGGGAGGCCTGTTTTATCGAGGTCATAATGTTGTATGTTGAAAGATGCTAATTTTTGATGGCATGTTTTCTCTAAAAATTCCCTCTAAAGTCATCTTTATGCCCCATAGGAAGCCCACTGCTGCACTTTTTCGTCAAGTTCGGTAATCAATCCATTTGTGTCGGAAAATGTGTAATTTCGGGCATTTTTGCGTCCTTTTTCTCGTATGCGTTCGGTACTCTTAGAAGAAACTATACCTCTGTCTATTGCCTGCTGTAATAAAGCCCGGTACTGCTCTGGATGTCCCTGTTTATAGGCTTCTGCAAGTACTTCAGAAAATCCTGAAGGCTTTAATTCCCGTCCGCCATCAATAAATATACGACGTCCCGTTTTAGGTATCGAGTTGTAAAAGTCAAAAAATTGCCCCGCAAGTGTCCTATAAGTTTCTTTATCTGTAATATTCCATGGTGTTAAATCATGACCATTTCCTAACAGGGATTTTATACCCGTTCTGTTCAATATGCGATATTCCAGACGGGCTATGTTGCAATCTTGAAATAAAACAGGAATGTGTTCCCCTCCATCAGCAAGTTCTTTGTTTTTATCATATATACAAAATGCGACTGCCCCTGTTTTAGTATGATAAGTTACACTTTCTAGGCCTGCTGTGTTGTCTATTTTGATTCGTTTATATCTCGGTAACGGATCAAAATTTCGCAAATACTCAGCAACCGGATTTTGCAATATAATGCTCGTTCCGATTTCAACACGTCGTAAAATTGCTTGTTTTAGATTTAACCCCGTTTCTTTTTCCAGTTTATATAATCCCTCTGCCACCTGTTCACGGGTTAATGGTGTTTCATTCTCGCCCTGTATGTATTTGGCGATGCTTCCATTTATCGTTACACCGTTCAATGTTTCGTGTATTGCCATGTTTCCAATATGACCCGTGTAATGGTCCGCCCCTGTCTGGTAATCCGGTTTTATATTCAATCTCCATACTTTAGCCTTTAGCCCTGTTACTGTGAATACTATATTATCAATCATGTCTTTTATAATTCCTTTTCCCCAGAATTTGGGGGTCTAATTGAGTTATTACAGAATAGCCCGTAAAAACTTCTATTTCGGTATAAAAAACGGCTCCACATAGTGTCAAAATAAACACATCTGAGGGGCCGTAAATACTATTGAATTTAGGAAAATTCAGTTGTATGATTAAAATGCGTCATACTTCTCAGTAATACACGTTTTATTTGCCCGTCGGTTCCTTCATAATCGGCGGGTCTTTTTTTCCCTGTACTTTTTCAGGTGTCGCCGTTATGGCGTCTACAGTCATACAAAGATTCCCTACTGTCCATTTATTCCACAAAGCAAGGGCATTGTCCGCCTCTCCCTCGAAAAAATAAACATTCAGACAGTCACCATTTTCTGTAAACAAAAATAATACAGCATCGTTTCGGCCGATATTTTTATCATCACCGAAAAGCATAGACGGATATTTTTCACTAGGAGTAACACCTGTAAATGTTTTGTTTCCTGACAGTGAAAATGTAAAAGAAAAATAACGGTGCCCGGCTCTCTGAGGGGTTACTGTCGGTCTGTAGACAATGTACTGTCTGCCTTTATTAGGGCCACGTATCCACGTTGCCGGAAACTCCGGGATTATTTTACCGGCATGACTTTCCAAAAGATACCGTGTTGACGTGCCTATATGTTTGAAATAATAGATTGCAACAGGGGTCATTTTTTACCCCCTGAAAGTAGTGTCGCCGCCTTTTCCTGTAGTTCCGATCCTGTTTGTCGTCTATTTTTAAAAATCCATGATGCGAGTTCTTCTTTACAGAAAATGACTTTTCCTTTTTTTCTGTTATCCGGTTTGTAATACGGAATTACTCCATCATGAATTAACCTGTACAGATATTTTTTACTGTACCCTGTAAACTCTGCCGCCTGATTTATTGTCATAGGCGTTTTATCAATTAGAGTTTGCATATCGTAAGTCTCCTTAAAATATATTTACAAGTAATAATATTTCTTTTAATTACTTGTATATCTATAAGGATACTTATTAGAAATTATTTTTTGACGTACAAAAAACACTGAATTTTAACAAAATATTTCATAATGATTTTTTTTCTTTTAATACAATATGATCATATAGGTCCTTTATTGTACCATTGGGAATTATCGATCCATCTTTTTTTTTAAATTGCTTTAATAATTCTTTTGAAATAACAATATTTTCTTCTGAGTTTAAGGCATCTACCACAGCACGAAAAGAAGATAAAACACGTTTATCTTTAACATTATCTATCAACCCTTTGTTTTCAAGATTTTTTAAATATTGTGGTACATCTTTGTATTCGATCCCCTCAAGTTTTAATAAATAATCAATGCCTTTTTCTAACAGTGGAATTGTTTTTGCATAGTATCCACAATCCATTTTTGTGTAAAATTCTTTTGGGCTTATTGCCTCGTTAAATCCTTCGTGTAGAATATTTTCCAGATCCTGATATTCTGTTCTTTCCTTATTTCTTACTTCTTGCATACTTATTCTACTTGTATCTAAATCTGTTAAGTCCAGAATTCTTTTTATAGTATTACTTATTCTAACTTTTTTCTGTATTTCTATGGGTAGCCACTTTTTATTTTCTGGTATCTCATCCCAAATATTATCTTCAAAATATTTTTTTTCCTCAGTAGAAAGGATAAAACCTTTGTGGTAGTAATAAATTTCTTCAGATAATTTTTTTATTTTCTTTTTTGAAAATTCAAGAAAATATTGTGCATTTTCTAATTCTTTTATAGTATAGCCACTCATGATTTATTACCTTCTGCCGTTTTTTTCTGCTCTGCTACATCCAAAATATCGGGTAATGCATTGACCGCTTTCCCTTTCATACTATCTGTTGAATGTGCATAAATTGCCGTTGTCTGTATTTTAGTATGCCCTAACATTCGTTCTACAGTAAACGGATCAACTCCATTTTCAAGTTCAAGTGTGGCAACTGTTCGGCGGGCCGTATGCCATGAAATGACTTTTTCTATTCCTGCTTTTTTAGCCCAATTTTTTATGTATTTATCTGTATGAGTTCCCGATACTGCAAGAACAGGAAAAACATATGTCGAAGGGAATCCCCGGGGCTGAATTAATGTCCATGCCGTATTATTTAACGGAATAGAAACATAATGCTTTGTTTTTTTCTGTAACTTGTGAATCCAGTTCGGAAACTGATTCCTGTTATTTACGGGGCGTTGCTCTATATCAGCCCATGTTAATGTTGTAATGTCCGATATTCTCAATCCTGTATTACAGGCAAATAAAAAACCTCTTTTTACTTCTTTCCCTAATTTACCGTTTATAGGGGTATTGGCAAGGCGTTTTAATTCCTCACTGGTTAAAGTAGGTTTGTTGGTTTCCGGTATAGGAATATTTTTCACAGTATCGGCCGGATTTGATGTAATAATTCTGTTTTTAACGGCCATGTTTAATACATGTCGTAACGACGTTGAATAATGACTTGCCGTCATTTGTGAAAGACCGGTTTCTTTCAACAGATAATTTTGAAATGACTGTACCCATTCTGAAGTAACCTGCGATAACTGAATGTTTCCTCCATCTCTGTATTGTTCCAGATATTTTACCGTTCTGTACAAAGGAGTCTTTACGTTTACGCCTTCGGCAAGTTCTTTCATGTATTGAATAAGTGATTTTCTGCCGTTTACAGGGTCTGTAAGATTCCACTGCCCGCAAAGTATTTGAGATTCCCTTTTTGCCCTGCAAATATCGGCAAGATGTAGTTGTTCTTTTCGTTCTGACGGGTCTACAGATAAAGCAATACCCAGACTTTCCCAATGATGTATCCGGTTTTGAATAACATCGAGATATAACCGGCCACGTTTTATACGTACTTTTACACCCATAGACGCCCCCGAAATTTTATCTACACTATGTCTACACAAAATTGTAAAACTAAATGTTTTTAAAAGCAATAGTAAGAATCGGAGGAATTTTATATTATTGTATTGTATATAATTAGTAAAACGGAGAGTAAAAAAAAGACACTGTAAAATTATGTCTACAGTGTCTATGGAGATGAGGGGACTTGAACCCCTTACCTCTTGCATGCCATGCAAGCGCTCTAGCCAGATGAGCTACACCCCCGTGATTTTTTAATTCTATCAAAAACAGGGGGTATCTGTCAATAAGCTTGGATTCCGCTTTGCACGGCCGGTCCGTTACCGGTATAGTAGGCTTATGTATATTGATTTTCATACGCATCTGTATGCGTATGCCGATACGGAAAAACTTGAAAAAACGCTGTCACAGCAGAACGATCTTATCAGTGTGAGCGCTGCCGTCGATGAACCGTCGTTTTTTAAAACGAAGCAAATCGCAGACAGTATAGCGAAATGTACCGGCAGGGCGTACACTGGTCCTGCTGCCGTACCCGCCGCCGGCTGCGGGGTGCCGCGCATTATTCCCACGTTCGGCATTCATCCGGCAGAAGCCGCCCGGTATGCGGGCCGGCTTTCTACTATAGAGCCTTTACTTGCTGAATCTCCGCTCATCGGTGAAATCGGGCTGGATTTTTTCTGGGTACAAGACGTTCCGGCGCACATTCAGGAAAGGGTATTCCTGTATCAGCTCGATCACTGTGAAAAAACCGGCAAATACTGCGTCATTCATACGAAAGGTGCCGAACGCCGCATTGCAGCTATTTTAAAGGATTTTCCGCACTGTAAACCGGTCATTCACTGGTACGATGGCGACGAATCCGTTTTCCGGGATTATCTGAGTCGAGGCTGGCCGGTTACGTTCGGCTGCGAAACGCGGTATTCTCCGCACATACGGCAGCTGCTCGGTCTGGTACCGGAACCGCTCCTGCTTGCGGAGACCGACAATCCGACAGGAGAACCGTGGCTGGGCGGAACCGATTCGTCACCGGCACTCATCCGCCGCGTCTATTCGGATATTGCGTCCGGTCTCGGCCGGTCCGTCGAAGCGGTAACGGAGATCATCAACGCCAATTCGCTGCGGATTCTGCGGGAAGCAGGAATTCCTACCGGGTAATCTTGCGGTATACGGTTTTGTGCGGACGGTCGGCATCGTCGCCGTACTGTTTTTTCCGCCATTCGGCATAGTCGCTCCAGTTGCCTTCAAACCATTTTACGTCGCTGTTGTTTTCAAATGCCAGAATATGCGTACAGATTCTGTCGAGGAACCAGCGGTCGTGGCTCACGACCAGCGCGCAGCCGGCAAAATCTTCAAGGGCTTCTTCAAGCGCTCTGATTGTCTGAACGTCGAGGTCGTTCGTCGGCTCGTCGAGCAGCAGCACGTTTCCCGATTCTTTGAGCATCATGCCGAGATTCAACCGGTTCTTTTCACCGCCGCTTAATACGCTGACTTTTTTATTCTGATCGGCTCCCGAAAAATTGAACCATGAACAGTAGGCATGGCTGTTTACTTCCCGGACGCCGCCTTCAAGCGCCCTGCCTTTCTCATCGACGGCACCGAGCCGTATAAGATCCTGGCCGTCAGAAAGCTGTTCCCACACGGTTTTTTCCGGATCAAGTTTACTCCGCAGCTGGTCTACGTACACAAGCTTTACGGTCGAGCCGACTTTTATAAATCCTGCATCGGGTTTTTCGCCGCCTGCCGTGCCGTCCGCACGGGCGACCGTCCGGCCTGCCGCATCGGCAATGAGTTTAAAAAGCGTCGTCTTACCGGCACCGTTCGGACCGACAATTCCGACAATCGCACCGGCGGGAACGGTAAAATCGAGATTTTCAAACAAAAGCTGGTCGCCGAAACTCTTCGTCAGCCCGTGAGACTCCAGTACGACCGTACCGAGCCGCGGTCCGGCAGGAATGGAAATCTGTGAATCTTTCAGTTTCGTTTTACCTTCCTGCGCCAGCAGTTCGCTATATCTGGTTATATGTTCCTTGTGTTTTGCCTGCCGTCCTTTAGCGCCCATATGAATCCAGTCAAGTTCACGCTGCATTTCCTTCTGGCGCTGGCTTTCGTTTTTTTCTTCCTGTTCAAGCCGGAGTTCTTTCTGTTCGAGCCAGCTCGAGTAGTTTCCTTTAAAAGGATACCCTTCGCCGCGGTCCAGTTCAAGAATCCATCCGGCGACATCATCAAGAAAATAGCGGTCGTGCGTAATGGCAATAACGGTCCCCTGATACTGATTCAGGTGCCGTTCCAGCCAGGCAACCGTTTCCGCGTCAAGGTGGTTCGTTGGTTCGTCCAGCAGCAGTATATCGGGTTTCTGCAGCAGCAGCCGGCACAAGGCAACGCGGCGGCGTTCCCCTCCGCTCAGCACGTCTACCGGACGGTCGCCGGGAGGACAGCGGAGCGCATCCATCGCCAGCTCCAGATTTGCATCCAGATTCCACGCATCGCACGCGTCGAGTTTTTCCTGCAGTTCAGCCTGCCGGGCCCCGAGTTTATCGAAATCGGCATCCGGATCGCCGAACGCTTCATTTACTTTGTCGAATTCTGCAAGCAGCTCCGTAACGGGTTTAACCCCTTCGCTGACGACTTCCTTTACGGTTCTGCCCGGCTCCAGCTGCGGTTCCTGCTCAAGATAGCCGACCGAGTATCCCGGTGCCAGCGTCGTCTCGCCGGTAAAATCGCCGTCAATTCCGGCAAGAATTTTAAACAAACTCGATTTACCGGAACCGTTCGGTCCTATAACACCGATTTTTGCACCGTAATAATACGAGATGCTGATATTCTTCAGTACAACTTTCGTTCCGTATGCACGGCTTACGCGGTCCATTGTATAAATAATCTTTTTATCATCAAACGTCTTTGCCATACCATAAGTATACCGGAGAACAAGTATGGTGTAAATGGAACCGGAATCTTCACACAGTCTTGACAATTCCCCGGATAAATCTTGATATACGCCGGCTACAGTATCCCTGTTCAAAAAAACGAGAAAAACGGTACGGTCAAGTCTTGATTCGTTTTTCCGTAAAAAGAACGAGAGGTTATAAAATGAAAAAACTATTCATGCTGCTCTGTGCAACGGCGCTTGTCACCGGACTGACTGTTTCCTGCAGCGAAAAAACTTCAGCCGCTTCATCACCCGCAAAAACGTCTACAACCATAGAATCTACAGACAGTACGACAGAAACAGAAACGACTGTTGTTCCTCAGGAAGAAGAAACAGGTACAACCGGATCAGAAGACGAAACCGGTACAACGGTTGAATCACCGGAAACGGACACATCGGAATCCGAAACCACAGCACCGTCAGCAGATACTGAAGAACAGGAAACTGAATCCCAGACAGCGGCCGACTGACCGCAGCGTTAATCAGGCCGGAACTGCTTTACTCTGTTCCAGCCGTTTCTTCCGGTACCGGCTGAAAGGGAAACTCCATGCACAGGCATACGTTTCCGTCGCGGTTTTCCGCTGAAATGGAACCGTGATGAAGATCCATAATAGCCTTTGCTATGGAAAGCCCCAGGCCGGTACCGCCTTCCCGCCGGGAAGAATCTCCCCGGTACAATCTGTCAAATACATGTTCTTTGTCTTTCGGCGTCAGACTCCCGGTATTGCGTACTTCAATTCTGATGTTCTGTCTGCCGTCGGCACGGCGATCTCCTGTCCGTTCAAGCGTAACGAGAATGCAGCCGCCCGGTGCCGTATACTGGAGTGCATTCTGCACGATATTGGACACACACCGCTGTAAAAGGAATTCATCTGCAGCAAAAAAGCCGGTTACGGAAGAAGTACAGTGATAGCGAAGCCGTTTCTGTTCTGCAAGAAATCCGAAACGTTCCTGTATATCCGAAATAAAAACACCGGGATCTATGCATACCGGTCGTATAACCATTTCAGGAGATTCGTACCTGATAAGCTCGTGAAGATTATTTACAAGCTTCTCGATATTGACGATTTCGCCCAGAAGATTTTCAAGTCTGGCCGTACTGCAGTCAAGCACTCCGTCGCCCATCGCCTCGAGCTGGACTTTCACCGCGGTAACCGGTGTGCGCAGATCGTGAGAAATATCCTGCATCCACTGGCGCCGCAGCGCTTCTTCCTTCCACAACTGTTTCTGGAGTTTTTCTTCCGACCGTACCAGCATATCAAATTCAGTCGTAGCCGAATGGGTAAATTTTATATGCCGGTTCCCGTCGCTGAAATCGGTAATTTCCTTTACTAACGAGGTCGCCTGTTTCGAATACGACGACGAAATAAACGCGGAAATACACAGCGCAATAAAGACTGCTCCCGCCGCACCGGCAGCAACTGCTTTTTTTATATTGGAAACGAATTCCCGGTTCGTCCTGTACGCAAGAAAATCAACACTGTCGACCGACAGATAGCCGACGGTTTCATCGCCGTCTTTTATCTGCGACGGGCTGTTCAGCGCAAGAAACGTCTGCATGCTGCCAACCTGTTTTTCAACTTCTTTCTGTGAAACCCGCTGCCCGCGATTAAGCAGAAGAACAGGATGCTTGTCCCTGTCAAAAACATAGACGTAAAGAGAATCTGTTATATACGGAAGCAGCGCCGACTCAAGTGTCGACGCATCGAGACCTCCGTCAAGCCGGTGCACCTTTGAAATAACCGGCATCAGCATCTGTTCAATATCTGCCGTCTCGTTTTTATTCCATCTCGTTATTGCTGAACGAATCGCAAAAACAAAAAAAACCGACATAATAGCCAGAACCGCAAACGAAGCCGTCAAATGCCCAAGATACACACGGCGGAATATACCCGACTGTCTTTTGCGGTGTATACCTGACTGCTTCACCGTGAATCTCCGCAGAATTTATAACCGAATCCCCTGACGGTGGTAATCCAGTCCGAGCCGCCGAGTTTCGTCCGCAGATTTGCAATATGCGTGTCAACCGTACGTTCCGATCCTTCAAAAAAATAATTCAGACATTCGGATAATATTTTACTCCGTGAAATAACCTGATTTTCATAGTCACAGAGGTACAGCAGGATTTTCCATTCCGTACTGGTAAGATAAATTTCAGCATCATTTACTTTAAGGATATGCTTTTCGGCATCTATTTCCAGCATAGAACCGTCACGTTTCCATTTTTTCAGCTGCCGGTCGTCAGAAGACTGCGCGTGTTTTGTTCTTTTCAGCAGGGCCTGCACCCGGAGTATGAGTTCCTTTGTTGAAAACGGTTTGCAGACATAATCATCCGCGCCGACCTCAAATCCTAAAATTCTGTCCGATTCCGAATCTTTCGCCGTAAGAAACAGCAGGGGAATATCGGATATTTCTCTGATAGATTTCGCAAGCGAAAATCCGTTCCCGTCGGGAAGCATAATATCAAGAATTACCAGTTCGGCGGCTCCGCGCCGGATTACATCCAGCACTCCCCGGACTTTGTTAAAAGTAACCGTTTTGTATCCTTCAAGTTCCAGATACCCGGTAACCGCTTCAGTTATGAGCGGATTGTCTTCTACCAGCAGTATACAAGCCATCTTACGCCCCGTAGGTTATTTTCCGTAAAACATACACGGTTCCGTCGTATTTCCATATCCAGTTACCTTTATCGTCATATACATACGTAATGTCCATACGAACCGTTCCGTCTTTATCGCACACCTGCTCCCGGGAAACATTTCCGTCTGCACCATACGAAAGGAACGTCCTGCTTTTAATCTGCTGATCAGCTCCTGTTGATGAAAAACTCGTCAGCTTTCCGTCTGCGGTATACGAGTACCCGATCTGATCATACAGCCCCGTCGCATCATAATACTGCTCCGACGCCCGGTGCCCGCCTTTCGTATAGGTATAAAGGACCCGTTTCAGAAGTTTGCCGTCCGAATACTGCGAAACTGCGGCAGAAACGAACCCCCGTGCGTTATATTCAAATTTTTCTTTCAAATTCACAGAATCGTCGGCATTATACGTTATCTGTTCCGCCAGCAAATTCTGCCCGGTATAGGTATACTCTTTTTTCCATTCAAGATTTCCGCTGCCGTCATAGGAGTTTTCTTCCAAAAGACGGCTCCGGTCATCATAACGGTAGGTATATTTCCATTTCAAAACACCGTCGGCTCCGGTCCCCTGTATTTCGGTCTGCAGCCCGTCGGGCGAATACGTATACAAATTTCCCGAAATTTCGACCCCTTTTTCATCATACTGCAGCTCGGAGGTAATAAGTCCTTTTTCAAAGGTGCTGAGTTTTTTTTGTACCAGGGTGTCAAGTTCCGGCCCTTTATACACGGCGACCTGGACAACGTTCCCTTTCAGGGCGGAAGAATCAATTGCATACGGATCGGCTGCCGTTACCGGCATATCGGCAGGAACGTCGCAAAAAGCGGCGGCTGCAGCAAAAAATACGATGCCGGACAGGAATCTTTTATATATAAACGATGCTGAAAACAAAACTGGGACCTCCGTATACCGGACAGTTTAATTCCATATCCGATGCTGTTCAATACACGTGCTGCGCTCTATCCGTTTTCTGCTTGTAAAAACATAATTTTATATATATACTATAGCTGTGTCAAAATTATACATTGTCGGAACACCAATAGGGAATCTTGGCGATATCACCTTTCGTGCGCTTGAAACATTTAGAACTGCCGATGTTATTGCCTGTGAGGACACGCGCCACACACTACAGCTTTTGACACATTTCGAGATCAGGAAACCGCTGATTTCCTGCCGGTCTCAGAACGAAACTGTCGCGTCGCAGAAAATAATAAAACTGCTGGACGACGGACAGACGGTGGCATATGCAAGCGATGCAGGTACACCCGGAATCAGCGATCCGGGTGCCGTTCTCGCTGAATACGCACGGCAGGCAGGTCACGAAGTTGTTCCCATTCCCGGACCTTCGGCGTTTGCGACGCTCGTCAGTGTTGCCGGAGCAGGCGGAAAGACGCTGATATTTGAAGGTTTCCTATCACCGAAACCGGGCAGAAGAAGAAGCCGTTTACGGGAGCTGCTGGCGGACGGAAGTGCCGTAGTCGTTTACGAATCTCCGTTCAGAATCGTTAAGCTTCTGCAGGACATTGCCGATATTGATACTGACCGCCGGATCGTAATCGGTCGTGAACTGACAAAGCTCCATGAAGAAATTATAGAGGGAACGGCGGAAGAGGTTCGGAATAATTTTTCGGCACGGGATTCCATAAAAGGGGAGTTTGCCGTTTTCATTTCAGGCAGCAAAAAAACTCAACTTTCCGAAAAATCATCCGATAATTAAGACGTAGAGGTAGGACAAGATGATGATAGACAAGCTCGGAGGAATTAATCCTCTTAACAGCATTCAGAATACACAACGCGCCAAACAGACACAGTCGGCAAAATCCGATTCCGATTCCATAAGTGTGTCTGCTGAAGCAAAAAAAATGGCTGAAGCTTATTATCTGAAGGAAGTTGCGGATGAAACACCGGATATCCGGACAGATCTGGTAAATCAGATAAAAGAAAAAATTAAGGACCCGTCTTATCTGAACCCCGAACGGATCGCTTCGGCAGCAGACGGTATCATGGCTTCATACGGATTGTAAAAATATTCAGGGCCGTTACAGAATAATATAGTAAGGCGGACAGAGATCCGCCTTTTTTTTAGTTACGAATGTGATATAATTATAGAATGACAGAATTGCTTTAAAGTTGTGTGCATTCTGAAAACGTAACTTTTGCCGGAGAAGTATTTAATGGCTGATTTTATTTTTCGTATTTCACCAAATATTATTTTAGGCTCATATACTGCAAGCAGATTAGGCCAGTTTGCCCAGGACTGGGGAACACACTATCTCGTTATTATGGATCCGTTTCTGAAAGAAGTCGGAATTTCAAAGAAAATAATTCAATCACTTAACGATCGCACTATAGATTTCTTTGTTTTTGACGAACTGGCGGACGGTGCTACAACGAAAAACGTGCAGCGTGCACTTGATCTTGCAAAAAATGCCCATATACACGGCGTTATTGCCGCAGGCGGATCAAAGGCGCTCAATACGGCCAGGGCGCTCTGTTCGGTCTATAATGACGCAAACGAACTGTACACCTTTGTAG
>JALCCK010000078.1 GCA_022640795.1 Treponema sp.
AATTTAATCCGATAAGAATTTCCGAGCAGGTCAATGCACAGTGTGCCAGTCGTCCGGTCCCCGTCCGCTGATGTTTGGCTTCTTTCGGGTGCATCAGAAAAACGAATTTGATTCCTGTATCAACCGGTTGTATATATTTACACAGGCAGTAATCTACGGGACGAAAACAGTTAAGACAGCGTTCACTCATACGTTGATAGTATAGCATGGCAGCTGGAAACCGTCCATTGCTGCCGAAAAGAGAAGCAGCCCTGTTTTCAGAAAACAGATTCTGAAAACAGGGCTGCAGAAGAAAATTTAACTGCTGCTAGACAGTAAAAATGCCTTTATTAATAAGAACCGATGAGTTTTTTCAGTGCTTCTTTACTTCTTCCACCGACATCCTGTGCGGCAATTTCTCCGTCACGGAATACCATAAAAGTCGGGATACTCATAATGCCATATTTCTGCGCCAGTTCAGGCTGTTCGTCGACATTGACTTTTCCTACTTTTACTTTACCTTCCAGCTCTTTTGCGGTTTCGGCCACTACCGGCCCCATCATCATGCACGGACCGCACCAGCCGGCCCAAAAATCGATAAGAACAGGGACGGTTGATTCCATAACTTCTTTCTGAAAATTTTCATTGGTTAATGTTATTTCCATTTTTAATAATCTCCTCTATGAATTGAGTTATATTAAATTGTATACAATTAATAATAACAGAGATACTAAAAAAAAGCAAGTAAAAAAAACTGATAGTTGAGGAACTTTCAAAACTCTGCCTGTTTTTGCAACTGACTCAATTATGCCGTTCCCGGTATTACCAGTATTAATTGAATATAATTCCTCTTTCTGGTAAACTTTCGTTATGGTAATCGCCTCAATTGATTTGAAAGACGGACATGTTGTCCAGCTGAAAAATGGAAAGGATCTGCAGCTTCAGCGCGATGATGCTGATGGACTTATAAAGGAATTTAACCGTTATGGAGAAGTTGCTGTCATTGATCTTGATGCAGCGCTCGGGCATATCGATTCAAAGGGAAATACGGTTAATACAGAACTCTTGAAAAGTCTTCTTCGAAAAGGAAATGTTCGTACCGGCGGCGGAATACATAGTGTTAAACGAGCCCGTGAACTTATTGCGCTTGGGGCTGAAAAAGTTATTATTGGTTCTGCAGCATGGAAAGAGAATCCTGCGACGGGAGAATCGGTTTTGAATGACGGATTTCTCGAAGAACTGGTACATGCCGTTGGAAAACAGCGGGTTATAATTTCCGTCGACGCAATCGACGGTATTATTGCAGTTGAGGGCTGGACCAGAACGGCAGGAATACCACTGCTCGAGGGAGCAAAACAGGCGGAAAAATATTGTAGTGAACTTCTTTTTACGTGTGTTGAAAAAGAGGGCTGTATGAAAGGTACCGACATGCGCCTGGTCCAGAATCTGCGTAAGACAGTAAACTGCCGTGTCGTTGCTGCAGGTGGCGTATCTTCGGTCGCCGAAATAGTTAATCTCGAAAGAATGGAGTGTGACGTTCAGCTTGGTATGGCTTTATATACCGGCAAAGTGTCTCTTTCGGAAGCGTTCATTCAGTGTCTGAACTGGACGAAGTCGGAACTTATCCCTGTTATTGCACAGAGTGTTAACGGTGAAGTAATGATGATGGGGTACGCAAGCAGGGAGGCATTCCGGAAAACGTTTGAAACCGGTATGTTGACTTTTTGGAGCCGGTCCCGAAAGGAATTATGGACCAAAGGGGGAACCAGCGGTCATTATCTTGAGGTTGTACAACTTCGTGCAGACTGCGATCGTGATACAGTACTTGCGACGGTTCGTCCGCACGGCGGAGCCTGTCATCTGGGCGGCTGGACCTGTTTTACCAGCAATCCCGATGAAAAATCAAGTCTCGGAAGGCTGTATGATACGATTTCAGAAAGATTTGCTGCTCCCCGTCCGGGGTCTTATACGGCGACATTGAATGATAAACGTGTACGTGAAAAGGTCGAAGAGGAAGCGGAAGAACTGTGTGAAGCTGAAAATCACGGAGAGGTTGTCTGGGAGGCTGCCGATTTAGTATATTTTATGAGTGTACTCATGTATAGGGAAAAAGTTACCTGGCAGGATGTCTGTGATGAACTGGACAAGAGGCATAAGGAAAAATGATAAGAATACAAAGAGCTCAGGATGTGGAGGCCTCTTTTTTTACCGGTCGTAGTCAGACGGGGCCGATAGAAACTGTTACGGCTGTTCTTTCTCATATCCGTACCGATGGTGATGCGGCGTTGCATAAATACAGCATTGAATTCGAGAGTGCAGCACCGGCATCGTTTGAAATTCCGTATTCCGAGCTGGAAGCAGCTGCAAAACGGATACAGAAGGAAAAACCGGACGTATATGCTGCGATGCTTTATTCTCACGAGCTTGCATTACGATTTGCGGAAAAACAAAAAGAAGCATATACCAGTTTTGAATATGAACTTGAGCCGGGCCTTGTTGCCGGTCAGCGGACGATTCCCGTTGATACGGCAGGTGTTTATATTCCCGCCGGCCGTTTTCCGCTTGTTTCCACTGTCATAATGACTGTTACTCCCGCTGTTGCTGCCGGTGTAAAAAATATAGTTCTCTGTACACCGCCCCGGATCCATCCCGATGACAAAGCTGCAGCTTCCGCCGTCGGGCAGGGGATTCCCGGTAATCCGTTTATCGGCGGTAAACCGTACGCAGATGAAGGAATTATGGCTGCCGCCTGCATCTGCGGTGTTACCCGTGCGTTTGCCTGTGGCGGTGCTCAGGCTGTTGCGGCAATGGCATACGGAACAGAATCTGTCCCGCAGGTTGATGTCATCGTAGGACCCGGAAATAAATTTGTTGCAGAAGCAAAGCGGCTTGTTTATGGTACCGTCGGTATAGATATGATAGCAGGACCGACTGAAGTTTTCATTATTGCTGATAAATCTGCAGATCCTTCATGGGTCGCAGCTGATATGCTGGCACAGGCAGAGCACGATGTAATTGCACAGGCAGTGCTTGCCACCCCTGATGAAAAATTCGCCAATAGTGTTGCACAGGAACTGGAAAAACAGCTTGCCGTTTTACCTACCAGAGCAACGGCGGAACGGAGTCTGCACGACTGCGGGCGTATAATTTTGACCGATTCGCTTGCACAAGCGGCGGAACTTGCAAATCGGAAAGCCCCTGAACATTTGGAACTGGCGCTTGCGGATGGCAAAGAACGGGATACGCTTGAAAAACTTGTCAGAAATTACGGTTCGCTTTTTATCGGCCATTTTTCAGCCGAAGTTTTTGGCGATTATGCAGCAGGTATCAACCATACGCTTCCGACGTCAGGATCTGCACGTTTTACCGGGGGATTGAGTGTCCGCAGTTTTCTTAAAACGGTGACAAGTCTCAGGGCGTCCGCGGGCAGTGAAGGGGCCGTAAAAAGTGCAGAGGCAGCTTCTGTTCTTGGTAAAGCCGAGGGACTTTTCGGCCATGCCCGTGCAGCGGCGATCAGAATCAGTAAATAGGAGTTTTTGATGAGAATATATACTTTGGGAGAGGAGATTCTTCGTAAAAAGGCGCAACCCGTCGAAGAGGTTAATGACGAAATACGCGCGCTTGTAGATGAGATGTTTACTATTATGATAGCCGGTGACGGAGTTGGACTTGCGGGTCCACAGGTTGGAAAGGGACTGCGACTTTTTGTCATCATGGCTGATGACGGAATCCGCCGGGTTTATATAAATCCGCAGATTATTTCAACGTCGCCCGAACTGGTGGAATACGAAGAAGGCTGCCTGAGTATTCCGAAAATATACGAGACAATTAAACGTCCTGCCCGTGTAACAGTCCAGGCACTTAACGAACGGGGAAAACCCTTTACCCAGGAAGCAGACGGACTGCTTGCACGAGTAATACAGCATGAGAACGATCATCTGGACGGAGTTTTATTCATAGATCGCGGTGACAGGAAGTTTGCTGAAAAAACGACGGAAACTTTTAAAAAACATGCAGAACGGGCTGAAAAGAAAAAAGCGGAGAAACGTGCAAAAAAGAAAAGCATTACTGATAAGCTCGCTGCTAAAAAAATAAAGAAGGAAAATTCTTAGTGTTGAATATTCTTTATGCCGGTAGTCCTGAACCTTCTGCGCTGGTACTCGATATTCTTCTGAACGACAGGGGTTTTACAGAGAACTGTAGAATAACGGGCG
Organism: Treponema sp.; assembly: GCA_022640795.1. Taxonomy (GTDB): domain Bacteria; phylum Spirochaetota; class Spirochaetia; order Treponematales; family Treponemataceae; genus Treponema_D. Next base: position 4,194 of record JALCCK010000078.1, read on the forward strand.
TTCTGACGAATCCTCCATCGTCTCATGGCCGGCACAAAGTACTTGTTCCAACCCCTGTGGAAATTCGTGCACGGAGCAGTAATATTGTTGTATTCCATCCCGACCATTTAAATAAAGAAAGTAGAGACATGGTGTCGTCCGTTGCGCCGGATATTCTTGTTTGCTTTGCTTACGGGCATATTTTCGGACCGAAATTTCTTGGTTTATTTACGTATGGAGGAATAAATCTGCATCCGTCGCTGCTGCCGAAATATCGGGGGCCGACTCCCGTACAGCAGGCCATTTTGAATATGGATACCGAGACTGGAATAACCGTACAGAAGATGGCGCAGGAAACAGATGCGGGAGACGTTTTGCTGCAGCAGAAAATAAAACTTGACGGAACTGAAACCACCGCTTCACTTCTTGAAAAGAGTGCACGGCTCGGTGCGGCATCATTGTCTGAAATACTGATAAAAACTGCACGAACGTCCGAATTGCCGCCGGCAGTTCCACAGCAGGGAATTCCCAGTTATACACAGATAGTAAAAAAAGAAGACGGATGTATAGACTGGTCGGAACCTGCAGAAAAAATTCAGGCAAAGATACGGGCGTATACCCCTGAACCGGGATGTTACACAGTGTGCCGTGGAATGAAACTGCGGATACTGGAAGCAGAACTTGTTCCCGGAGCGTGTGACGGTACTGCAGAAAGCGGTATTGTTGTGTCATGCAGCAAAAATGACGGAATTCTCGTAAAAACCGGTGATGGGCTGCTTTCGTTAAAAACACTGCAGTGGCAGTCAAAAAAACCGTTGTGCTGTAAGGATTTTATGAATGGAGCCAGGGGGTTCGGCGGAACGCGGCTTGGGTATTGATAAAATCCGGCAGAGACGGTATGAAGATAAATAGTAAATTTTGAGGATTTTTAGTATGGATGAACCGAAGGATAAAACTGCCGGACAGGCAGCTGACACTAAAAAGAAGTTTTCGTTTTCAAAGAAGAACATAAAAGAAAAAGTCAACGGTACCAGAATTAATTTCAACGGAATGGTTGATAAAATACAACTGAACGGCGTATCCCTGCTGCTTACCGTTATTTCCGCTATTATTTTTATGTCGCTTATCTGCCTTGTCGTATTTTTTGCCGTTGTAAAAGGCGGAGAAGAAGTCATGGTTCCGAATGTCCGCGGCAAACAGCTCACAACGGCATTGCTCGAGATGCAGACAAAGGAACTCTATCCGAAGATTCAGCTTCGTTACTCTGACACTCCGGGTGATGACGGTACCATTCTTGACCAGAATCCGGACGGCGGGTCGATTGTAAAAGCGGGGCGAAGAATATCGCTTGTCGTGAGCCGCGGAGTAATCATAAACCATGTTGAAGATTATGTCGGTATGAATCTTGACGATGTAAGGATAAAACTGCAGACGCTGTTTGCGGGAACGGCTGCGCCGCTCATTGTTCTTGCAGAACCGTCATATAAACCGGATGCCGCTGCGGCCGGGACGATTCTTGAACAGGATCCCCCTGCCGGGACGAATATTACCAGACCAGTCACGGTTAATCTTGTCGTGAGCCGAGGGCCGCAGTATGAAAAAACAAAGGTTCCTGATCTTATAGGGAAATCGGTGAATGATATGCTCATGATGATCGGACGGAGCAAAGTTGTTTTTGATTTTACGGCACATAAAGCTTCCGGTGATGAAAAGGCAGGTACTATTGTAAGTCAGCAGACGTTCGATACGGAATATATCACGAATTATACAAGAATGACCGCTGATTTTGCCTTCCCGGTGCAGACCGCCGGCGATAATGTATATGGATTATTCACCGATACGCTTCCTGAATATCCGTATCCGGTTCCGATGACGCTTGATGCAATTCCGCCGGAAGGAGATTCCTACACACTGGCAAGTTTCAGCCATCCCGGCGGTTCTTTGACTATTCCGTATGAATTACCGAAAGGAACGGTTCTTATACTGACGGTCGTCAATAAAGAACATAAACGGATTACCGTGAATTAGACGATTTTTTTGAAGTGATAAGCGGCAGCAGGAGCAGACCTGGAATAAAGATCAGCAGGTCTGCTCCCCAGCAGGCAATATTGCTGTCGAAAAAACCTCCCGCGATAAATCCTGCAAGACAACAGACAGCGACAAAAAACGCATAGGGCATCTGTGTCGCTACATGTTCAAGGTGAGGACAGCTTGCTCCTGTAGAGGATAGAATTGTGGTATCCGAAATAGGAGACGAGTGGTCGCCGAATACAGCTCCGCTTAAAACTGCAGATACTGAAATCATTGCAGCGTTCACGAGACTTGCCTGCGTACTGTTGTTTGCTTCTGCGAGACCGGTTACGATAGGAAGTGCTATCGGTATCATTATTCCGAAAGTGCCCCAGCTTGTTCCGGTTGAAAATGATATAAGTGCACTTAATACAAACAAAACGACCGGAAGCAGTGCAAGTGGAAAACCTCCTGCCTTTACGACCTGTGAAAGATATATACCCAGACCAAGTCCTCCTTCGTTTCGTGGAGATTTTATGATGGTACCAATTGACCATGCCATTGTCAGGATTATCAGAGCAGGAATCATGCTTTTGATTCCATCCCGAAGTGCTTCGCCCGATTCAGGCAGCGTCATGAGCCTTCGTGCAAGATAGTAAATATACGTTACGAACAGAGTAATAATAATAGCATAAAAGAGAGCTACCGACGAATCGGTATTATTAAATGCCTGTCTGAGGGTAATCGCCGTCATGGCCTGTTTCAGATGTACGATTTTTTCACCGTCCATCATTCCTATCCATGTAGTAACCGGAAACATGACTATTGCCGTAACGATGAGAACAATAATAGGAAACAGCATATCGAACGGATGTGCACGTGTTTCCCCTGTTTCGGGAACGTTACCGCTTACCGGGCCGTATTTATCTTCATTAAAGAATTTACCGGTCTGTGCCAGTTTTTCAGAATCTTTCATCGGCCCGAAATCTCGGTTTAATATGATAACACTGAATACCATGAGAAGTGTTGTCAGTGCGTACAGGTTGTACGGAATGGAATGAATAAAAAAAGAAAATTCCGACATATGAAGTTTTTCAAAACCCTGTGCATCGCGGACGATTGACATTACCGTAACAACCCAGCTTGAGATAGGAGCAAGTATACAGACCGGAGCTGCGGTTGAGTCAAGAATATATGCAAGTTTTGCTCTGGATACCTTTGTCTTGTCACAAATCGGGCGCATAACGGTACCCACGGTAAGAGAGTTAAAATAATCATCAATAAAAATAATGATACCGAAAAAAAACGTCATAAGCTGACTGCTTTTTTTATTTTTCAGATGCAGAGATGCCCACCTTCCGAACGATAAGGCAGCCCCTGTTTTGGTCAGCATGCCGACCAGTCCTCCAAGCAGTGCGCAGAACAGCAGAATTCTGATATTCCAGCTGTCTGCAAGAGATCCTGCAAGCAGATCTGACAGTTTCATCAGTGCGAGCGCAGGATTTCCACCGGTAATGATGAGAGCTCCTGAAAGAATCCCAAGAAAAAGTGATACGATTACGTCCTTTGTGAGAAAAGCGAGTACAATTGTGAGTAGCGGCGGTATGATACCCCACAGACCATAATTATCCATAAAAGAAAATCCCCTTTTACAATAAAAAAATATAGTATATAGTAGCACTAAATTACTGCAAAAAAAAGAAGAAAGGGTAAATATATGGGGAGATCGCTTATTTGTCTTACGTTGACGTGTAATACTATTGCCGCCGATCTGGAACTGGTGAACCGGTATAGAAGTTACATAGATCTTGTTGAATTACGTGTCGATTATCTTGATGAAGATGAAAGATTTCATATACGTTCTTTTCCGCAGCAGGCTCATATTCCCTCAATCCTTACTATCCGCAGAAAAATAGATGGCGGCCGGTATGAGGGAGGAGAAGCTTCCCGCACGATGCTGTTCGCCCGCGGACTTGCTTTTGCGGATCAAAACCCTGCCAAAAATTTTGCATATGTTGATTTTGAAGATGATTTTCGTATACCCAGTCTTCAGGAAGGCGCGCTTGCATTTGGAACCCGTATTATCCGCAGCTATCATAATATGTCTGCTCCGGTCACGAATCTTGCAGAACGACTGCGCGCAATGCGAGTCACCGGTTATGAAATACCCAAAATAGCTTTTATGCCGCATTCTCTTTCTGATGTAACAAATCTTTTTCGTGAAGCTGCGGACCTTACCGGAGCGGATCATATTCTCTGTGCAATGGGACCGGAAGGGCTCCCTTCCCGGATTCTGTGCGATAAACTGAATTCGTATCTTACGTATACTACAGCTCCTGAGAATATGCAGAATACAAAAAGTTTGGGGCATATAGATCCGGTAACGCTGTGCAATACGTATCATTTCAGGGAATTGAACAAGGATACCGCTGTTTATGGAATAACAGGGTATCCGCTTGAAGTGACGTCAAGTCCGTTGCTTCATAATAAAGGTTACCAGAAACATCATATGAATGCCGTTTTCATTCCGGTACGGTCGAAGGCTATAGAAGAAATGATGGAATTTGCCGAACAGGTCGGTATAAAGGGATTTGCTGTTACGGTCCCGCACAAGCAGGCGGTTCTTCAGTATCTTCAGGAGATTTCGGCCCGGGTGGGTGACATCGGTGCCTGCAACACGGTCGTCAGAAGAGGTTCCTGCTGGTATGGCTACAATACTGATGCCGGAGGGATAAAAAAAGCGCTTGCTGAGTTTCTCGGATTAGAAAAACTGCACAGAAAGAAAGTTGCAATTATCGGAGCCGGTGGGGCTTCCCGGGCAATAGCGTATGTTGTTAAAATGATGGGGGGGAAAGCCTGCATATTTAATAGAACTATTTCAAAGGCGAAGATGCTTGCAGAAGATTTTGGTTTTAAATATGCACCGCTTATTCCCGAGTCGGCACCGCTGCTTGAGGAATATTCTTTTTTGATAATCCAGACAACTTCAAAAGGAATGGAATCTTCTCTTCCTCCGAATGAGAATAACGATCCGTTATGGTTTTACGAATTTAACGGAACTGAAAATTTGTTTGATATAATATATGCACCGGAGGTAACGCCGGTTATGTCCCGTGCCGCGGCAGCGGGTTGCAGAGTATCTAACGGCTTCCCGATGCTCAAATATCAGGGGTATGAACAATTTAAACTGTTTACCGGGGTAGATTATGAAAGTACTGACGCAGAGTGAACAAAAAGTTCTTGCCGCCACCACGGCGGTTGAACGGTTAATTGATGAAAACAGAATACACAGTGGAATGAAAATAGGCCTCGGAACCGGATCTACGGCGATGCCTGCTGTCCGGCGGCTTGCAGACTTCATAAAAGACGGGACAATTTCTGATATCAGAGCAGTGGCAACAAGTTTTCAGACTTCAAATGCCTGCTGCGATTTGGGTATTCCTGTTTACTCATTGAATGATCGCGCCGTGGGAGGCCATCTTGATTTGGCGATCGATGGTGCCGACGAAATAGATCCCCGCAACAATTTAATAAAAGGCGGTGGCGGTGCCTTGCTTCGGGAAAAAATCATAGCGTATAATTCGACAGCTTTTATCATCGTTGCTGACTCTTCAAAGGCCGTCGAAACCGTCGGGACCGGTTTTGCACTACCGGTAGAGATTATTGCGGAAGCACGGGTTCCGGTTCAAAACTCACTTGAAAAGCTTGGAGCCGATTGTATTCTGCGTGAAGCTGTACGTAAATGCGGACCGGTGATTACCGATAACGGAAACCAGATACTTGACTGCCGGTGGCAGAAACCGGTAAACCCTGTTGAAATGGAATCTCTTATAAATTCATTTCCCGGTGTCGTCGAAGTCGGCTTTTTTACCCGTAATGTTCCGGACGTCTTTATTGCCAACCCTGACGGTTCTGTAACGTTCCGCGCATGTCCGGAGTAAGGTACGTTTCCTCCGTTTCCCGAGGGGCCTGCGCGCTCCTTGTGTTTTTTACTGAAAGAAAAACTCGATAAAAAAATTCCGCTGCCGTTTATTCATCTTCCTGATGAATTCGGTTTTGAAACCAATGAAACAGAGACCGTTTTTGGTCAGCAGAAAGAATTTTCAGGAATGTTCGGAGTTTTAGTCTGCAGAACTGTTCAGGGGAAAACGGTCGTTCTTAAAGCTTTTTCGGGACAATATAAAAGCCGCTGGATGATTCCGGGATGGGTCCCACCGCTGCTTGTTCCTGCAGACTGGGCGCATTCGGTTCAAAAAAGGGATGCAGCGATTCATGAGCTATCGTATCGTATCGCGACAGGTACCGATCAGAAAAAGAATGCTGTACTGAAAAAAGAACGAAGAGAATTGAGTACTGCTGCTTTGAAAGAAATTTACGGGTTGTATAAATTTTATTGTGCCGACGGCTGCGTAAGAGATTTTTCCGATTTAACGGATTCAAAGCTGTTACCTACCGGTGTCGGTGATTGTTGTGCCCCGAAGTTGCTCAGTTTTGCCTATCACCATGAGCTGCAGCCTGAAAGTCTGGCAGAATTTTTTTACGGAAAAGAAACGGCCGGGGCGCGGATACCGGAGCATTTTTATCCGCCCTGTGATGAAAAATGTTCATTTATTCTTCCTTCGATACTCGGCCTCAGAATTATATACCGGGATGAATATCTTGTCGTGGTAGACAAACCGTCAGGTCTCCTTTCCGTTCCGGGGCGGGGTCCTGAAAAACAGGACTGCGTCGTAACGAGATTACAACGATTGTTTCCTCAGTGCATGCGGCATCCGTCTGTTCACCGGCTTGATCAGGAGACGTCGGGACTGATGGTGCTTGCCCTGCAGGCGGAGGTCCAGCGCGCCCTTTCTCTTCAGTTTCAGAACCGGCAGGTCACAAAAAAATACTGTGCACTATTGCGTGGTAATATCGAAGATTGTCAGGGAGCGTCTTTTTCTGCCGGTCAGCAGAACGGCAGAATTGAACTGAAATTCCGGCTTGATCCTGATAACCGTCCGTATCAGATGTATGACGAACAGAATGGAAAGACTGGTATTACTTTATGGAGAAAAATTAGAGAAGAATATCATAACCGGCCTGAAGCTGATTTGTCCGGACGGAAACGTGAAATTTGTACGAGAATGGAATTTTCATTGCTGACGGGACGCACCCATCAAATCAGACTTGCCTGTGCATCGCCGCATGGTCTTGGGCATGCTATAGTCGGGGACAGTCTTTACGGAATCCGGTATATCGGGGAACGTATGCTGCTTCATGCTTTTAGTCTTGAATTTACCCATCCGGTAACGGGAATACGCATGAATTTTTATTCTGAACCCGATTTTTAAATAAGGTGTATACTATATTATGGAGGTTTTTATGACGTATCAGGAACTAGTAAAAAAAGCACGTACGACAATTGGAGAGAAATGCAGTGTCTGCCCTGTTTGTAACGGGGTTGCATGTCGTAACAGAATTCCGGGTCCTGGAGCAAAAGGAACCGGCGATGTTGCGATCCGTAATTATACTGCATGGCAGCAGATACGAATTAATATGGATACCCTGTGTCCTCAGCGGACAGTGGATACCAGCCTTGAAATTTTTGGAAAAAAATTCAAATACCCGTTCTTTGCAGGGCCTGTCGGCGCTGTTCAGCTGCATTATAGTGAAACGTATAATGATGTTTCATATAACAGTGTTCTTGTTTCAGCCTGTGCGGAAGCCGGCAGTGCTGCTTTTACCGGTGACGGGACGAATCCCGCTGTTATGGAAGCTGCCGTAAAGGCGATTGCAGAATCGGGTGGAAACGGTGTACCGACGGTTAAGCCGTGGAATATAGAAACTATCAGAAAAA
>JALCCK010000079.1 GCA_022640795.1 Treponema sp.
GCGGCCCAGCACCCTTTGCAGTGCATATTGCACGCACTTGTCGGATCGATAAGTATTGTCCATGGAATATTACAATGGTAAATCTCTCTGTTCTTTCGGATCTGTTTTGTTCCATACCAGGCAGATTCAAAAGCAAGGTTCATAAATGCCGTTTTTATAACGTTCGGATTGGCTTCGTCAAGAAATTTATTCAGATAAATATTCCATTTGTTGGTGTGATCGCGAATGACCTCGCGACCGGATTCATAGGTCTTAGGCTGGAACATTTTTCCGGCAACCCGCTCCGCAGTATCAAGTAATTTAAGAAGGCCTTCATCACGGTTTGTGGAAATGTTTTTAAGGACTCCGTCGGCAGCTTTACCGACCAGAGCTCTCGCAACAGTATGTGTAAACGACATAAGTATACTCCTTTTTTTCTACGAACTATCCTCATCAGAACAAGGGTCTCGTAAAAAAACAATTAAACACTTGTTTAATTGTTAATACTACACTATAAGCGGAAAGATTGCAAGTTTTTTTAAAATTTTTATGTCGAAAGAATTTTAAAATCAGGACCGTCAGGTCCGGCAAAAACCTGTACGCGGCACCGCTCCATACACACATTCTCCGTAAATGAGACAATATTCGAAGCAGCCGGTCCAAGCAGATCTTCGGGATCATACTGTGTATCAATAAGGGATTCCTGCCCTTCTCCGACAACCCGTGATACGGCGCCGTTAAGTCGGACAATGTCACGCACAGCAGGAAAAAAAACGCTCAGCTGTTTTTCCTCATATTTCATTTCAAGAAAAACAAGCTGCATTTTTTCTATTTCTGTATGCGGTACAACAGAAGGATCAAATGAGGAACCGTAACCGCAGCTGCTGCACCGCTGCCATTCGGCAAAATCAGCAAAAAACCGTGAACACTGCAATTTCAGGGGAGCCAGAATTGCAAAAAACCACGGAACAGCACGACCAAACGTATAAAAAGTCCGGCAGGCAAATGCGATATCCCGTGCATGCCGTCTGTCCTGCAAAGAAAAAATACCGGTTGTCCGGGCTGCCGGAAAATCTTTTCGATCAAGCTGTTCAAAATCAATATGATTCGGATAAAGAGATATCGCAAAATCCAATCGGTCTCTGAAAAACCGAAGCGAATCCCCTGCTGTAACGGCCCAGTCCATCGAAAAACCCCATATGAGCCCGGCATCATTTAGCAGGGCAGCCTTTTTTGCATACAGTTTCTTATCGAAAAGATAAACTGGCCCGGATGAATCAGTCGTCTTTGAAACTCCCCGCAGAAAAACAGTCAGAGAACTGTATATATCCTTTGCAGCATGACATACCTCTGAATTTACCACGGCAGCTTCAACCGGAATCCTTATAAAAAGATCAGGAGCTTCCGCCGCTGCGGTACGAATCAGACGGAGCAGCTGCTGCCGGTCAGTAGCAAAGCCGGTATCATGTACCTCCAGTTCCGTTATTCCCATGGAAGAAAAATTTTTGAGATTCGTCAGAAGTTCAACTGATGAAAAATCATATTCAGTCTGTTTCATAAGCTGTGAATAGTATACCGGTATATTTGCCGCAAAAAGCCTCAGGCACGTGAACTCTTTCGGGCAGTTATTCTGAGGGCACATAAAAAAACTGCCGGATAAAACGGCAGTTCAATAGGACTACAGCGGAATTATTCTCCCTCGTAGTTTATAAGTGTCGTTACCGTTGCAGGTGCAAGGACGCTTTCATAATTAAGTGCCGGAAGGCCGATAACGCCAAAATAATCCCTGACTATTCCTCCCCCCTGTTCGATAACATTCCGTGCCGCATTCAGTGTCCCGCCCGTAGCAATAAGATCGTCTATCATCAGATAGTTTTTTCCCTGCTGGATGTCAGAAATATGAGCTTCAACTTCGGCAGTACCGTATTCAAGTGAATACCGGCATGAATATGTTTTTCCGGGTAATTTTCCTTTTTTACGGATAAGAACGAGCGGAATGCCCATTCGCTCCGCGAATGGCGCCGCAAACAGAAATCCCCTCGATTCAATTCCCGTAACGGCATCGATGTGCCTGTCTTTATAAATTTCACACATCTGATCGATGCAGTATTTAAAAGCTTTCGGATCGACCAGCACCCCGGTTATATCATAAAAAAGTATTCCGGGTTTCGGAAAATCGGGAATACGGCGAATTGTTTTATCAAGATATTCTTTATCGGTCATAACATATAAATAGTAATGAACCTATGCACTGGTGTCAATACATGACATTGCCATTCTTTTCTTACGGACATTTTCAAGTTTTTTTGTCAGCCCCTTTCCATCGTTCCACCGGATAAGCTCTTTCAAATCGTCAAGTGCCTCCTCAAAACTCTCTATATGATCAAGCAGTTCTTTCTTGTTTGCCAGGAAAAGCTCCGACCAGAGCGGAGCATTTATCATAGCTATTCTGGTAAGATCCTCAAAACTTCCGCCCCCGAATTCCGTTATTTTTTCGTCCTCTGCACTGTCCACCAGTGCAGAAGCAATAATATGGCACAACTGGGAGGTAAATGCTATTTTATGATCATGAGTTTCAGCATCAGTTTCAATGATACGGGTAAAACCGATTGCAGTAATCAATTCCTTAAAAAGTACAAGATTTTCAGGATTCGTTGTCCGCTGCGGTAAAAGAATGTAATTTCTGCCAGAAAAAACAGCTCCGGATGAATGGATATATCCTTCTTTCTCGCTGCCGGCCATAGGATGCCCCGGAATAAAATCAGCATAGTCATGAAGAGTTTCTGACAGCCCGTCTACTATTCCTGCTTTTACGCCGCTTATATCAGTGACGATTGCTCCCTTTTTAAAGAAACTGCCGTGGTTCGTGAGAAAATCGAGCGTTGCATGCGGATAAAGACAAACGTATACAAAATCACATGCTGAAATCATATCGTCTGCTGTCTCAGCGGAGAATCCCTCATCTATAATTCCTCCCTTTTTCGCAAGGTCAAGGACGGTTCTGTTTTTATCACAGGCAAAGATACGACCAGATGCATCCGCTACACTAAGAACATTCTCCCGTACAGCCTTAGCAAGAGAACCGCCCATAAGTCCCAGTCCTACAAAACCATAAACCATATCTTTTAAGTCTTTTTTCATTACTGCTCCGCATTTTATACGCATTAGTATGTATAAGTTTTATTATATCAGAGATACTTATAAATTACGGCCTTCTACCGCAGCATAATTTGCAAGAATCCCGGTGAGTTCGCCGAATTGTTCCGGTGTTATAGACTGTTCTCCGTCACTCAGGGCTTTCTCCGGATCGTTATGAACTTCAATCATGAGACCGTCGGCACCTGCTGCAACTGCAGCTTTTGCAAGAGTCGGAACCATCCACCGTTTCCCGCACGCATGACTCGGATCAACGATAACGGGAAGATGACTTATCTTTTTAAGATACGGAACGGCACTTACATCAAGACAGTTACGAGTATAATTGTCGAATGTTCTGATTCCGCGTTCACAGAGAATAACCTGTTCGTTTCCACTTGCCATAATATATTCCGCAGACATCAGAAACTCTTTTATCGTAGCGGAAAGTCCGCGCTTAAGCAGAACGGGTTTCCCAACTTTTCCCATTTCCTTCAGCAGATCAAAGTTCTGCATATTCCGGGCTCCGATCTGAATTATATCGACATCGTCAAAATATTTCAGCTGACGTATGTCCATAAGTTCCGTTACCAGAGGCAGTCCGGTTGCTTTCTTTGCAAGACGCAATAATTCTATTCCTTTTGCACCAAGTCCCTGAAAGCTGTATGGAGACGTTCTGGGTTTAAACGCACCTCCGCGCAGCAGTTTCGCTCCCGATTTTTTAACGGATTCCGCAATAGAAACGATCTGTTTTTCCGTTTCAACGGAACAGGGACCGGCTATGATCGGGATCATATTCCCGCCGAATTCCGCAGGAGATTCGGCACTGCCGACAGTTATCAGCGTATTATCGGGATGGAAGGCCCGGTTTGCCATCTTGTAAGGAGCAGTAACCCGCTTTACCGATTCTACAATATCATTGGCGGCAATAGTCTCAGGGTCCAGCCGGGAAGTATCTCCGAGCAGCCCGAGAATCGTCATGTTTTCACCATGCGATTCATGGACTCCAAAGCCGTCTTTCTTCATTTCGTCGATAAAGGCCCTGACCTTATCTGCGGCTGCGTTTCTTTTCACTACAACAATCATCCTGATCCTCCGTCGTTCGATTTAAATAAAAAAAAGGGAACTCCGCAGAGTTCCCTGTAATTACCTTGTCCGGTAACGACAAACAGCACGAATCAAATTCGCGTTTGCACCTCTGCGCCTGAAGAGAAAATATACCAATAGTAGGAGTATACCGCCGATTTTCCGCGGATACAGGAGGTATTATATTTTCCGGAAGCACAAACTGTGTTCATCATTATGATGTAACTATAGAAAGTAATATTATTTTTGTCAAGCGGCAGAAACCGGAACATACCGGAAACGGAATAAAATTTCCGGAATATATGACGCAGTACAGTGATCAAGTCCACTCCAGCAGCAGATTTTTTCTGCCATTCCACCGACGTGTATGACTGATTATGACTGAATATGCCGTTTATTTTATTTAATATGACGTATTTTGAATGATTTTAATTGACCATGACGGATTTTCGGTATACGATACCCTATCACCGGAATCGGATAACGGAGGTCTATCATATGCTTTCAGAGGAAAGGCTTGCCAGAATAACAGCCCTTGTTACCGAACGCCAGAGCATTACCATTCAGGAACTCATGAAGATTCTCGGAACTTCAGAGTCGACAACACGACGTGACCTGACAATACTCGATGCAGAAGGAAAAATTACCAAGGTCTTCGGTGGAGCGCTGGCAAAGGGTGTCGTTTTCCGTGCACGGGATGATACCGTGATGGCAAGGAAACATCACAATAAAGAAGAAAAAGCAAAAATAGCCAGATACGCAGCAATGCTTATAAAAGCCAATGATTTTGTCTATCTGGATGCCGGAACGACGACCGAGCTGATGATCGATTTCATTACTGAAAAGACGGCTGTATTTGTTACCAACGGCTTTCTGCTTGCAAAAAAACTATCTGAAAAGGGTTTTCTCACATATATACCCGGAGGAGAAGTAAAATTTCCAACAGAAGCCATTGTAGGCATAGAAGCTGCACAAAGTCTCCGAAAATATAATTTTTCAATAGGCTTCTGGGGCACAAACGGAATAAACAAAGAAAACGGATTCAGCACGCCCGACGTAAAGGAAGCGCTTGTAAAGCAGACTGCAATGGAAAAAACGAGACAGAAATATGTTATATGTGATGCAAGCAAATTCTCACAGATTTCATGTGTCACCTTTGCGGCTTTCGACAGCGCTACAATAGTAACTTCCGGCCTGGAAGATGAACATTATAAAAACTGCAAAAACATACTGGAGGTATGAGCATGATTTACACAGTAACCGTAAATCCTTCACTGGATTACATAATCGACGTACAGAATTTTACGCCCGGGATGGTGAACAGGACAACCGCGGAAAAACTTTTTCCGGGAGGAAAAGGTATAAATGTTTCTATTGTTCTGCACAATCTCGGAATAGAAACAAAAGCGCTCGGTTTTACGGCAGGGTTTACCGGAGAAGAAATAAAAAGACTTCTCAAACAGAAGGGAGTCGCATCGGAGTTTATTGAGGTAGAACAGGGACTTTCCCGTATAAACGTAAAACTTCGGTCCCACGAAGAAAGTGAAATAAACGGACAGGGACCTTCTATCACCCAGGCCGACATACAGGCTCTATATAAAGAACTTGACCGGCTTACTCCGGAGGATACGCTGGTACTGGCGGGAAGTATACCGTCAGCCCTTCCGTCGTCTTTCTATATGGATATCATGAAACATCTTGCAGACAGGAAGACAAAAATTATCGTCGATGCAACAAAAGATCTTCTCAAAAATGTACTGCAGTTTCATCCGTTCATGGTAAAACCCAATAATCACGAACTTGGAGAAATTTTCGGCGTAAAACTGCAGACAAAAAAGGAAGTTATTCCGTATGCAAAAAAATTCAGGGAAATGGGAGCTCAAAACGTGCTCGTTTCCATGGCAGCGCAGGGCGCAGTTCTTATATCGGAAGACGGTAAAGTCTATGAGGCTCCCTGTCCGGAAGGAGATCCGGTAAACTCAGTCGGAGCCGGCGATTCCATGGTGGCAGGATTTATAGCAGGGTATTTGAATACCGGCAGCTATCGGGAAGCTCTGAAAACAGGATTATGCGCAGGGACAGCAAGCGCCTGTTCCGAAGAATTAGCGACAAAGGAACAGGTTGAATATTTACTGCAGGCAACAGATTTCAATTTTAAAACTGACGCGGAATAACAGGAAAGATACTGCACTGCCGCAAGTTCTTTCACCGGGAACGATTCCGCAGAAGACCTCTTTTAAATTGAGGAATACGTGCTTTTGCGGTCGTATCCCACCCGCTCCGGTCTCCGCGCATAAGAAAATGATAGGCGACGCCTGCTATCATGGCTCCGTTATCGCCGCAGAGCTTCAACGGAGGAAAAATACAATTTAAGTCTGTACGTTCCGCAAGTAATTCCCTGAGACGGGAATTTGCGGCAACACCACCCCCTGCAACGACGGTCGTAAGTCCCGTATCTTCTACAGCACGGAAAAGACGGCTTGTCAGCGTTCTGCAGGCAGCTTCCTGAAACGCCGCACACATATTTTCCGTCGTCTTTTCAAAGCCGGGATTCCAGAACAAATCGCGCTGATGAATGACTGCCGTTTTCAAACCGGAAAACGACATATCGTAGCGATGTTCCTGCTGATCCATTTTTGGCAGCGGAAAGTGGGCAGCCTCACGTTCTCCGCCCTTTGAAAGATTGTCTATCCGAACCCCGCCCGGGTATCCTAAATCATAAAATTTTGCAACCTTATCAAAAACTTCTCCTACAGAATCATCAACAGTAGTTCCGAGAACTTCAATATCGTCGAAACCTGCCACCTTACAGATAATACTGTGTCCTCCCGATACCAGAAGGCCGATATACGGATACGCAATATCATTAACAAGATGCGCCGCATATAAATGTCCCAACATATGATTCACTGCGATAAACGGTTTTCCGGTCGCCCATGCGAGTGTCTTTCCAAAGGTAAGTCCGACAAGAAGAGACCCCATAAGCCCGGGACGATTCGTCGCAGCAACTGCATCAATAGCATCAAGAGAAAGATGAGCTTCTTTCAGTGCCTGCCGTACGACAGGAAGTATCCATTCTGCATGTTTCCGGCTTGCTATTTCAGGAACGACACCTTTATATATCTTATGAAACGGTATTTGCGTTGCCACTACATTACTCAAGATTGTTTTACCGTCTTCAACAACAGCCGCAGCCGTTTCATCACAGGAAGATTCTATTCCCAAAACTTTCATATTTACTCCTATAATACCGTTGTACCGTTCAGGGTTGTATTTCACCGCCTGAACCGGAAACGGTAGAAAAAGTATAACCTTTTTCCTTCAACAGAGGATACAAATCAGCAAGTATAGCTGGTATAAGATCGGCCGACCATACGTGGCCTATCATGATAGCGAAACCTTTTTTATCTGCTTCCTCAAGACCCCGGTGTAATTCTTCAAGAATATGCTCCTTTGTCTTGGGATTGTCAAGAAAAATATCACGTTGATAATAGGGAAATCCGAGGTCTGCAGCAACCTGAGGAACCTTCGTCTGTGCCGTCGTTCTGGAATCCAGAAAATAGACCCCGGAATCATGAACGGCCCGGAGTACAGCTCCAATCTGCTGCTCATTTTCACAGATTAACGAACCTTCATGGTTGTTTACCCCTGCGACCGGTCCAATTTCTGCTATATTCTGTTTTACGATCGATTCTATTTCCACCGTACCCATATCAGGAAGAATGGACCCAGGGCCCGGGTTGATATCGGCACTCAACGCCTGCATCGGCTGATGCAGCAGAACTTCTTTACCGGCTTTCCGAATTCTCTCGGCACTGGCAACAGAATACGCTAATCTTGGCAAAACTGCAATGGAAAGCGGAAACGGCAAGTCAAGGTACCGTTGAAGCTGGGTCAGACTTGAACCGGCATCGTCAAAAACAAAAACGAGTACCGCCCCCCGGCCTGCCTCAGGAATAGAAAAAGGAACGGCAGCAGGTTTTTCTTTCTCTTTTTTCGGAGCTTCCTGCCGTATTCCTGATACCCGATCCGTTTTTACCTTGCCAGCAGAAGATCCGGCCGGCGGAGTTTTTTTCTGTTCCCCCGGTACATTCTGTACCGGGGGAACAGAATCAGTTACGGCGGTACTACTTTCCGTACCGGAAATTTTGGTATCAGCAGCAATGGTAGTCCCGTTATTATCCGGTGCAAAAAGGGTGCTCAAGAAGAGCATACCAAAACAAACAAGAAAAATAGCCGATAAAAACAGCAGTATCTTGAAACGAGAAAGTTTTATTTTCGGAGTTTTTCTGCGGAGTTTACGTCTTTTCATGGCAGGCAGCTGTCTTAACTGACAGTCATTTTAACTACTTTGCCGGCGTATGTCCACCTGAATACCGTCTAAACGGTTATTCCGTTCTCTGAACTATTCAGTACAGCTTCCTGCATATGTTTTATGGCTCTGATTTCCATCTGCCGGACGGTTTCCGTTGAAACACCAAGCATTGTACTCACTTCCCGAAGGGTTTTGGGCTTGTGTTCTCCAGCCAGATTATACCGATGGTAGATAACAAGCTGTTCATTATGCGGCAAGACCGACAGCAAAGTTCTGATTTCATGAATAGTAACTGCGTTCATAAATTTCTTTTCAGGTGAAAAGGTCGTATCTTCGATGAGATCTCCTACCGTCGTATTGGTATCATCCCCGCATTCGAGATCAATACTGGATACCGAATAGGAATACTGTAAAAGATTTTTCAAAGCTTCAGAAGTCATTCCCAGATAGACGGCAAGTTCTTTCTCGGAAGGCATATGACCTGTCTGCTGAAAAAGGAAATTCTGCGCAGCTGAAATCCGGCGAAGCATTTCATCTTTTCGGTGAGGAATAGAAATAAGCGGACATTTATTGTACAGATATCTCAACATATACTGCAATATCCATGAATACGCATATGTTGAAAACCGGGTCTTATAGGATGCCTTGTATTTTGCCGCAGCGGTCATAAGACCTATATTGCCTTCCTGGATCAAATCCATTATTGAGACTTTCTGTGTTGTAAATTTCTTTGCAACACTTACGACAAGCCGTAAATTGCACTGCACAAGTCTGATTTTCGCACGTTGATCTCCACTCAGAATCGATTCGGCAAGTTCTGCCTCTTCCTCAAATTTTAGCAGCGGATAGCGTTGAATCTGTTTCACATAACTTTTATAGACATCCAGTTCCATACGATTCTCCTCTCCAAAGAAATACTCGCATGGTATAGAGCAAATACTATGCCATTATAAATGATAAAATAAAATATCAGAAAATTATATTTATAAGTATTTGTATTAAAAACAATTACGTATTTAAACAAAAAAATAAAACAGGATTCTAACAGTTGTTCAATTCTTTTTCATAAAAACAACACGTACTGTATAAAATATCATACATCACCTGCCGTAAAAAAGCACTACTTTAGTCTATTTTTGTATACATTAGGATCTGTTTCTCAAAAACCGCCTGAAAACAGCTGCATCCAGGCATACGCTGTTCAAAAAAGAGGATACCGCCATGTGTTATTCCGGTCATCAGTAAATTCATACTGCGTATCGGTCCGGCGCGTCTTAATTCTCAGCAAATCACCGTCCGCCTGCAGCAGGTTTACTTTGCCGCCGCCTCCGGGAAGATCAACCGCGTATACAGGAGTAGACAGCCCCGACAGTTCCTTCCGCAGCGACTCATAAAGCCGGATACCGTCCTGTACCGGTACCCGGAAATGGGAAGTACCGGGAACAAGGTCTCCCTGAAAAAGATACCCCGGTTTTACGCCAAGTGACGTAAGATTATGAAACAGTTCCGCGAGAATTTCGACATGGTCGTTAACCCCGCGCAGCAGAACTGTCTGTGACTGTACCGGAATTCCCGCGTCAAGCAATGCCCGTAACGCCGAAACTGTTTCCGGCGCATAGCGTTCGCTTATCTCCGCCGGTGTATCAATATGAGGAATAACCCAGAGCGGCCGATTTTCCCTGAACATTTTTACGAGTTGCGGAGTTATACGTTCGGGAGCAAAAACAGGCGCCCGCGTACAGATTCTGATAAGAAGACTGTCGAAAAACGACTCGCTGCGGCGGGAAGCAGCAACATTTGTTTTTACCGCCGCCCGGTGAGAACGACGAAGCCGATCAATGACAGAGAAAAGTTGATCGTCACTTCCCGTCAGGCAGTCTCCCCCCGAAAGAAGCACTTCCTGAACCTCAGGGTGTTGTTCTATATAAACACAAACTTCATCCAGCTCGGATTTGGTAATAAAACTGCCCTGCTTGGCAGGAGAACACCGTCTGAAACAGTACCGGCAGTTGCTGAAACAATGGCCTGTCGTCAGAAGGAGCACCCTGTTCTTATACTGATGAACAAGCCGCGGCGTAACCTGATATTTTGCAGCACCAAGCGGATCAGGAAGTTCACAGGGAAGCACGTTATTTTCTTCATCCGAAGGAACAAACTGCCGCCGCAATGATTCAGCGGCAGCAGAATCTCCGCAGCTTTCAGCACGGGAAATCATCAGTTTTACCTGCGGAGAAATCAGTTCCGGAAGGTTTTCAAACCGGCACGCGGCCGGTTCCTCTCTACTCGAATCAGTACATTCAGATTTCATTGTATCGGGAAGTATAAAAACATGATGAAAAGAATGCAAGAGAACCCAAATCATACAGCTGGAAAAGCGTTCCGTTTTTTAGTATACTGAAAACCTGACAAATGGAGGAATTATGTATATTACCTGCCTCGATCTCGAAGGAGTACTGGTACCGGAAATATGGATTGCTTTTGCAGAAGAAACCGGTATTCCGGAGTTACGCCGGACAACCCGTGACGAACCGGATTATGACAAACTCATGAAATACCGGATAGGGATTCTCAAAACACATCATCTCGGACTAAAAGAAATTCAGCAGACTATAGCAAAAATAGAGCCGCTGCCGGGTGCGAAAGAATTTCTCGACGAACTCCGCAAAACGGGACAGGTCATCATTCTGAGCGACACGTTTACCCAATTTGCATCGCCGCTTATGAAAAAACTCGGGCAACCCACTATTTTTTGCAATACGCTTGAAGTTGCCCCCGGTGGTGAGATTACCGGATTTAAAATGCGGATCCAAAACGCAAAATATTCGTCGGTCAAAGCACTACAATCTATCGGTTTCGATACAATAGCGGCCGGTGATTCATATAATGATCTCGCTATGATAAAAGCAAGTGCGGCAGGATTTCTCTTCCGTACAACGGATAAAATAAAAAAAGATAATCCGGCGCTGCCCGCATTCACCGAATATGACGATTTACTGCAGGCTATACGGCAGACAGCTTCACAGAGCTAATACCTGTTATTCTTCCCGCAGCAGCTCTGCAGTGCCGCTTTATTTAAAACAGTCCGGAAATAACTCCGTCATCGTCAACATCGATATTGAGTGCTGCCGGTGATTTCGGAAGCCCCGGCATGGTCATGATATCGCCGGCAAGCGCCACTATAAACCCTGCACCGGCATAAAGCTGAACATCACGGACGGGAAAAACGTATCCCTCCGGAGCGCCGATCAATTTTTTATCATGACTGATGGAATTCTGCGTTTTTGCAATACAGACCGGTAATTTTCCATATCCGAGCAGTTCATATTTTCTCAATTTCCGGAGCGCGGTCCCGTCGA
>JALCCK010000080.1 GCA_022640795.1 Treponema sp.
CTCGGGCTTGCTTTTATGGCTGCAAACTTTGAAAGCTTTATTGCTGAACAGGCTCGAAATGAAAACACACTGCTTGAACGTATTTACGATCTGATTGAGAGTGAGTATATTCCGAGAAATGAACGTGCCGGGAAAACACGGCTGAAACTTTCCGGCATTCCCCAGTATAAAACACTGCAGGAGTTCGATCTTTCATGGCTCAAAGGAGGTCTGACAAAATCGAAGTTCGACGAACTGTCCACACTGTCATTTGTTGAACGCAAAGAAAATGTATTTTTTCTCGGACCGTCAGGCGTCGGTAAAACCCACTTAATGACGGCTTTTGGATGCAAAGCATGTGTGACTGGAAAATCGGTGTATTTCATTTCCTGTCACGATCTTGTAGAAGTTCTCCTTCGGGCTAAAGAACAAAACAGACTTGCCCGCAAGCTCAGATGGTTTAAAAAACCGAATCTGCTGCTCATTGATGAAGTCGGTTATGAACCGCTCAATGCTGAACAGTCGCATGTATTTTTCCAGTTGATAAACGCGCGTTATGAATACGGTTCAATTATCTTGACAAGTAATAAAGTGTTTGGAAAATGGACTGAATTTATGAACAATGATGAAGCAGTTGCTACAGCGAGCCTTGACCGGCTGCTGCACCACTGTCATATTTTAAGCCTCCAGGCGGATTCATATCGTATGAAGAACCGCATGAAGGTCGGAGCCGTCGGCTTCGATTAATATTTTTTTTGCTGAAATCCGGCAAGTTTTCACCGGCTAAAAACGGCAACTTTTTACCGGCGTTGACAGTCCGTTCTTTCTGTTCGGTATGTGATATTCCGGCTTCAGAAAGTAAACGAATAAAACCTTTTCGTATTACTTCTACAGATACAGGCTCATTACGCGGATTAGACAGACTGTAAAAAACGAAATCTTCGGGCCGGGTACAATTTGAAAAGGACTTCACCTCATGAAGCAACGGAACAATGACAGAAGGCAAAACCACATACCGGGCAGAACCACATTTACAGTCCTTGCTGCCCTCCATATCCTGAAAATTATTCTGTACATGGATCAGCCGCCCCCCTTCGTCTATATCTTTCCAGCGTAAGCCCCGCAGTTCCCCTCGTCTCATTCCCGTAAGAACGGCCAGTTTTACAAGACAGTCAATGCGTATATCAGAATCATGTATTGAGAAGAGTTTCTGTACTTCGGTACGTGAGAGTACGCCTTTTTCCTTCGGCGTGTCCTTTACTTTGTGAACAGCGCGGAACGGATCGGCGGCAAGCTCTCCGTGAGCATACAGCCAGCGAACAGGAACAGACATTGCCTGAAACGCAAAATTGATTGATCGTGAACCGAATCCCTGTTTTATAGCCCAAACTTTCCAGCGTTCTATTGCAGAGGCGGTCAACTCTGAAATACGGATATTCTGAAACGGTTTATAGGGTTTTACGTGCAGACGTATTGAATCAGCTGAACACTTTATGTATTTTGCAGAAAGTGGCTTGCCGTTATCGCTTTCCTTTGCTTTCAGGTATTCGGAATCAGGAAGCCAGAAAGAGAATATAAAATCAATGAATTTGCCGTCAGCAGTATTGCCGGTGTATTGAATACTTTTCAGCAGTTCCATTGCTACGGCGGTAGCCTCTAAACGCCGCTGTTTTTTGCCGTCAACAGGAACGCCGGTAGAACGCGTTTTGAACCAGCGCTTTTCTGATTCATTCCAGAAACGGACGTAGTACAACGTCACATTGCGGATTTTCCGCGGATAAAGATTATACTGAGCATGAGAAGAAACAAAAATCGGACGCATAAAACACCTCATTGACATGCAACACTTAGTGCTACACATCGTTTTTTAGTGTGATATGCCGACCGTTTTCGGGTGGGCTATCATGTTATAATTCGTTATTTAATAACAAATTATATTTTATGACCCATGGCAGAATCGAACTGCCGACAACCTGCTTAGAAGGCAGGTGCTCTATCCAGCTGAGCTAAAGGGCCGAAGTGTTTTATACTGTACCGCAAAACAGAATATTTTGCAACAGGTTTGTGCTTTGCAGAACTTAATTGTTTTCGGAACCGGCATCAATCGAAATACTGCCCAGATGAAGCACCAGACTGTACAGTTTCGAGTATGTCGTATCAAGTCCGACGGCGACCGCATACATGTCCACATACCAGATATCAGATGTAGTAAAACTTGACGAATATTCTACGTCAGTATCATCAGAACTTGGTGTGCCATCGTAGTTTCCGGTACGTCCAAAATCAAATGAATACTTGTTATCGTAACGTTTCGGAACGGAAAAATCAGCATCAGCTATCGTAATAATGGGCTCATTAAGATACTTCGCGTCATCGTCTGCCAGATCTTCATAATAATTAGTCAGACGTATGATGACATTCTGCCCTGACCCGGAAGAAGCTTCAATAAGGGGATGTACTGTACCGTCGTCAGTACCGAGTTGCTGGTACCCGTAGGTTTCAATCATTTTCTTAGCAGCCTTTGAATAATTGCTTGAGGTATTCAGAGCGCTGATGGCAGAAATATGGGAATTCATCGTGCTGAGGTTCGTATAGATTTTATAATAGACGGCGGTCCCCTTGTATTTTATATCGTCAAGGCTGTTATTATAGGAATCGTTCGTTCTGAAGGCAAAATATTTCTCTTCACCCACAGAATCCGTCGTCGGCACATGGCTTGCAACGGTCGGCGGTTCCAGAACATAGTATGTTTCAAGCCCGCAGCCCGTCAGTAAAAAAAGGCAGCAGGAAAAAATGAGAAGCATAAATTTATACCCTCTCTCTCTTTCTGCTGCCTCTATCTGCATAGTTGTTCCTTATACGTAAATAAGAGAGGTGTGCCTCTGAGGCACTTGCCTCAAGTGCTATTTTATTTTTCCCTCGTCTGCAAGTGCAATAAGACGGCTCTTGGCAAGGTCGGCCCATTTGTCGGAAGGACTTTTGTCAACTATTTTCTGATAGGCTTCCGAAGCGCCGGTAAAATCCTGCTGGGCTTCTTTTACCCGTCCCAGACTGAACAGCGCGTGGGAAACAAGCAGAAAATCGGGAGCCTCCGAAGCCTTCTGATAATAAGTAATTGCAGAAGAAGAATCGTCCAGTTCTTCACTACAGACAGCTGCATTAAAATACGACAGTGGTGCTGTATACGCTTTGGTATCAGCTTTTGCTGCAGCCAGCCAGTAACTGCGTGCTGCCGTATAGTCTTTCTGCTCGAACGAAAGATCCGCACTGAGCATATTTGCCCGGATACCGATAATACCGCCTTTTTTGTTGTAGGCTGCCAGTGCTGTAGCGGCAGTTGTCCGTCGTTGCTGCAGTTCATCTGACGAAAGATTATAAGAATCCTTTGTCAGTGCGTACGTTATTGCGTCTATTTTCGTCAAAGCCTTTTTATTTGCATTAGTGAGTACTGTTACTGCGGCAGTATAAATCAGAATTACCGCTACAACAGCGCCTGCGATAGAGAGAATGACAACTCTGTGTTTCGTCAGGAAATTATCTAATTTTTCATTTGCAGTCTTCTGTAGTTCTTTTTTTCCAGACATACATATCTCCTAATAATTTCTAATATTTTGAATCGCGGATATGAAGTTCGTTTAACAAACGCGATACATAAGTCCGCTGTATTCCCAGTATTTTACTCGTCTCAGTCTGATTCCACGATGTTTCCTGCAAAATATCGGTAACATACGCTTTCTTAAATTTCCGCAGAGCAGTTTTCAATGTCCGATCCCGTCCGGCTGATTCCGCCGTCTCTTTCGCTGAGGAATCTGCCAGCCGTTGCAAACTGTCTCCCTGACTCGTACTGCCGTAGCTCAATTTCAGATCTTCCACCTGCACATAGGGAGGCGTCCCCAGTACACAAGCCCGCTCCACGGCATTTTCCAGTTCACGCGTATTACCGGGCCAGTAATACGAATACATTTTCTCGACAGCCGTCGAAGAAAATCCCTTAAAATTCTTTTTTGTCTCTGCACTGAATTTTTTAAGAAAATAATCCGCAAGTGGTTCTATATCCGCCTTTCGTTCCCGCAGCGGAGGAATATTTATAGGAAGAACATTCAATCGATAATACAAATCCCGCCGGAAAGTTCCCTCTTCAACCATCTCTTCAAGATTTCTGTTCGTTGCAGCTACAATCCGGACATCCACAGTCAGCGTTTTACTTGAGCCAACTTTTTCAAACTGTCGCGACTGAATGACTCTGAGGAGCTTTACCTGCAGATTCAGCGGAAGTTCTCCGATTTCGTCCAGAAAGAGCGTTCCTTTATCTGCTACTTCAAAACGGCCCTTATGGTCTGAAACTGCATTGGTAAAAGCACCTTTCACATGTCCGAACAGCTCGCTTTCAAGCAAAGCCGGTGCCAGCGCCGCACAATTGACCCGCACAAATAAATTATTGCACCGTTCGCTTTTTAAATGCAACTGTTCTGCAAAAAGTTCCTTTCCGACCCCGCTCTCTCCGGTAATGAGGACAGAAGAATTCGTTTTTGCAACTTCCGCTACAACATGCAGAAGATCAAGAATAACAGGACTTTTGGCGATAAAATTATGATACTCCGAACGGGAATTAAGGTTATTCTGCAGAACAGAAATGGTATCCTGTGCAGACCGGTAAATATTTGCATTCTGATATGCAATACTGGCCTGGTTACACAGTAATTCAAGTATTTCCAGATCGTTCGTATCAAATTTCCGCTGTTCAGCCTTGTTAATCAGTTCAATAACACCGATGCATTTTTCCTTAACACGCATAGGCAGCGCTATCATGGTACGGCTGACATATCCAGTCTTAGTCTGAACATCACTGAAAAAACGCGGATCATGAGCAGCATCATCAAGGATCAAGGGCTTGTTATTTGCAGCAACCCATCCTGCTATACTGTTTCTGCCGACTGCGATGTTCTTCGCCTCAGCCCCTTTCGGCCCCAGCGCAACAACGAACCGGAGACTTCCATCCTGCCCGTTTACCAGCAGCAGAGAAGACGATTCACATTCAACCAGCTGCATTGCTGATTCAAGAATATAAACCAGCAATGCATTTACATCAGAATAATTAGAATTAATCAGACCGTTAATTTCGATGAGTGTTTTTAGTTTTTCAAAACCAACTGAGTTCATACTACACCCATCGAAGCGGCTTATTTTTTCTGGTTCTTTATAAAATCACCAAGCGTATAAGCACCGTCATCACCATCGGAAGAATTCGACAGGTACTGAGAAATCTCCTCACGCTGTTGTTTTTTCTTAAACTCCTTAACGGAAAATGCAACCTTTGCTTTTTCAACATTTACATCAACAACATAAACGCTGATTTTATCACCGACCTTGTATTTCTGAACAGCTTCCTCATATGGAACATTCCGATCATCACTCAGATTGGATTTATTGACCAGACCTTCAATTCCACCGGGAGCTTTTACAAAGATTCCGAAATCGGTTATCGAGGTAATTTCACCTTCGAGCGTTGAACCTGGTTTATATGCAGAAGCGAACTGTTCCCACGGATCGTCAGTAAGCTGCTTCAGGCCAAGCCGGATTCTGCGGTTTTCAGGATCACATTCAATTATGACTGCCTCAAGCTCTTCATCGACTTTCAGCTCACTGCCGGGATGCTTTACCTTTTTTGTCCACGAAATATCATCAGCATGCAGGAACCCGTCGATACCGTCTTCAAGTGAAACGAATGCACCTACATTGGTAATCTTCACGACTTTGCCCTGGACGTGCTTTCCGACTGGATATTTTTCACCGATCGTATCCCACGGATTTTCAGTTACCTGTTTTAATCCGAGAGAAACGCGTCCCGCCTGAATATCGTAACCGAGAATCATGCACTGAACTTTATCACCGACACTGACCATATCGGAAGGTTTATTAATTTTCTTAGTCCATGAGAATTCGCTGATATGGGCAAGACCTTCGATACCTTCTTCCAGCTCAATAAATGCACCGAAATCGGTAAGTTTGGTAACAGTACCTTCAACAACATCATTTACATGATATTTATCTTCAAAATGCATCCACGGATCTTCGGTAAAATGCTTCAATGAAAGATTTATTCTTTTTTCTTCAGGATCAAGACGAATAACTTTCAGTTCAATTTCCTGACCTTTTTTCACGAAATCCTTGGGACGGGTAACATGGCCCCAGCTCATATCGTTAATATGCAGCAGACCGTCGAATCCGCCCAAATCGATAAAAGCACCAAAGCTGGTAAAACTTTTTACCGTACCTTTTACCGTGTCACCAATTTGAACAGTTTTAAAGAATTCTTCACGATTCTTTTCGATCTGTTCCTCGAGATATTTTCTGCGGTTAACGACGACGTTAATCTTTCCGTCCGAATAGAGACGCTCAATATAAAAGAGCCCTTTCAGGCCGATAAGCATTTCCGGCTTTTCAACCTTCTGGCTGTCCGACTGACTGATCGGCAGGAAGGCATGAATATCGCCGCCAAGGTTAACTTCAAATCCGCCTTTAACAACTTTTTCGATTTTACCTTTTACTGTCTGTTTTTCATCAAAAGCTTTACGAATATCTTTCATAAGCTGTTTCGCATCTGCTTTTGCTTTAGAAACTTCAGGACCGTTTCTACCGTCTTTTCTGATGAGCAATACAGTAACTTTGTCGCCGTCTTTCGGCAGGTCCCCTGCGAACTCCGATACCGGGATCTTTCCTTCAGATTTGTATCCGATATCAACGAATACATAGTCATCAGTCAACTGGATGACTGTTCCTTCAACAAGCTGCCCGTCTTCCAGAGTGCCGAGACTTTTTAGAGATTGTTCTAATTGTGTCTGAATGTTACCCTTGGAGTTCTGGGTTTCATTCGTTTCCACTTCCATCTGTTCCATTGTAAACCCTTAAACTTGAATTTTGTTCAATATTATCGCACAAACCTGTTCAATGGTCAAGTGCGAAGTATCTATATAGAAAGCATCGTCAGCGACCAGCAGAGCTCCTTCTTTTTTATTTTTATCGATTTCGTCACGTTTGATTATGTTTTCGCGGATCTGCTCAAGCGACAGACTGCTGACTCCCTGATTAAACC
Source organism: Treponema sp. (assembly GCA_022640795.1). Lineage (GTDB taxonomy): Bacteria > Spirochaetota > Spirochaetia > Treponematales > Treponemataceae > Treponema_D. Next base: position 7,073 of record JALCCK010000080.1, read on the forward strand.
GTCGCTGTGCCTGAACATCCACAGATGCATCGAGATAAAATTTATACTCGGCATCCGGAAAGACAACGGTTGTCATATCACGGCCTTCACAGACAATACTCCGGGATTTCGTAATTTCATGCATCCGCTGGTTCACGACGTGCCGCAGTTCGGGAATTGCAGAAATCTGTGCAACATGAGCGCTAACAGCATCAGAATGCAGCAGATCTTCTACGTCCCTGCCGTTCAGCACAAGCCGGGAATCACGGTAATCCAGCTGCTGCTGCCTGCAGAAGGAAACGATAGCATCGCTGTTTTCAAGATCTTTTTCTGCCTCAAGAAGCGCCAGCGTCAAGGCCCTGTAAAAACTGCCGCTGTTCAGGTATACAACGCCGAGCTTCTTCGCAATAATTTCCGCTATCGTACTCTTTCCGGTTCCGGCCGGTCCGTCTATTGCAATAACCATACATACTCCTCAATTCTTACATAAATTCAGCAATGCTGTCACTTCCTGTCCGGAGAGTTCCCGAAACTGTCCGGATGCGAGACCAGCCATCGTCACCGCACCTATTCTGATACGCGTCAGACTTTTTATTCCAACACCATAATGTGAAAAAACGTTCCTTATTTCACGATTTTTTCCCTCTATAAGGGTAATGCTGATCTTGTGGGAATTAAGTTCATGCGCCTGCAGGCAGCGATAAAACACATCATCAATACGCATACCATGCTGAAATTCTGCAGCCAGTGTCCGCGGAAGCGGAACACTGGTCTGAACTATATATTCTTTTTCAAGTTCAGCAGACGGATGCGAAAGCCGTGCCGCAAAATCACCGTCATTGGTAAAAATAATAAGTCCGGAACTGAACATATCAAGCCGTCCGACATTATAAAGTCGTTCTTTATAGTGCTCTTTCAGAAGATCTGCCGCAACAGGGCGGTCTTTTTCATCCGACAAAGAACACACATACCCCGAAGGTTTATTCAACAGAATATAGCGCAGACAGCCTTCCGGCCGCAGACTGACGCCGTCAACCGAAACTTTATCACCAGGTGAAACCTTGGCTCCCATTTCAGTCACTATACAGCCATTTACCTGTACTCTGCCGTCAGCAATAATTTTTTCTGAAGCCCGCCGGCTGGCAACACCGCATTTTGCCAGAAATACCTGCAGCCGCAGTACATCTTTATCTTGCAAGTTCAAACCTCTCGCTTTCTTCTTCGTCAAGTTTCGGAAGATCCGCTATACTGTTAAGACGGAAAAATTTAAGGAACTCTTTCGTTGTACCGTATTGCGAAGGTTTCCCGGGAACATCTTTTTTTCCAACTTCCTTAATAAGATTCCGTTCCGATAAAAGCCGGATCATAGTATCTGCAGAAACACCACGGATAGCTTCCACCTCGGCCCTTGTTATTGGCTGAGAATAAGCTATTATGGAAAGCGTCTCCATAGCGGCTCTGGACAGTTTCCCTTCGCTTTTGTTTCCATATCGTTCTTTGAGAACATCCCAGAGAAATTTTTTGGGAGCCAGAACCCAGCCGCCTGAAATAGCAGAGAGTTCGACGCCGCAGTTATCGGCCTGATATTTTTCCTGCAGCAGTTCCAGACATTTTGCCACAACTTCAGGGGAAAGTTGTGCTATTTCCGCAATTTTCTTTTCGGATACCGGTTCCGACTCCAAAAAAAGCACTGCTTCGATGAGTGCTGCTTCTTTTTCCAAATGAATCTCCATTGTAATCATGCTGCCCTGTAGCGGCATATTTTTATATCTCCAAACAACTTGTTCTGATAAATGCCGGCAATTTTAAATTTTACGGCTTCCAGTAACGCCATAAATGCACAGATAACATCCATTTCGTTACCGTCACGAATAATCAGATCAGTAAACATAAACTCACCTTTGCTTTCAAGAAGTTCATTCAGCAGCGTAAGTTTTTCATTAACCGAAATTTCTTCATACATATTGAGAATTTTTTCATTCGAATAAGCGGAAACCATTGTACGGAACAGCTGCTGCATCTGCTGCAGCAGATCCCACGTATCTACTTTTTCCCACTGAGAACTGTCATCCTCAAAGGGAAGCGCCCGTTGAATTTTCTTTCTCTCAAAGCTCCACTCTGCTTCTTCCTGTTTTTCTTCCATTAATTCGGAAAGTTTTTTAAACTTCTGATATTCAATCAGCTCGTTGACAAGTTCCTGACGGGGATCTTCGCTCTCTTCTGTATCGTCATAATCAACCTCAACAGGGAGCAACATTCTGCTCTTGATATAAACCAGCTTCGCTGCCCAGCTATAGAACTCTGAGAGATCCTCCAGATCAGTAGTTACCGCATAATCAAGATATTCAAGATACTGTTCCGTAATCTGAGCAATAGGAATATCGTAAATATTTACTTTACTTTCTCTGATCAGTGCCCAGAGTAAATCAAGCGGCCCTTCAAATTCACCTGCGGTAAATTTTCGCTGTTCAGTAACTTTTGTTTCCGGACTCTGTGTTCCGGTGGTACTATCCTGTATGCGCTGTTCCATCTGCAACCTCCGGGGAATACAAAAAGCGGGACGCAGACATATACAGTTCTACTCCCTGCTCCGGTATCTTTTTCAATGCCGCAGCATATTTTTCCCTCTCTATACAATCGGCAGAATTTTCTGAAATCTCAAGCAGAGGAATAAGAATAAAAGCCCGCTCACACAAACGCGGATGCGGGATTTCAAGATCAGGTTCGGAAACATGCTGACACCCGAAAAGTTCTATATCAATATCAATTGTTCTCGGACCGAAACGAATCTCTTCGGCGCGATTCCGGCCGAGAGCCGCTTCTATGCGGTGAATTTCAGCAAGAAGGGCAGACGGCACCACCGCATCCGCAACACGTCCGGTCACTGCCATATTGTAAAAATCAGCCTGATCCGTCACATACAACGCTTTTGTCCGGTACACAGACGAACAGACGATTTCGTTCAGCGTTTCGGACAGAAAGTCATATGCCGCACGAAGCAGCCGGACAGGATTCAGACCGCGGAAATCCCTGTTCGATCCGAGTCCGAGTACAACCTGCGTCAACTAGAAAAGCTCCTCGGATGATGTTGTATGTGCCTCAGCAGCCCCACGGGGAGTAACGCTGACCTGTACATCCGCACCAGCTTTTTTCTGTTTCGAGTCATCTTTAATCGGAACACCTTCCTTTGTCTTCAATACCTGGCCCGGGAACAGCATGCTTCTGAGTTTTTTATCAAGTTCCACGGCATAATCAGGATTCTGCTCAAGAAACGAAATGGCATTTTCTTTTCCCTGCCCTATTTTTTCTGTTTCCGTCGTGTACCAGGCACCCCGTTTATCTATCAGTCCGTGCTTTACCGCTGAATCCAGCAGACTCGCCGTTGATGAAATTCCCTTGCCGAAATAAATATCGAGTTCAACCTTTCTGAATGGCGGTGCAACCTTATTTTTGACAACCTTGACGCGGACTCTGTTACCGATTGCGTCTTCTGCAGATTTTGCTTCAATAGACTCTATACGCCGTATTTCAAGCCGGATCGATGCATAAAATTTCAGAGCATTACCACCGGTCGTCGTTTCCGGATTTCCGAACATAACACCGATCTTCATACGAATCTGGTTGATAAAGACAATAATACAGTTCGATTTTCCTATTATTGCCGTCAGTTTTCGCAATGCCTGGCTCATAAGCCGGGCCTGCAGGCCCATGTGACTGTCGCCCATATCACCTTCGATTTCCGCCTGCGGGGTAAGTGCAGCAACTGAATCGACGACAATAATATCTACAGCACCGCTTCTAACCAGACTTTCAGCAATTTCAAGCGCCTGTTCGCCGGTATCGGGCTGTGACACCCAGAGGTCATCAATATTTACGCCGAGATTTTTTGCATACTGGGGGTCAAGTGCATGTTCCGCATCAATAAAAGCAGCGATGCCGCCGAGTTTCTGTGCTTCGGCAATGGCATGAAGTGCAAGTGTCGTTTTTCCGGAAGATTCAGGTCCGTACATTTCTATTATACGTCCCCGGGGATATCCGCCGATACCCAAAGCCTCATCCAGTAAAATAGAACCGGATGGTATAACATCCATACCGGCGGCATCCGCCTTGGTTCCTAACTTCATGAGAGACCCCTGCCCGAACTGCTTCTCAATCTGCAGCCGGGCCGCTTCAAGCGCTTTAAGTTTGTCCGACGTTTCTGCCGGCGAAGTTTTATTTTCTGTCATTTTCGCCACCTTGTCCTCCCGTATTTAAATAGGTGTCATTCCACTATTTTGCGCAGTGTAAAAAGATACAACTACTGTTTTTCACCGCTGTTCATATTTTGAGCACCGTTTACACTCTGATAAACGGATTTTGCATCAAGTTTTATTTTACCGCCGTCCACACCGATTTTCCCGAGAATCCGTACCGGACGGGCACCGTCGATAGGAGGTACCGGAACCGAACTGAAATAAACGGGAACGATACCGTCGACTTTCTTCATCGTCTCATAACCGACAAACAAATCGCAGGAATACAAGCTGCCGGTCTGCTGCATATTTGCAATCCGGCCGGACCATGCAACCCAGCAGTCCATATAAAGAATCGGATCGGCAGCAACCTGCGCATATGAATAGTTATCCTTTAAAGAATCAAAGGTCGGCGCAGCAAGATATGATACAAGAAGACGGGCCTTCCGTTTTATATATAACGATGCATTCGAATTCAGAAGCCTGTTCAGTTCGACCAGACTCGCATTATCCCTGTATTCCTGAAAATATTTTTGAGCCTTCGTATACGCATCGTTTATTTCACTGTTGG
>JALCCK010000081.1 GCA_022640795.1 Treponema sp.
TTTTTCCTGTGTAAATTCCATAGGACTGTATTCTACGGAAAATACGGGGAAAATGCAATCAGAAAATAAACAATCCCTGTTTACGGATGCGGCCCCGGACCGGCCCAGGGATTCCATCCCCACCCCCATAATCCAAAGTCAAACTGGACATGGGGGTCTGCACCGTCCGCCGGACCGTCAGTATCGGGATACAGTTTTTTAAAATCAGTCTGCATCGCTTCGATCGCTTTCATCCACCTGTCCTGCGGCTCAAAATCAGCCAGAACAAGTCCTTCATCAAGATCCCCGACGGTAAATACCTCTTTCCCGTATTTTCTGGAATATTCGGGGCGCATGGTAACTATCTGGAGAATCTTCCCCGTATCGGAATCCACGCGGACGGCGACAGCTGTTGTTACAGATTTTCCGTTCCGGCCTGTTTCAGCCTGCCCTATACCCGAATAGAATTCGTGACCCTGCAACTTTTCATATACAGTCCCGACCGTTATATAATTTTCGGGACGGGGAACAGCATTTTCAGGTGTGGAAGCACACGAAAGTACAAGAAACACAAGCAGACCGGAACACAAAAAAATACAAAATCGTTTCATATTATCAGTCCTTCACTGTTTCATTTTCCGGGTATCAGATAGTACCCGGTTCACGGACAAAACCCGTTGCCTTCCTAAACAAAAAAACTGATTTCTAAAAAACGTTACGGTAAAAAAACATATTCGGTAATTTATAATAGTAAATTATTAATTCTTTTCCCTTTGGCAGCTATCCGGTATACTTTTCCGCATGACACAACTGCAATGGGAAGCTTTTTCCGGCTTCCGTACTGAATTCAAAAAGAAATGTACAGAATGGGAGCAGTTTTCGGAAGAACTGCTGCCGCTCCAAAAAGCTGCTGCACAAAAAGATACACCGGACTATCCGGTCGAGACGCCGGTCGTATACAACTGCGCGCTGGATGACATAACAAAGAAAGATGCCATACGGCTCATCGTTATCGGCGACAACCCGGGCAAAAACGAACAGTTGAAAAAAAACCGACGGTATCTTGTCGGACAGTCGGGAAAAATAGCGGAAGGATTTTTTCGCAGGAATCCCGAGCTTTTAATCGATTTTCGCAAAAATGTCATCATCCTGAATAAAACTCCGGTGCATACGGCTAAAACAGCACATCTGAAATATCTTATCAAAAACGGCTCCCCCCGGATAACGGAACTTATCCGCGGCAGTCAGATATGGATGGCAAGGAAAACGGCGGAACTTCACCGTGCGTTATGTACCGGTCCAACCGGGTACGCTCCGGAATTGTGGCTCGTCGGGTATGCCGAAATAAAAAAAGGCGGCATTTTTGTTCCCTATCGGGAGACTATGACCGCTGCTTATCAGACGGACGACAAAGCGTGGCAGAACGTTTTCGTCTATCAGCATTTCTCAATGAACCGGTTTCTTATCGATCTTTCTGCATTCGAAAAAAAACACGACGCGGACAACCGCAAAAAAGCGCTGGAAAAACTGGGCACGGCTCATAAGAACGAATTATTCTGATCTTTTTCCGGCCACAGGGCCGTATCCCCTGCTTGACACTATAACTTATCTTAGTTAACTTAACATTGTTAAATAAAAAACAGGAGAATCACTTGCGAAAACAAAATCCTGCGACGGAAAAAAATATACGCAGTGCATGTCTTTCCCTGCTGCTTGAAAAAGAACCTGAGCTCATCGGAATGCGGGATATCGCAACCCGATGCGGTATCAGTGCAACTGCGATTTATTACTACTATAGCGACAAGGAAAAACTTTTCGAAGCTGTAAAAAAAGATTGTCTCAAACGGATGGACGAGTGGATTTCATCACAGGTATCGGGAACTGATACACTTTCACAGCTGCGATCCGCGCTGGAAGCTTTCCGGGACTGGGCATTTGCCAATCCGCGGATAGCACTGCTCGTCATGGGACGGTTAAAAGCGAATACCGGTGCTTCGTCAACGGAAATGCCGCTCTATTACCGGAGCTTGACGCTCGGAAAAGAGCTGCTGGATAAAGCCGTCGCCGAAGGCAGTTGCAGAAGCAATGATACGATTCTCGACAGTTCAGTTTGTGTTTCAGCAGTATGGGGAACAATCGAATCGATTCTGTTAAACAGAAGCGCGCCAGAATTATGGAACCGTGGAAAGGAGACAACGGACCGTATCATCGATATCTGTATACAGGCAGTACATTCAGAAAACAGACAGTAATTAAGAAGATTTGTTCCGCCATCAGCAGCGGATGAACTTCATTTGATCGTTTACAGGAGACAATTTTATGAAAACGAAACGGAATGGCCGAAAAAGCAGCAGATCTGGATATTCTCTTTTTATCATTCTGCTGCTGGCGGTCTTTTTCTGCACCCCGGTCTCTGCACAAAAAAGCATCACGGCAGAAAAGAAAGAAACAGCTGATTTCCGGGAATATCCGGCAGCAGGAACAAGCGGCAGGTTTATTCTTACCATTGAACAGGGAACAGCATGGATGGAAACTGCATTCTGGTTCGTTTTTCCCGTAAAACTGGCCCCGCAGTACGCCTGCTGGATAGAAACTCCCGACGGCCGGTATGTTGAAACCATCGCCGTTACCGCAAAAGCTGCCGGGAAAAAGTGGGTCGGAGCTCCTGCTGAGGGCCGGCCAGAATCACTACCGGTATGGTACCATGCTTCCTCGTCGGATACCGGTACGGATGCCGTTACACATGCGACTTCCAGAAACGAAACGACGGAGCAGACAGACAGCAGACAGACGTCAAACGGTAGTTATATCGTAAAATTCGAAGTCAACCACAGTTTTGATTACAACGATACATGGCCGAAAGGTCTTCCATCCCCTGACCACCGGTATTCAGGGGTAAACGGCCAGCCATCGCTTGTCTATGAAGGGAGGATTACAACGGGACCGGAAGCGGCGACACTGCAGCTCATTCCGGCCGGACGGGGAGCTGTCGACGGAAAAGATGGAATTATGCAGCCGGGAACACAAGGACTGACGACCGCACTTTCAATCGTATCGTCGGTAAAAATATTCTGGGAACCCGTCAGATAATCCATTGAAAAAGGAACCATGACATGAAAAAACAGCACTTTCCGGTATATATACTGACCGGTGAACTCGTTCTTGCCTGTACCGGAACGGCCTTTCTGACAGCCGAACCTGCGGACAAAACCCGATCGGATTTTTCATACGAAACGACCGTAACATGTACGTACACGACACAAAATGAACTGAACGCAGAAATAAAAGAAGCCATTACAATTCCATTTTTACAAGGGATCTCTCCATTGATGCAAGAAAATTCCATCAGGCTTTTACCGTTACTGCAGGTATCTTATTGAAGAAGACAAGTATTTATATACAACACCGAATCGTACCAACCGGGGTGACGATCTGGGACGGTGGACTCTCTCGGCTCTGACCAATTTTAAACTTACCGGTAAACTATCGGCTGCCGTACTGGTCCAGCTTCGGACCCTGCGTAACTTTACGGCAGATACGGGAACCTATGAGTTTTATCAGGACCGGGTGATAAACCGCAGCAATACGTACCGGATTGAGTTTTACCGTGTAGTCGTATCCGTTACCATGGTACTATAGAACCACACGGCAGAATTACTCACGATAGTACTGATAATTCTGTCTGAATACAAAAATAAAATAATCTGATTATCATACTGCTTGCACCGCACCGTCCATATGAGTAGAATGCAAACTATGAACATACATATTATTGAAATGCCACTCGACTACGGTGCCAGCCGTCACGGGTCCGATATGGGACCTTCTGCCATCCGGCTCGCCGGATTACGGGAAAAACTTGAACGCCTCGGACATAACACCGTACGTTACTTTTCACCGGTCGCAATCAATCCGCAGGAATATGAAAATCCGGGGAATCCCCGTGCAAAATATTTGAAACCGATAACAGAAGCGTGTGACCGGCTTGCTGCAGAAGTCGATAAAGTCCTTTCTACCGGTGATTTTCCGCTCGTTCTGGGCGGGGATCACTCCATAAATCTGGGAACAATGGCCGGTGTTGCAGCTGCGGCAAAAAAAGAAAAGAAAACAGTCGGCGTACTCTATGTAGATGCCCACGGTGATTTTAATACGACCGAAACAAGTCCCTCCGGAAATATACATGGAATGTGTATGGCAGGGTCCTGCGGATACGGAATTCCGGAACTGACAAATCTGTATTATGAAGGAACAAAAATAGACGCACACAATGTCTGCTATGTCGGCGTAAGAGACCTTGATCCCGGCGAAAAACTCCTGATGAAAAAAGCAGGTGTTACCGTTTTTACCATGAGCGATATAGACCGGCTCGGATTTCCAGTCATACTGCAAAAGGTTACAGCTTTCTTCAGAGAACGGACAGATCAGATTCACGTAAGTTTCGATATGGATGTTCTTGATCCCATGTTTGCACCGGGTACCGGTATTCAGCTCCCGGCCGGATTAAATAACCGGGAGGCGCTGCTTATAATGGAAGAAATGTGCGACACCGGTATGGTCAAATCCGCGGAAATAGTAGAAGTAAATCCTGTCCTCGACGTACGTAACGAAACGGCGACGCTTGCCGTTTACCTTGCAGGAAGACTTCTTGGGAGTAAAATATACTGAAAGACACTCAGACCTCCAGTAAAAAATAAACAGAGCAGTACCATGAAAAGGAAGATACTCTGCAGCAGCATCGTCTTCGTTTTTTTTGTAATCTCATCTTCTTTTTCTGATGAACTTATTCCGAAACAGTATTCGGACTATGATATTTCCTGGACACTTGAACGTACTAACGGATTTATTTCTCTTACTCATACGGATGAACAGGCACAGGAAACAGAAAAAACGGATCTCGGATACACCGGAATAATTCTGAAAATACGGAAATCGTCATTTTTCAGCATAGATTCTACCTTCAACTTCTGTTTCGAAAACAGGCCGGTCGGAATGTTCGCCGATAATACTCCTGATTATTACGAACAGCTTTCCGCCGTAGAAAATTTTACCGGTATTGCTTTCTCGTATACCCCGAATCCATCCCTGACGCTGAAACCTTTTATCGGATATACCTATCTTGATTTTACCCTGTCCGGCAGCCCCCAGTCAGAAGCTGAAAAATCTGTTTATGAAAAATATCAGACTTTTGACTTCGGTTTGTCTGCCAGCTACCTGCCGTTCCGCTGGCTTACAATCGACAGCCGTTTTTCGTATTCACCATACATTTATTCTCTGCTGCACGACAGACGGCTCGGCGCACTCAGATACAACATAAATATGATATTCAACACAAAATACATAAACCTTCGGTTTATATTCAATACCTACCGGATCTATCCGCTTTCATTTTCTCCGGCAAATACAGAGGTTTCTCACTATGAAAACGTTCTGCGGGAATTCGGATTTTCGTACCTGCTGCATTTTTAAAAGCAGCACCATAAAATACGACTCTGGCCTTTTTTTACTTGCCGTAAAAAGGCAAATCTTAGTATCTTTATATAAAATACCGTAAATTATACCTAATTGTTACAGAGGAAAATAATGGCAACCTATCAGTTTCAGACAGAAGTTAACCAGCTTCTGAAATTAATTATTCATTCCATGTATTCGAACAAGGATATATTCCTTCGTGAGATTGTCTCAAATGCTTCCGATGCGCTGGATAAATTAAAATATCTGACGGTTTCGGATGAAAGTTTTAAGGATCTCGTCTTTAATCCCCGGATTGATATTACATTCGACGAGAAAACGCAGATTCTGACTGTTCAGGATAACGGTATCGGTATGGACGACAAAGATCTCAGCGATAATCTCGGCACAATTGCCCGTTCCGGTACAAAGCAGTTTATTGAAAAACTTTCCGAAACTGCCTCAAAAGATTCCGATCTGATCGGACAGTTCGGGGTCGGTTTTTATTCTGCATTTATGGCAGCTAAAAAAATCGATGTTTATACCCGCAAGGCCGGCAATACATCTGCGAAAATCTGGCACTGGTCCAGTGACGGAACCAATTCCTACGATCTTTCAGAACTTGCCGCTGACAGTGCAGAAGCAAAAAAATATGGATTCGACAAACAGGATTTGACCGGCTCCGCGATTGAAATGCATTTGAACGATGACAGCAAAGATTATGCAAGCCGGTGGAAGATTGAAGAGCTCATAAAAAAATACAGTGATCATATCGCATTTCCTATCTATCTGCACTATGTCCAGAACAAGTACGACGATAAAGGCAAAGTCACCGGCAGCGAAAACAAAACAGATCAGGTCAATAGCGCAAGCGCACTGTGGAAACGAAACAAGAGCAGCCTTAAAACAAAGGATTACAATGAATTCTATAAAACGCTCAGCCATGATACGACTGATCCGCTTCTGCACATTCACACGCACGCCGAAGGAACACAGGAATACACAACCCTGTTTTACGTACCCCAGAAGGCCCCGTTCGATATGTACCAGGCAGATTACAAGAGCGGCGTAAAGCTTTATGTCAAACGTGTTTTTATTACCGATGACGACCGAGAATTGCTGCCGGCATATCTGCGTTTCGTACGCGGTATTATCGACAGTGAAGATTTGCCGTTGAACGTCAGCCGCGAAATTCTCCAGCAGAATCGTATACTTGAAACAATCAAAACACAGTCGGTAAAAAAACTTCTCAGTGAATTCAAAAAAATCGGAGAAAAAGCCGACAAAGCCCGAAGTGGCGAGAACCCGACCGACAAGGACAAAGAAGCAATAAAAGAATGGAATACATTCATTAAAGAGTTCAACCGCCCGATGAAGGAAGGCCTTTATTCAGATTTTGCAAATCGTGATGAAATTATGGAAATCGTCCGGTTCAAGAGTACCGACCCGAGCGGAGAAGGCGAAGATAAATGGACAAGTTTTGCCGATTACGTACAGCGGATGAAACCGGATCAGAAAGCAATTTACTATATTACCGGTACTGATGAAAAAAATCTCCGCGCAAGTCCGCTTCTCGAAGCCTACAAGAAAAAAGGATTCGAAGTGCTTATTATGGCCGACGATATAGACGATATTGTTATACCTTCTCTGGGTAAATACAAAGATTTTGATCTCAAGGCCGTTAACCGCGCCGGCAGCGACGAAGAACTCGGTGTAGACAAAAAAGAAGCAGAGCAGAAAGAAAAAGAATTCAAAACGGTCATCGAAAAAATCAAAAAAGCACTTGGCGATAAAGTAAAAGAAGTAAAGCTGAGCAAACGACTTTCAGACAGTCCGTCCTGTATTGTTGTAGACGAAAACGATCCGTCGCTTCAGATGGAACGCATGATGAAGGCCATGGGCCAGCCGGGAATGTCAGAAGTAAAACCGATTCTCGAAATCAACGGAGATCATCCGATTGTCTCAAAGATAAAAGATTCCGACGATGAATCATTTATTGCGGATGTTTCAACCGTCCTGCTGGATCAGGCACTCCTCATAAGCGGGGCAGAAATAAAAGATCCGAGCGATTTCGTGAAACGGATGAACAGCCTGCTGAGTAAATAAAGATCACCAAGATGTGTGTACAAACGCCGCGCGGAGAACTTCGTGCGGCGTTTTTTATCCACTATAAGTTTTCTTTGACAAATAACTAAAACGGCTATATGCAGCTGATCATGAAATACAGTATCTGAAAAAGGAAAAAATTCCGTTTGTTTTAATCGGTACCATAAAACAAGATTGTATTTACCAGGTGGACACCAACCAGCAGAAAGGATGCTACGAAATAGTTGAGCATCTTATCAAAAGAGGGACAACTTCTTTTGCCGTACTTGCAGGCAACCAGAACTATGTTGTAGACGAACTGCGTTATACCGGGTTTGCGACAGCATGTACCGATAACGGTATGGAGATTGATCAGAGTCTCGTATTCTGGAATATCACGGAAGGCAAAGAATTCAAAACAACACTCAGGTGCTGATGCGGACTGTATAAAAAATTCTGTCTGAAAATGGTTGCTTATACAGGTTCGACGGGTCCTTTCCACCCCAGTCCGAATCCGAACCGGTATATGTTACCGCACGAATCCTCATACGGTTCTATATCTTCAGCGGTATCTTCATTGTGAAGCTCTACCGTCTTCATATTCTTGGGCATATTCGCCGGCAGCCTTCCACATGGTTCCGATTTACCGGTAATGATATCGAATAGCGCGCTTCGCTCAACTCCGAAATCGATAAGAATTGTATCCGTAAACGGTTCGAATTCCGAAGGAACCGTCGGATTATGCATTGCAAGACAGACAATGACAGGTTTATTACCCATACGACGTCTTGTTTCGATAAGGATGTCGAGATCCTTTTCGTTAGCAGCTTCAGACATTTTTCCAAAATAACTACGATTCGGACTTACGTCCCGCGGATCGCCACCGGCGATGCTCTTTTTTCTCGCATACGCCGCTGTATACGGACGATACTGCAAACTGATCGGAAAATAACCATTGCCACCTTTTTCTCTATCATCTGCTGAATACGGATCAGAAAAAGGACTTTCCATAAAAACGATTGCAGCATCTGCAATTTCAGGATCAACGACCGGTTCAAAATATTCTGCAACAATTTCATCTCTTACCGGATGAACGGATTGTGCTGATACTATTGTCCGCATAAAACTTTTATGACTTTTTATATATCGGTCTGGAATATAAACTTTTATATTCCGCTTCAGAGGGATCGTCCTGTTCCGGTTTTTCAACATAACGACAGATTTAAGCTGAGCTGCATATCCAGCCGTACGGTACGCCTCACACCCCACGATTTCCGTACTATTTTTCGGATCAAGAAAGGGATTATCAAAGAGACCGGTCCGAAACATGTTCCTGAGTAACCGACGGGCAGATTCTCTCATCCGTGCATCCATTATTTTTTTACCATACTTTTCACAGCCTTCCGTGTACGCCTTCAGTACAGGTTCTGAAGAATTGTTTCCACCGAACTGATCTACCCCGTTCATAATGATCTGCAGATGACGTTGTGATTCCGTCTGTTCCGGGACTCCGTAGCAGCGAGCTCCGAACCCCTCAATAGTTGGAAGAGGATCACCGGTAATGCCCCAGTCTGTACAGATAATACCGTCATACTTGCAGGTTCCGCGCAGCAAATCTTTTATCATATATGAGCTGTATGAATTCCCCTGATTTTTCCCTTCTTTTTTATCCTGATTCCATGAAACAGTATAGTACGGCATAACAGCTGCAGCCATTCCGGTCGGACCTTTCAGCCTGAACGCACCTTCAGTAAACGGTTTAAGATGTGTCAAAAAATTATTTCCGGGATAAACAGCATACTGACCAAATGCATAATGAGCATCCCTGCCGCCTTCTCCGGTTCCTCCGCCCGGCCAGTGTTTCGCCATTGCAGCAACACTGTCTCTTCCCCATCCACCAACACACCCTTGCGTTGTCTGAAGTCCGTCACAATACGCTCGTGCCATTTCAACGGAAAGAAGGACCTCTCCACCAAACGTATCTTCATACCGCATCCATCGGGGATCGGTTGCAAGATCAACCTGTGGCGAAAGTGCAGTCGTGATTCCAAGCGCACGATATTCTTTTGCGACAATTTCAGCATACTTCAAACAAAGTTCCGGTGAAAATGTAGCAGCAAGCCCGATATGGTTTGGCCACTTGGATACATCAGTTCCACTACTCTTGAATTCTACACCGCCGGACTGTACACTGTGGCGGGGATCAGAAGAAATGGCAACTGGTATTCCGAACGGCTGCCGTTCAGCCAGTTTCTGCATTTCATTATTCCATCGTGCCGAAGTACCTGCGTCTTTTACGCCCGCAAGCAGAATATGCCGGATGCCAGCTTCCGTTATAAAAACTTTCAGTTCATCAGTCAGAGCCCAGTCACTATCTATCGTATGATCAAATTTTTTTCCGTTATAATGCACTGCCGGAAAATTCTTATTTGTAAAGGGAACAAACTGATGGGTAGAATATAACATAAGCCCGGCAATCTCTCTGACAGAAAGTCTTTCAGCCAGATCTTTCGCACGTTCAGAAGCATCAAGCCGCCAATCTTCATAAGGTAGTAGTTTTCCGCACCGGGCAAGATCCTTAAAGGCAAATCCGTCGACATTTAAAACAGGAATATCGATAAAACTCAGCTCTGCACCTTTTTTGTTTATAATTCGTGTGAAAAATTCCATTTCCTGTTTTTCGTATGCCATCGTTTTTCTCCTGTTCTTAGTTGCCGATTATGTATGCCACAGTTTTCTCAATAGGTATATTTATCGTATCAAACAATTTCCAAAGTTGTACATTATTATCGTCTTCATTAATATCAGTTGAATGAAAAATATTATTCCATCAAAATTATGTGCCAGCATTTTTATATACTCAAAACATTTCTTTGAGCTGTCGTCTATAGTGCACAGTTTCAGCATAAATTCCAGCATGTAGGAATAGCGTTCAAAACTCATTACCTGATGGGAGTAATTTACTCTAATCCAGAAGTTTTCACTTGTCAATCAAAACCATAGTACTTTTTTACTTGTAATAAGAATTTTCTATCAAAAATAAACAGAGATATATTTTTATCTATAGTATTCTTCAAAGGGTTCCATATCGGACAAATTTACCTCATCGATAATCTGAAGCATAAAATCGACAATTTTTGAGTCAAGCTGTTTTCCTTTGACTCTTTTTAATTCCGATATAATTGCCTCTGTCGATAACCGTTTCCGATAGGCACGCGACGAAGCCATTGCGTCAAAGGTATCCGCTACCGCAATAATTCTGGCAACCAATGGAATTTCAGTATCTTTAAGTCCGAGCGGATA
>JALCCK010000082.1 GCA_022640795.1 Treponema sp.
GCTGTTTCCGTCATGATTGGCGGTGCGAAAGTAACGATTGGAAGTATGGCCAAGGGCAGCGGTATGATTCATATAAACCTTGGAACAATGCTTGGTTTTATAACGACAGATTGTGCAATCAGTTCCGAAATGCTCGGCAGTGCGCTTCACGAAAGTATTTCAGGAACGTATAACTGTGTTTCTGTTGACGGCGATACCAGCACGAACGATACCCTTACGATATTGGCAAACGGCATGGCCGGGAATACGGAAATTACGGGATCGGGTCCTGATTACGATGTATTTCTTCAGGCTCTTACTGCCCTCAATGAAGTTATGGCTAAAAAGATAGCTGCAGACGGCGAGGGCGCAGACCGGCTTATCGAATGTACCGTTACCGGTGCTTTCGACATTCCGACAGCCCGGGCGCTTGCAAAAGAAGTCATTTCCTCTAACCTTGTAAAAGCTGCCTTGTTCGGCAGAGATGCCAACTGGGGCCGCGTTCTTTGTGCACTTGGATATTCCGGCAGAAGATTTACGCCGGAAAAGACATCTGTTTCATTCGGCAGCCGTCCTGATGCAAAACGCTATTTCGATCCGGCCGATTCTTCTGAAAAACTACAGAAAGACATGATTCTGGTTTTTGATCACGGTGTCCCGCTCGATTTCGACGAAGACAGGGCTAAAAAAATTCTTTCTTCGGAAGTTGTTGAGATCCTGGTAAACATGGAGGACGGCTCTGCTGTCGGACGGGCATGGGGATGCGATCTTACGTATGATTACGTAAAAATAAACGGCGATTACAGAACGTAGCTGGTAAAGAAATCTGTGAAAGCAGATGATTGAAATCTGCCGGATTCTTACGGACAGGGGGATGCATGCAGTATAAAATTAAGAATGAAGATTGGTCGGATGTTCTCGTCCAGGCGCTGCCGTATTTTAAACAGTTTGTCGGAAAAACCGTTGTGGTTAAGTATGGCGGAAATGCCATGCTGGACGAAACCTTAAAGTCCTGCGTTATGAAAGATATTGTTCTTCTGAATACTATCGGTGTCAGAGTCGTTCTTGTGCACGGCGGGGGCCCTGCAATCAACGAGATGCTTGAAAAAGTCGGTAAGGAAAGTAAATTTGTCGACGGACTGCGGTATACTGACGAAGAAACGATGGAAATCGTACAGATGGTTCTTACCGGCAAAGTCAACAAGGATATTGTCGGAATGCTGCTTCAGGAAGGCGGACAGGCTGTCGGACTGAGCGGTGTGGATTCGGGAATGCTTCGTGCCCAAAAGATAGATAAAGACGGAAAAGATTTAGGACTGGTTGGCGTTGTAACCGAGGTACATCCGGAAATAATCGAATCGCTGCTTGGCAAAGGTTTTATTCCGGTCATCTCTACGGTGGCTCTTGGCGAACAGGGCGATATAAAACGATATAATATCAATGCTGATACTGCTGCTGCAAAGATTGCGGTTGCTTTGAAAGCCGAGAAATTTGTCCAGCTTACTAATGTAGCGGGAGTATTAAAGAACCTTGATGATCCGAAATCACTCATACAGCGGATACCGATGCCGACAGTACCGTCGCTGATAGAAAATGGAACAATAGCCGGCGGTATGATTCCCAAGGTTGAATGCTGCATGATTGCGCTCAGAGGCGGTGTGCCGCGGACGCATATTATAGACGGACGGGTTCCGCATTCGCTGCTTATCGAAATGTTCAGCGACCGCGGTATCGGTACGATGATTTATTAAAAATGGCTGGTAAAATATGGAAAAGAAAATAGTAAATAATTATGGAAGTTTTGATGTCGTCTTTACACACGGAAAGGGTGCAACACTGACCGACGTAAATGGCAGAAAATACATAGATTTTGTCGGCGGCATTGGCGTCAACTGTCTTGGCCATGGTTACAAACCGCTCGTTAAAGCTATCAGGAAACAGGCTTCGGCAGAAATTCATATTTCGAATTATTATCTGTCTGATACAGGACTTGCCTTTGCAGATGAACTGTTGTCTGCAACAGGTTTTCAGGGCGGATATTTTGGAAATTCCGGCGCGGAAGCGAATGAAGCTGCTATAAAACTGGTGCGGAAGTTCGGCTGGCTTAACGGAGGATCAAAACGGCATGTTATTGTGACGCTTGAGAATTCGTTCCACGGACGGACCATTGCAACGCTCAGCGCTACCGGCCAGGACCGGTTTCATCCCGACTGTTTCGCCCCGTATCCTGAAGGGTTCAGGACCATACCGGCGAATGACTTTGAGTCTTTGAAAACTGCGTTCGACGATACAACGGCCGCTCTCTTTATAGAATGTGTACAGGGCGAAGGCGGCGTAAATCTTGTCGATGCTGAATGGGCGAAAGCTGCAGCGGAGGCAGCACGTGCGGCCGGTGCTCTTGTTGTTGCGGACGAAGTCCAGACCGGTATGGGAAGGACGGGAACGCTGCTTGCTTCCGAGCAGCTGGGGTTTGAACCTGAAATTGTTACTCTGGCAAAAGGAATTGCCGGGGGCGTTCCTATGGGAGCTTGTCTTTTCAGGGGAAAGGCGTACGGGATTTTCGCCGCAGGTGACCATCAGTCTACCTTCGGCGGCAATCCGCTGGCCTGTGCTGCAGGAAGAGTCGTTATCCGGACACTTACGTCACCGGGATTTCTTGATCAGGTAAAAGAAAAAGGGGAACGTATCCGTACTACGATTGCGTCGTGGAAGGTCCCGTTTATTACGGATGTTCGCGGTAAAGGACTGATGATCGGCATCGACATGAATGATACGATAAAAGCTGCCGCCGTGCAGAAAATATGTCTGCAGGACGGACTCTGCATCTCGACGGCCGGAACTAATACGCTTCGTTTCCTTCCGCCGCTGGTTATAACGGATAGGGAAATAGACGCCGGCCTTAAAATAATGAAAAGAGTTCTTGAAGAAAAGACTGTTCAAACCGCCGGGTAAATTCCGATATCGTACCCGGTGCTTTTGTGCGTAAAAAAGGCCCTGTCTCCGGTTTTCGACGGAGTTCAGGGCCTTTTTGCAGTTGCCGTATGATTCCGGAGCTTACTTGATCCGGTGAACTCCGTCTCCGCTTGTACAGGCAAAAAATCCTGCATCGTGGCCGATTGCTTTTGTATACTTTTTCTGTACGGCGTCGATGAAGGTACTGATTTTGTCTTTGTGAACGAGCGCTATGGCACAGCCGCCGAAACCCGCACCTGTCATTCGGGCACCGATGCAACCGTCCTGCACGTTGGCGGCGGCTGCAAGCGTATCCAGTTCAATTCCCGTTACTTCATAATCTGTCTTGAGAGATTCGTGCGACGCCCTGAGCAGTTCACCGAGTCTGTTCAGGTTTCCGGCTTTGAGTGCCGATACGGCTTCCAGAACGCGTCCGTTTTCGGTTACACAATGGCGGACCCTCTTCTGTATGACGGGATCGGTAAGAACCGTTTCGCAGGCGGCAAACTGCGGGACCGTCAGTTCGCAAAGAGCTTCGAGATCCCGTGTATTTTTACGTAGACCGCCGTCGGGAAGGTCTGTTGCAGCTTTCTGCAATTCGGCAAGTCCCTGTTCGCACTGGGATCTGCGTTCATTGTATTTTGAATCAGCCAGCTGCCGTTTCTTTTTTGTATTCATGACGACAAACCGGTAATCGCCGAGAACAAGCGGAACATATTCATGTTCAATTTTTGCACAGTCGAGCAGTTCCGCCGTATCTTTTTTCCCCGTTGCAATAATATACTGATCCATAATGCCGCAGTTGACATTCATAAAATCGTGTTCGCTCTGCTGTCCGATCAAAGCTATATCCTTTCTGCTTATCGCAAAATTGAACAGTTCGGAAACAGCGTATGCGAATCCGCATTCAAGCGCTGAAGATGATGAGATGCCGCCTGCCGGCGGAACGTTACTCACCATGAGTACTTCGAAACCGCACGGAAAGGTACAGCCTCTGCTCTTTAAAATAGAGAGTATCCCGTTGAGGTAATTCGCATAGTCATTCTCTTTTTTATAGGTAAAGTTGTCGTTAATATCAAATTTATAGAGGCCGGGAAATTTCAGGTCCTGATAGATGACTGCGGTATCTTCCCGTTTTCTGATCGCAACATACAGATACTTATCGATTGCAGTCGGAAAAACTTTACCGCCGTTATAATCTATATGTTCACCGATTATGTTAATTCTGGCAGGAGAAGCAAAAACGCTCACGCTGCCTTCCGTTCCATTGTAGAGTTTTACAAACTCTGCCGGTAATTTCTGTGGGTTAAAATCTTCTTGTTTTGCTACCATGGAGCTATTGTATCGATAATAGAGAGGAATTTCAATCTGAAAGAACGGAAGTTGTACCGCTTATTTTTTCAAATTGACAATTTAACCGATTTGCTTCAGAATATTTTTATGAAAAAGACTATCTATATTATCGGACATAAAAATCCTGATACCGATTCGGGTGTTTCCGCAACCGCTTATGCCTGTCTGAAACGGCTTACTGGTACCGAAAATTGTGTTGCGGCCCGTGCCGGTCACTTTAATCCGCAGACTGAGTATATTTTCAAACGGTTTAAAGTTCCTTTTCCCGAATATATTCCCGATCTTATTCCCAAGACGAAATATTACATGAACGACGGCTGCCCTACCGTGAATGATAATATTCCGCTTTGGGAAGCTGTCAGCCGCATGAGTTCTAAAAATACAAAAGTTTTACCTGTCGTTGATGCGGACGGAACTTACCGGTCGATGCTGCACTACAGCGGTTTTGCACATGCCGTTATCAAAATAATGAATCCCGAAAAAAAATCTGCTATCTCGACAAGCATAGATCTCATCAGACGTACGCTGAATGCACAGCCCATTATTGTAAAAAACGAACAGCAAATCTTTAAGTGTTCAGTACTCGTCGGTGCGGCCCGGCATGAAACCTTTCGACGGATGCTTTCCGAACATAAAAGCGAAAATGTCGTAGCTATTCTGAGCGACCGTGAGGATATTCAGGAATGCTGCATCGACGCCGGTATAAAACTGCTGGTTCTTACCTCGGGGTTTGTTTTGAAAAAAGAACTGCGGGAAAAGGCTGAAAAGAACGGAGTTTCCGTTATAATAAGTCCCTACGGAACATCGGCTACTGCTATGCTTATCGGTTATTCAACGCCGGTTTCCGTAATGGCAGATGCAACCGTCCAGCCTGTTCAGGCCGCAGACAGCGTTTCGACAATACGGCCGCTTCTGCAGGAATCCGCGAGCAGAAGTCTGCCGGTTGTTGACGAAAGGAATAAAGTGATCGGCCTTATATCTGAAAGCGATTTGCTGCATGATGCCAATATAGGAGTTATTCTCGTCGACCATAACGAACTTACGCAGGCTGTGGAAGGAGTGGAACATTATAAACTGCTCGAAGTGATAGATCATCATCGGCTCGGGCCCCTTTCGACAAATTATCCTATTACGTTTATCAATAAACCGGTTGGGGCCACTTCGACACTGATAGCCGATCTGTTCAGAGAACAGAAAATCTCCATTCCGATCGATATAGCAAGTCTGCTTCTCTGCGGGATTCTTTCGGATACGCTTATTCTTCAGTCGACGACGACAACTGAAGCGGACCGGGAAGCTGCCGAATATCTTTCCAATATTACCAATCTTGATATTCAGAAACTCGGTGCGGATATAATTTCCGCAGGGAGCCACATAGGGGGCCGCAGCGCAAATGAAGTTATCCATCAGGATATGAAGGAGTATACGGAAGGAAAACTGAGCTATACGGTCAGCCAGATAGAAGTGGATAATACCGGTGAGGTAATGTCGCGGAAAAAGGAATTCCTGGATGAACTTGAGATTGAGCGGCGAAGCCGGAAAGCGTTGTTCAGCGCTCTTCTGGTAACCGATATTACTCATTTAAACAGCCTTTTATTCATCGAATCAGACGAACGATTCCTTCAGACACTGACTTTTCCGAAGAAAGAAGACAGTGTCTATTTTCTGAAAGATATTGTTTCAAGAAAAAAACAGCTTATTCCAATGATTAGTGAACAGGTTGAAAAATTTGAGAGCTGAAACCGTTTCCGGGGGAGCTTTTATTCCCAGCCGAATGTCGCCGGCGGTTTGTTTGTTGCATCAAAATACACTGCATCGACGAACCCCAGCGCGGCAATCTGTCTGACGATGTCTGTAAGTATATTTTCGGGCAGATGGGCGAAGCGTGCTGTCATAACATCTTCGCTGACAACGGGACGCAGAACGAACGAACAGCTGCCGGCGCTGGATGCGTACGGCAGATCGATTGTCAGATGCTGGAAAATTTTATTGTACCAGCCTGTTTTGTGCAGTTCCGTCAGTACGATGTCGTCTGCAGCCCTGAGCTGGTCAAGCCGGCGCTTGTCGCAATATCCTTCCTGCAGTTTGAGCGTTGCGCCGCTTTTTTCATAAAGGCGGATTATGGTGCGATTTATATTTTCAGTATTGTTCGTAATATACGACGAAGCTGCTTCTATACTGTCCCAGCCGGCACCGACCGGGTAGAATCCGCCTTCCGACTCTTCTCCGAAAGAAAGAACAGATGGAAACCGGTATGTTCTAAAATCTCCCTGTACCCCTACTGAACGGACCGGAATTACATATTTGATAAAACTGTCCGTTTTAAGAGCGGGAATCGTAAGGGTTTCTATTTCAGCGGCAGCTTTCGTAAAATCAGTTTCGTCCTGCCCGGTCATTTCCCCTGTTGTACAGAGTACGTTTATGGAAAGTCCCGGTCCCGGGAAGGGATGCCGCATAACCAGTTCATCGTTCAGTCCGAGCATCCGTCCGATGTTTCTGACTTCATCTTTATAGAGATCTTTCAGCGGTTCTATAATACATCCTTTTTCGATGAGCGCCTGGATTCCTGCGACGCGGTTATGGTGCGTTTTTATTATTTTGGAATTTTTTGTTCCGCCGCTTTCGATGATGTCGGGATAGAGCGTTCCCTGAGCGAGCATCCATTTATCTTCGTCGAGCTGTTGTTCCGCTACGACACGGTTTCGTACGGTTATAAAATTTTCTCCGACTGCCATTCTCTTTTTCTGGGGATCGGTAAGATGATATACTGCCTTGAGAAAACTTTCTGATGCATCTTCTACGAGGAAATTAGTAAAACCGAATTTATGATAATGTTCTGCAACTATGGCGCTTTCGTTTTTCCGCATAAAGCCGTTATCGATATGAAGTCCCAGAACTCTGTTCTGTCCGAGTGCTTTGTTCAGGAGGGCGAAGGCTACGGTACTGTCGACCCCCCCGCTCAGAAACAGCAGGACGTTGCGATCCCCGGCGGCGACACGGATAGTATTCATGATATGATCAAGAACTGTTGCCTGGTCCCAGTTCTTTTTCATTCCGCAGTATTTTGCAAAGTTCGCAAGTATTTTACTGCCGGCAGGAGTATCTTTTACTTCTACATGGAACTGCAGACCGAACCGTTTTTTTTCAAGATTCTGAACGGCTGCATATTCACAGTCGTTCGTACTTCCGACAGCTTCGAATCCGTCCCCCAAAACAGTTACGCTGTCCTGGTGGCTCATCCATACCTGCTGTGATGCAGGTATATCTTTAAACAACGGACATTTTTTTCCCGGAAGAATAGAAAGATGTGCTATACCGAATTCTCCGGTCACAGCTTTTTCAACTTTCCCGCCGTAACATTTGTTCATAAGCTGGTGGCCGTAGCAAAGCCCGAGAACCGGAATATCGAGATCAAGCAGCCGCTCGTTAAATTCCGGAACATTGTCTGCATAGACGGAGCTGGGGCCGCCGCTCATAACTATTCCCCGGACATCGCTGAATTCTTCAGCTGGTGCGGACGGCATTTTTATTTCAGAATAATAGCCAAGCATACGGAACCGTTTGGCAATAAGGTGTGCATACTGGCTTCCGAAATCGAGAACAGCTATTTTTCCACCTTTCATTTTGCGACTCCTTTATTTTTCCGGAAATTACAGGAAGCTTTTATAAAATCCCTGAAGAGTGGCTGTGCATGATTCGGGCGGCTTTTGAATTCCGGGTGAAACTGAACGCCGACCATCCAGGGATGCTGCGGTACTTCACAGATTTCGACAAGGTTACGTTCAGGATTTATGCCGGCAATGACAAGTCCCGCTTTTTTGAAAGCTTCGCGGTATTTATTGTTGAATTCATAGCGGTGGCGGTGACGTTCCCATACCGTAGCGGTACCGTACGCCTTCGAGGAAAGGGTATCCGGGGTAACTGCACACTCATATTTCCCCAGCCGCAGCGTACCTCCGAGGATAACACCGTTCTGGTCGGGCATAAGATCTATTACGGGATATGGCGTGTCTTTATTCATTTCAGTGGAATTCGCACCGGTAAAATTCAGGACATTTCGTGCATATTCTATTACTTCTATCTGCATACCGAGACATATCCCGAAATAAGGAACCTTGTGCGTCCGGGCATATTTTGCAGCCCGTATCATTCCTTCTATGCCGCGGTCCCCGAATCCGCCCGGAACGATGATTCCATCTGCATTTTTTAGTTTTTCTGCAGCGACTGCATCGTCGGTAAGATTTTCAGCATCAATCCAGTCTACGGAAACGGAAGCCTGATTATGGATGCCGCCATGGGTGAGTGATTCTACGACGGAAAGGTATGCATCATGAAGTTCTATGTATTTACCTACCAGCGCGATAGTTATATTCGTTTTAGGATTGTTGTACCGTTCTACCATCTTTGACCATTCTTCAAGATGTGTTCTGGTATTTTCGATACCAAGAACTTTGCAGACGGCGTTACCGATACCTTCTTTTTCCATCTGAAGCGGGACTTCATAGATAGAAGCGGCGTTCAGGTTCTGTATGACGTCAGAGGTATCTACGTTGCAGAAGGCAGCCAGTTTTTCCCGTACGGTCTGATCTATCGATTGTTCGGTACGAAGCATTATGATATCAGGTTTTATACCGAGTTCCTGAAGTTCCTTGACGCTGTGCTGCGTCGGTTTTGTTTTGATTTCGTGGGCTTTCTTCATATAGGGAACGAGCGTAAGATGAATGTAACAGCAGTTTTCTTCGCCGACTTTATATTTCATCTGCCGGATTGCTTCCATAAACGGCAGTGATTCAATATCGCCGACGGTTCCGCCTATTTCCGTAATTATTACGTCTGCATTTGTTTCGTTCGTAGAAAGGAGCATCCGCCGCAGAATTTCTTTCGTTATGTTTGGAATTACCTGAACGGTTCCTCCGTGAAATCCGCCTTCACGTTCTTTATTCAAGACTGCAAGGTAGACGCGTCCCGCAGTTGTGTTGGAACTTTGTGATAATGTCGCGTCGGTAAAACGTTCATAGTGACCAAGATCAAGATCTGTTTCTGCTCCGTCGTCCGTTACAAAAACTTCTCCGTGCTGATAGGGATTCATTGTTCCCGGATCTATATTCAGATACGGATCAAATTTCTGGTTGACAACTTTCAGACCGCGGCTCTTTAAAATAAGGCCGATGGAGGCGGCAGCGATTCCTTTACCCAGCCCTGAAACGACTCCGCCGGTAATGAAAATATACTTGGTCATCTTCCTGCTCCTGCGATTTTGTTTTTGCAATATATCTTCCAACTATAACAGAAAGCCTTCCCTTCGTCCATAAACTTCTGACAGGTAGTTGGATATTTGCGATAATGCCTTGATGCTGACTTTCGGATTCTGTTTGAGCAGATTAAGAAATGTTTCTCCTTGTATGATGACGAGATCCGTGTCGGTGTCTGCCTGAGCTGAGAATGTGCGGGGTTTATTGATGACGCATGCAAGTTCTCCGAAAAAGGCGCCTTTATCAAAGTGGCTCAGACTGTTCTCTTTCGTAATTACGATGCTTCCCTTTATAATATAATATGCGTCGTCGCTGGTATCGCCTACGGTAAAGATCGTGTCGCCTGCCTTGTAGTGAACGATGTTGGCGTTTTTCTGTATAAGATAATCAGGTCGTATAAAAAGAACTCTTTTAAGTGTCGGAATAGGACCTGTTTCATCACGTGCGGGCAGCAGATAGAGTTCACCCAGCAGCAGTATATCAAAAAATTCCATGACGAATATAAACTGCGCGAAGAACAGAAATAAGATGAAAAAGATATAGACTTCGAAAAGAAGTACTATGAGGTTCCCGAGCACGCCGTATACGATATTGTATTTATTATAATCGAGGAACATATTCAAAAACTGGACGACAATCCAGAATATAAGCGTACATAATCCTGAAGCTGTAAAACAAACTTTCCATTCAGGATTTATGCCGCTTACGACCTTCAGAACAACGGCTTCAAAAATGAAGATCAGCGCATAGGGGACTGTTGCAAGGAGAATTCTGCTGAATGTCGTGAATATCAGCGGAAACTGGGTCTGAATTTGTTCCATCAGGGACAACCGCGTCAGGGTACGCATCGATATAATAAAAAATATGAACACAGCGCTTGCTACAACCAGAAGAACTTCTCCTGCGAATCCGATTACCTGATAAAAAACGGGACGTGCCGGGACCGCTTTCCGGAATATTCGCCGGATGCTCTGCATGACGGAAAAAAAGAAATTTCGTGCAATCCAGAAGATAAAAAGACCAAGCACGATTTCCACCCAGCTGATGCGGTTAACCGCAGAGATGGAATCTATAACGGACTGAAGACTGAATATACCGTCAAAACTTTTTCCGAAATTGAGCAGTGTTGTAATGGTTTCCGGGGAGGCGTGCAGAAACTGTATAAGGATAGCGAGAACCATCATAACGACCGGGATAAAAGAAAAAAGAAATCCGTACGCACATGCCGCTGCATAAGTGTTCAGATTATTTTGTACAAAGAAATTTA
>JALCCK010000083.1 GCA_022640795.1 Treponema sp.
AAAAATAGAATCCATGTCAGGCAGCCTTACCCGGGAACTGACACCGGTAGAAGGACTGGTACATGAAGGTGATCTGGTCCTGCTGGTGACCCCCATCGATCTTGCGGCACCGGCAGGCCGGCTGATTCTGCCGCAGGTTGAAACGATCAGAGATCTGCTCGATCATGACTGTCCGGCACTCATTGTAAAAGAACGGGAATTATACGAAACCTATCATTCACTCGGACGACGCCCTGCCCTTGTCATCACCGACAGTCAGGCGTTCAGCAAGGTTGCTGCAGATATCCCGGAATATCAGCCGTTAACGTCCTTTTCCATTCTGTTTGCACGTAAAAAAGGCGATATGAATTTCTTTATCGAAAGTCTCAAAATCCTTTCACGGTTTCCGCCGCACGGCAGAGTGCTTGTCATGGAAGGATGTTCCCATCACCGGCAGGCCGACGATCTCGGGTCCGTTAAAATACCACGATTGTTTCATCAGCTGGTTTCATCAAAAGCAGAATTTTCATTCACGAAGACAATCCCCGGCGATATTCAGAATTACGATCTCGTCATCCACTGCGCGGCATGCATGCTGACACAGAGGGCTATGTGTGCAAAACTTGCCGGATTTAAATCACACGGCATCCCGGTTATAAATTACGGCCTGTTTCTCGCATGGGCAAACGGTCTGCTGCCGCGGGCGCTGGAACCGATTCCCGGGCTGGCGGATCTTTACGAAGCAAAATAAACAGAGGAATAGACCTGACGTGATTGACTCATCAGAAATTCGGAGATAGTATATCCGCACATGAAAAATTATCTTCAGCAGACTCCCGTTGTCGTGCTGCTTGCGTTAGTAAGCTGCGCCCTGTGGGGAAGCGCATTTCCTGTTATCAAAATCGGTTATGCTGCTCTGTCTATTCAAAAAACAGATACGGCATCGCAGCTGCTTTTTGCGGGAAGCCGTTTTTTTCTTGCCGGAATAATCGCAACGGTAGCCGGCAGTATTGCAGCAAAACGTGTTCTCGTACCGCGTTCTGTTCCGTCCGTTATACGTATCATCTGTCTTTCTCTGATGCAGACGGTCATACAATATATCTTTTTCTATATTGCGCTCGCACATACGACGGGAATAAAGGGAGCAATTCTTGAAAGTCTCAATATTTTCTTTTCAATACTATTTGCCGCCATCATTTTTCGTATGGAAAAACTTTCAGCGCGGAAGCTTCTGGGTTGTTTCATCGGTTTTGCCGGAATTATACTGGTAAACCTTGCCGGTTCCGGACAAATGCAGAATTTAGATATGCATTTTACGCTGACAGGGGAAGGATTCCTGATTATTTCGACGATCGGCTCTGCGTTTGCATCCATACTGCTGCGGATTTTTTCCAGATACGATAACCCCGTGCTTCTGACCGGCTGGCAGTTTGTCTTCGGCGGCGCCGTAATGGCTGTAGCCGGCTATTTTACCGGAGGACGACTGACATTTCCTTCCGTACAGTCCGTATTTCTGCTGCTGTATCTGTCGCTTCTTTCTGCAGTAGCATATTCCCTGTGGTCCATCCTGCTGAAATACAACGACGTCTCGCGTGTTACCATCTTCGGATTCATGAATCCCGTTTTCGGTGTTATTCTTTCAGCGCTTCTTCTCGGTGAAAGCAACACGCTCAGGGACTGGAGAATTCCTGCTGCACTTGTTCTTGTCTGTGCAGGCATTATCTTTGTAAACGGAAAAAAGAGACAGCCTGCATGCTGATTTTC
Organism: Treponema sp.; assembly: GCA_022640795.1. Classification (GTDB taxonomy): domain Bacteria; phylum Spirochaetota; class Spirochaetia; order Treponematales; family Treponemataceae; genus Treponema_D. The sequence continues at coordinate 1,744 of JALCCK010000083.1, forward strand.
AGTCCAGCACACTGCTGACTGACAGCCGTCCGGTCAGCTATGCTGTCTTTTTTCAGATCCCAACCGGAACGTCAGATATCCTGCCGCGATAATCAGTAAATACCCGGAAACGCTCAGCAGATCGGGAATTTCTGCAAAAAGCATAAAGCCGAATATACTCGAAAAAATAACATTCGAATAATTGTAAATGGACACTTCCCCTGCAGGAGCATAGCGGTATGCCACGGTGAGCGAAAACTGGCCCCCGGCGGAAGCGCCGCCGGCACCGATTAAAAGCAGCAGCTGGGCCGGCGACGGCATTCTGAAATGCATCAGCGCAAGCGGCAACGTTATAAGACTCGATATGAGCGAAAACCAGAATACGATAGTGTAACTGTTTTCCCTGTTGCCGAGATAGCTGACGAACACATAGGCGAGTCCGGCGAAAACTGCAGAGAGAAAGCAGATAAACGCCGGACCGGACTGACTGAAATCAAACCCGGGTTTGATAATCAGCGCAGAACCGGTCAGCGCAACAAGCAGCGAAACAAGCTGGTGCCAGGAAATTTTTTCTTTCAAAAATAAAAAAGCAAAAATCGTAACAAAAAACGGATGCATTTTGTTCAGCATCCCCGAATCGGCCAGAATAAGCCGGTCTATTCCATAAAAATAGCACAGCATACCGATCGTTCCGAACACACTCCGGCCGAGCAGCATAGGTCTGTTTTCAGGTTTTCCCCACGGATACTGCCGGTGTTTCATCAGCAAAAAAGCGGAAAAGAATAAACTGACAAAATTTCTGAAGAAAGCCTTTTCAAAAGTCGGAATTTGACCCGAAAGCTTGACCATCGCCCCCATTGCCGCAAAACACAGTGAAGAAAGCAGCATCAGCATAATCGCCTGTATTTTTGTACTCATTTTTTTTAATCGCATACTGCAAAGTGTACCGGAAAAAAAAGAAAATATCCATAAAGGTAAAAAAATATGGTAACGGCTCGTTGCGGTTACTTTGTTGTGGCAAAAAATCCCGAATCACCGTATACTGGTCTTAATCACGTAAACAGGAGGAGTTGTCCATGTCATTACTCGACACTTACCGCTACGACGGAACAAAAAAATTCGATATAAAAAAGGCACAGACCGACAGTCACTGTGATAAGGACCAGGAAAACAAAATAATTAAACTTACCGGGAAAAATATTGAAAAGATCAGTGAACTGCAGGACAAATTTTATGCAGACGCAAAAGAGTCCATTGTACTGGTACTGCAGGCCATGGACGCGGCAGGAAAAGACGGTACGGTAAAACATGTCATGTCGGGACTGAACCCGCAGGGTGTCGATGTTTTCAGTTTTAAAACGCCGAATTCCAACGAAGCTGCACACGATTTTCTGTGGCGGTATCACCGGCGTATGCCGGTCCGCGGGAAAATGGCATTGTTCAACCGTTCGTGGTATGAAGAAGTTCTCATCGTGAAAGTCCACGATCTTTATAAGGATTATCACATGGCGGACCGCTGCATCGGTAAAAACTTTTTTAAAATGAAATACGACCAGATAACTGCGTTCGAAAAGCATTTGTACGAAAACAGTTACCGTATTGTCAAAATATTCCTGAATGTTTCAAAAGAAGAACAGAAAAAACGATTTCTTGAACGGCTTGATAAACCGGGGAAAAACTGGAAATTTTCGGAGAACGATTTAAAGGAACGCCAGTTCTGGCCGAAATACCAGCAGGCATTCGAAGATGCCATAAATGCGACCGCAAAAAAAACGGCTCCATGGTTCGTGCTGCCCGCGGATCAGAAATGGTACACGCACTACCTTGTTTCGGAAATTCTTCTTGATATTCTGAAAAAAATAAATCCTGAATATCCGCAATTATCTGAAGAAGAAAAAGGTAATCTTGAAAATTACAGAAATCTGCTGAAAAACAAGTCGTAATCGCCGGTGCCGGAATATTTTTTAAATGCAAACAAATCGGGAGGTACACAATGATTAAAACAATAGGATTCATCGGACTGGGTATCATGGGAAAATCGATGGCCCGTAATCTTATGAAGGCTGGTTTTGAAGTCCATATTTTTGCACGAACGAAGGCAAAAGTCATGGACATCCTCAACGATGGCGCCGTATGGAGCGCGACAATCGGCGAATGTGCAAAAAACAGGGATGCCGTCATAACGATAGTAGGATTTCCGTCCGATGTAGATGAAGTTTATAACAGAGACGGAAATATACTCGACAGTGCCGACCGGGGAACAATTCTTATAGACATGACCACGACAAGCCCGGAACTTGACAGAAAAATCGCAGCCGATGCGGAAAATCGTGGCCTCAGGATGCTTGATGCACCGGTTACCGGCGGAGATACCGGTGCGAAAAACGGAACGCTGACGATTCTGGTCGGCGGAGATAAAGAAACATTCGATATATGCCGCCCGCTCTTTGCTGCGATGGGAAAAAACATCGTGTATGAAGGGAAAACCGGAAGCGGTCAGCATACAAAGATGGTAAACCAGATTATGATCGCAGGTGCGTTGAGCGGTGTCTGCGAAGGACTTTCCTACGCCAGAAGAGCAGGTCTTGATATGGCAACGGTTCTGAAATCGGTAAGTACTGGCGCGGCAGCAAGTGCGCAGCTGTCGAATTTAGGCGGCAAAATGATCAGGGAAGATTATGAACCAGGTTTCTTTCTGAAACATTTTATCAAGGACATGCGGATTGCGGACGAGGAAGCAACACAGCGAAAACTAGAACTCCCGGTCCTGCAGAAAGTTCTTTCCGAGTGCCGGGAACTTGAAAAAACGGGATTCGGCGAAAAAGGAACGCAGGTACTGCTGAAATATTATACGGGAGAACAAAAATGAAAATTTTATTTATCGGCGGAACAGGAACCATCAGTATGGCGATTACCCGCCAAATCGCTGCCGCAGGACAGGAACTGTATATTTTAAACAGAGGCAACCGGCTTACCGATCTCGATGGGGTCCACGAAATTCATGCGGATATTCATAACGAGGCACAGGTAAAAGAAAAACTGCAGGGCATGAAATTCGATACTGTTGCAGATTTTATTGCATTTACCGTTTCTGATCTTGAACGTGATTTCAGACTTTTTTCCGGCCGGACAAAACAATTCATCTTCATTAGTTCAGCTTCCGCCTATCAGAAGCCGCCGTCCGATTTTCTTATAACAGAAAGTACACCGCTGATAAATCCGTATTGGGAATATTCGCGGAACAAAATAGCCGGGGAAGAATTCCTTATGGAAAAATACAGAAACGAAGGCTTCCCGGTTACGATCGTCCGGCCGAGTCATACCTATGATGAACGCAGGGTTCCGGTGGCGGTACACGGAGCAAAAGGAAGTTATCAGGTTCTTGCCCGGATGCTCGCCGGGAAACCGGTCATTATCCCCGGGGATGGAACCACATTCTGGACACTTACGTTCAACACGGATTTTGCGGCGGGATTCATCGGCCTTATCGGAAACCCGAGAGCACTGGGACAGGCAGTTCAGATCATGGTCGACGAACGGATGAGCTGGAATCAGATTTATGAAATAGTTGCTGATGCGCTCGGCGTAAAGCTCTCCGCGGTTCACATAGCTTCTGATTTTCTCGGGGCTGCAGGAAAACAAAACCAGTACGATTTTACCGGAGAACTCATTGGAGACAAAGCGTATCCGGTTCTGTTCGATATTTCGAAACTCAAACGACTGGTTCCGACGTTCCGGCAGAAAGTAACCATGCAGGACGGGCTCAGAAAAGCGGCCGTCTACATCATGTCGCATTCCGAATGCAGAGTTCCCGATCCTGATTTCGACAGCTGGTGCGATGCTGTTATAAAAGCAAGAAACAGCGCACTGAGGCTTTTTTCATAAAATCAGTTTGCAGTTCTACAGCTTCGAAGAATCTTTCCGATTCTTCGAAGTTCCCGTCAAAACAGTATCAGCAGGTGATAAATCAGAAATGCGTATACCCATGCCGTTGCAGTCTGAAAAATCATAGCGGTAACGGCAAGCCGCGTTCCGATTTCACGTTTTGTAACAGCGAATGCCGCAACACAGGGCATATACAACAGCGTAAATATGAGGAACGAAAAAGCGGAAACGGGCGTCAGCAGCGTCTGCAGAGCAGCCTGTAAAGCAGCCCCCGATGCACCGGTAAGGATGGCAAGCGTACTGACAACGGTTTCCTTTGCCGTAAGGCCCGTAAGCAAAGCAGTGGAAAGCCGCCAGTCCCTGAATCCGAGCGGATAAAATATCGGAGAAATGAAGGATCCTATCTGCGCCAGCATACTGTCTGCTGTATCGGCAACAAGATTAAGGCGTATGTCAAAATGCTGCAGGAACCATATAACGATCGTTGCTGCAAAAATTATCGTAAAAGCCTTCCGCATAAAATCTTTTGCCTTTCCCCACATATTGAGCCAGATACTTTTTGCTCCGGGCATACGATAGGCAGGAAGTTCAAGGACGAACGGAACGGGCTTCCCGGTAAAGGCGGTATTTTTGAGCAGCAGCGCAGATATAATCGCCACTGCGAAGCCGGTCAGATACAGGACGACCATAACGAGCGCCGCATGCTCGGGAAAAAAAGCAGCAGTCAGCAGAGAATAAACAGGCAGTTTCGCACTGCAGGACATAAACGGTATGATAAAGACCGTCATCCGCTTGTCACGCTGACTTGAAAGCGTCCGTGTCGACATAATGGCCGGAACGGAACAGCCGAATCCCAGCAGCATGGGAACAAACGATTTTCCGCTGAGTCCGATTTTTCTGAGCGCCGTATCCATGACAAAAGCAACTCGAGCCATATAACCGGTGTCTTCAAGCAGCGCCAGAAAAAAGAACAGGACAAGTATCGTCGGCATAAAAGAAAGAACACTACCGATACCGGCAAAGGCTCCGTCGATAATAAGCGAGTGTGCGGGGGCGCTCAAACCATATGCAGTCAGTCCGTAATCGACAGCGGCGGTAACCCAGTCGATTCCCCTGCTGAACAGATCGCTCAGATATTTACCAATAAGACCGAACGTCAGATAAAAAATAAGCGCCATAATCCCAAGGAAGATAGGAATTCCCCATATACGGTGTGTCAGGATATTGTCAATTTTTACTGAACGTTTCTGTTCAACAGTCTCTCCCACATGTGTCACAGTATCCTGCGTAAGGCGGGTTATGTAGGAGTAGCGCATATCCGCTATGGCTGCAGCCTGATCCGTTCCGGCACCGGCTTCCATTTCCCGTACTATATGGCCGAGGATATCCTGCTCGTTTCTGTTCAGATTGAGCGTATCGATCATGAGCTCGTCGCCCTCTATGAGTTTTGTGGCACAATAGCGCAGCGGCAAATTGCGGGCCGCAGCATGATCGGAAATAAGGTGTGCCATAGAATGTATGGCCTGGTGGACAGGACTGTCGATATCACAAAAATCAATTTTTTGCGGAATACGTTTATTTATTGCAACATGCGTTATCCGGTCGACAAGTTCTGAAATACCATCCCCTTTGACGGCTGAAATGGGAACGGCATCTATCCCCATCTTTTTCTGTAAACCGATGACATCAATCGAATTACCCGCCGCCGTCACTTCATCCATCATATTCAGCGCAACAACCATCGGAACGTTCAATTCCGCAAGCTGCAGGGAAAGATACAAATTCCGCTCGATATTGGTCGAATCGACAATATTAAGAATAGCATCCGGATGCTGCTGCGTTAAAAAATCCCGGGTTACTATCTCTTCCGGCGTATACGGCGAAAGTGAATAGATTCCGGGAAGATCGACGACCTCTACCGTAAGATTTTTTTCAACAGCCTTGTCAGACTGCAGCAGCGACTGTTTTATAAAGCCGCTTTTCCGTTCCACCGTAACTCCGGGAAAATTACCGACATGCTGATTGCTTCCGGTAAGCTGATTGAACAGGGTTGTTTTACCACAGTTCTGATTACCGATTAACGCCAATGTTATATTCATAAAGCTCTCACTTTCTATTCGTTACTGCAGGTATGACCTGCACCGCAACCGGCACAGCAGGTACAGGCAGGCATTTTATCCATACCCGGTTCAACTTCGATTTTTTCGGCATCCTCCTTGCGCAGCGTCAGTTCATACCCGCGTAAGGTAATTTCAAGGGGGTCCCCCAGCGGAGCCACTTTCCGGACCGAAACTATCGTTCCCGGTGTAAGTCCCATGTCAAGGAGATGGTGCCTGAGAGCTCTCTCCGGATTGATTTCGGACAGAACACCGTTTCTCCTCCGATGCCGCCGTCCGTAACGGCCTTGTTCCGCACATAATTTCGTGCAGTAATTTTCATTTGCGACCGTAACAATTACGCCCTTTTTTCCTAATTTCATCTCAGATAATTTCATAGATACATCCTGCATGTAATATAGTTGTTTTACACTAACTAGTCAATATAATTTCAATTATCACCTGCTAACCGGTCGCCGCGAATCTTCTTTTCAAAAAAAAACTGCACCGCCGGAACAGCAGTGCAGCATATCCATCGTACAAAGCTTCACAATTTGTACTAAAAAATACTATTCTATTCGGTCGGACGTTTTTTGAGCGATTTACTTTCTATAACTGCCTGCCCTTCTCCAACATACTGCTCCATCAATGCGCGTGCAGTGAGCGGAAGACCAAACAGTGTAATAAAGCCCTGTGCATCCTTATGATCGTACAATTCGCCGGTCGTAAAGCTGGCAAGACTTTCATTATACAGACTGTATTTTGAAGAAGAGCCGGCACCCATCATCGTTCCTTTGTACAGCTTCAGCCGGACCCAGCCGGTAACGGTTTCTTCAATTTTATCATTGAACGCCATAAGACCTTCCATCAGCTGCGTAAACCATAACCCGTTGTAGATAAGTTCCGACTGCTTGAGAGCCAGCTGCTGTTTATAGTGATAGGTCTCCCTGTCAAGGCACAGATGATCCAGCTGTTCGTGAGCATAATAAAGGATTGTTCCGCCGGGAGTTTCATACACCCCGCGGCTTTTCATACCGACACAGCGGTTTTCAACGATATCGACAAGACCAATTCCGTTCCGTCCGCCGATCTCATTCAGTTCGTTCATGAGTGCAGGACTATCCATCTTTTTCCCGTTTACGGCGACGGGAATTCCCTTTTCAAATTCTATTTTAACATATTCCGGCTTATCGGGTGCTTCTTCAGGAAGTACCGTCTCCTGGAGCATATTTTTCCAGTCCGGTTCATTTTCTGTTTTTTCAAGCTCGAGACCTTCGTGGCTTACATGCCAGACATTATCGTCACAACTGTATGAAGAACTTTTTTTAACCGGAACAGGAATATTCCGCTCTTCAAGATACTTTATCTCTTCATCACGACTCTGAATCGTCCATTTAGGGCTCCGCCAGGCAGCGATAACTTTGAGATCCGGTGCAAATGCCTTTATGGCAAGTTCGAAGCGGACCTGATCATTTCCCTTGCCGGTTGCTCCATGACAAATAGCCGCGGCTTTTTCCTGTCGCGCATATTCAACAAGAATTTTTCCGATAAGCGGACGGGCGGTAGATGTACCGAGTAAATACTCATCCTCGTAAACTGCATTTCCTTTTAAAGCAGGCCACACGTACTCTTCTATATATTCTTTTCGTGCATCGACAACATAACAGGCCGCAGCGCCGGTTTTTAAAGCCCGTTCTTTTATAATGCCCCAGTTTTCGTGCTGCCCGACATCAATACAGACTGCAATTACGTCGTAATTAAAATTTTCCTTAAGCCACGGTATTATAACCGTCGTATCAAGTCCTCCGGAATATGCAAGGACAACCTTATCTTTTGTCATACTTACCTCTAAGCGTATATTTATACATTAAATATATCTATTTTCCGAATATTATACAAGACCGAAAAGTGAACCGCAAAACAGGAACGTCTTTTACACAGACAAAAAAACCTATATACTGAAATCATGATTATCCTCTATCTTCAGCAGTTCCAGGGACTGCTTCAGCAATTTCTGAAACTCTTTTTTACGGTTCTTCTGATTATGGATCCAATCGGAATACTTCCGCAATTTCTCGCCATAACGGGGGAATACGATGCACTCACACGAAGGACCATTATCAGGCACTCCGTAATCATAGCAGGACTTGTACTGCTTGTCTTTGTCATCTTCGGACGCGTTATCCTGCTGTTCTTCGGCATTACGCCCGGCGCTTTCTATATTTCAGGGGGAATACTTTTTTTTATAATATCATTTGAAATGATTCAAAGTAAACCGCGTGCACGGACGACACCAACCTCGAGCATCGATCCGTCGGATACCAAAATGATCGCCGTTTTCCCGATTGCGATACCGCTTATTGCAGGTCCCGGAATGATTACGACAATCATGCTGAATGTCTCTGAAAGCAGCTTCACTATCGTTTCGCTCTGTATACTTCTTGCTGCGATCATACTCGGGCTGCTCATAGAATATGCTGCGCTGCGGGCCGGTTCGCTGATACTTAAGCTCATCGGTACTACCGGTATGTTCGTCGTTGAAAAGATTATGGGGCTCATACTCTCGGGGCTCTCCATTCAGCTCATCTATGACGGTCTTGTAAAACTCGGAATTACCGCAGGATAAAACGGTTCAGGCCATTGTTTTCAGCGCAACAAGAGAATTTAAAATCCGTTCCATCAGGACAAAACTTTCGGGAGTCAGGTTCGCCTTAGTATCATATTCAGTATGAAACAGCCGCCAGGTAAACGGCATTTTTTCCCGATACATAAAATCTGGAAGTTCATCCCGGCCCGCAGAGGATTCTTTTGCTCTGTTCATAACGGCAGCTTCGAGATTTTT
>JALCCK010000084.1 GCA_022640795.1 Treponema sp.
AAACGATGGAAATGCATTTGAAAAAATAAAAAAAGATTTAATAAAGGCAGGATACAATATTTATCCTAATTTATATAAGTTTGAAGAATATGGAATTCCACAGGCAAGACACAGAGTTATTATTATTGGAATAAGAAAGGATCTACCTTTTGAATTTAAAATTCCTTCTTCAAAAAAATATAAAATAAAAAGTTGTAGGGAAGCAATTGAAGTTCCACCTATTTCAAAAGATTCTCCAAATAATGAAAAAACGAAACAGTCGCCCCGGGTTATAAGCAGATTGAATTATATAAAACCGGGACAAAATGCCTTTACAGCTGACCTTCCCGAAGAATTAAAGCTTCATGTAAAAGGGGCGAAAATAAGTCAAATTTATAAGCGGCTTGACCCTGATAAGCCTGCCTATACTGTGACCGGTTCAGGCGGAGGCGGAACACATATCTACCATTGGTCAGAACCCCGAGCTTTAACGAACAGAGAACGTGCCCGTCTTCAAACTTTTCCAGATGATTATATATTTGAAGGAAGTAAAGAATCTGTACGTAAGCAAATCGGTATGGCTGTTCCCTGTGAAGGTGCAGAAATTATATTTGAAGCGATCTTAAAAACATTTGCAGGTATAAAATATGAATCAATGGATGCAAATTTATCTGAACAATAGGAGATGAAGATTATGGGGGAACGATTTTTTTCTATAAAAACAAAAAATGAATTGTCTGTAAATGCTGTATTAAGGAAAGAATCTTCTGTTGAATTTTCAGGACTAAATGTACTCGCCGATTCTTTGGAATTGGGACAAATTGTATTTATTGTTTTTGGAGGAGATAGACCTGCGTGGGATACAGGTCTTGTAGCAATTGCAATTTTATCAAAATTACCATATGGGTATGAAGGAAGAAATTTTAAAGTCCGTGCAGATATTAAAGTTTTATTATCAAACCCGATAAAACGTTCAGATTTAGTTCTTTATCCTGAAACATTTGATATAATTGGTATAGGACCGATTACAAAATGGGAACCGAATCAAGCTCTTTCTGAAGTACAACCAGATAAAGCTTATGCTTTATTAAATGCGATATGGGATATTGATAAAAAAAACAGAGATGAAATATCTAGTACATTTTCAACAGAACAATTAGCAAAAATAAAAACGGATCATCTTCGTTATAAACTAATAGGTAATATAAATAAAAAAGAAAACAGTTTGCCAGTTAATTCTGCCACGAATTTTGATGCATCAAAATTTATAAATTCGTTGTCTCTTGCCGGTCAATACATCAATTCTCTTCTTGCAAAGCCGTTCGTTATCCTTACCGGAAACTCCGGTACCGGTAAGACGAGAATTGCAAAGCGGTTTGCAGAATATCTGAAAAAAGAAAACGATGCGGGTAAGACCAATTTTCTTCTTGTTCCTGTCGGAGCTGACTGGACTGATAATACAAAAATTCTTGGTTATTACAATCCGATTGCCAATAACGGTGAGGGAAAATATGTAAAGACAGAGATATTCGAGTTTATGGAACGGGCGGATGCAAATCCTGAAATACCGTTTTTTCTTATCCTCGATGAAATGAACCTTTCACATGTGGAGCGGTATTTCTCTGATTTTTTGAGCAGAATGGAAACGCCTGACAGTGCTTTTGAAATTGACAATTACAAGGACGGGAACCTGCAATTTCCAGGGAATCTGTTCATCACCGGTACGGTGAATATAGATGAAACAACGTATATGTTCAGTCCGAAAGTCCTTGACCGTGCCAACGTGATTGAATTCAAGCCGGAAATGGACTCGGTACTTGGAAATCTTATGGATGATTCTGCTGATGTCCCTGAAGAAGAGGCCCCCGACGGGATGGCTGAAGGTTTTATGAAACTTTCCCTTGAAATACGGAAAGGCCGGGTGACTGAGGAATTAAAGGAAAATATGAAAACCGCAGAAAAAATACTGGCCGGATTTTATCCGGTTCTTGAAAAATGCGGTTTTGAATTTGCCTACAGGACAGTAAAGGAAATCAGGCAGTATATCGTTGCCGCGTATAAAACCTGTGGGGACCCTGCTTCATTTAAAATAGACAGCACAATGGATGAGCAGATACTTCAGAAAGTGCTGCCGAAAATCCACGGTAATAAAAGGCAGATTGGTCCCATGCTTGATGAACTTGAAAGACTGTGTATTGAAAAAGATACGGCTGATCAGGATGTTACCGGTACCGGCTGGAATCTTCTGCTGAGTCTTAAAAAAATCCGCTGGATGAAGGACCGGCTTGAAAAGTTCCAGTACGTAAGCTTCATTTAATCCGGCCGGCTGACATGAGAACAATCGGTGCCGTTTCTTTTTCATTACGCCAGAATCTCCGCCTGAAAATCTATCCTGCCGGAAAAAACAGCAGAACGTACAGCAGCGATGAAAATATATCAAAAAACGTTACGCTGCATTATCAGGAACTACCGGATACTGAAAATAAGGAATGCATTATATATAAACCCTCAGAACTGAATATTAATCAGATCCGGTTAAAGGAGACGGTCCGTTATTGCTGCAGGTTTGAGTGTTCCCCGTCATCTCAGACTGAACAGAATCTTCCTGAACTGCACGTCCACAACGAGAATAATAAATTCGTCAGAATTGAGCGTGATGCTGACTTTATTACATTCCAGTTCATAAACTATCTGGGCAGGTCTTATATATATGCAGGTGCAGATGATCCGCCAGAGAACAGAATTTATTTTGAAATAGTACCCGATAAAATCAATTATGAGCAGGACTATATCAATCTTACGGAGGCCGTTGCAGATGAATGTGCCGCACTCCTGCTTGACTATTCCAGTCCTGCATCATTGTCCTTCGTTCAGGATCAGGATAAACAGAACGATACGCTGCTTGAGCAGTTCATCTTCCTCCGTAAATTCTGTTACTCTGACAACCTTGAGGGATTATTTGCGTCGATAAAACGGAATCCAGACCGCGAGTTTGTAAAGGAGGATGAGTTACGTCCATTGGGAACGGGCATACCATCGGGAAAGTTTTTTACCAGCCCGTTCTGTAACAGCAGGGAATGGACAAAGATTTCAGAGAAAACATATCTTCCGTCCGTGACTGCTGTAACACATAAATATGACAGTTACGATACGCCGGCAAACCGGTTCATAAAATTTGCCCTTACTGAATTCCTGTATGTCTGTGACGGTGTCAAAAACAGAGTTTCATCTCCGGGATCTGCATATCATGATGAAGCGGAAAAAATTGAACGGTACATACAGGATATCCTGCAGAATCATTTTTTTGACGATGTGGGGGAACTTGAGATACTGCCGGTTAATAATCAGGTGCTGGAAAAAAGAGAAGGATACAGTCAGGTTTTTGCTGCTTTTTCTATGATTGATCTTGCCCTGCATTTAGACTGGAAAGGCAAGGATGATATTTACGCTGGGGAAGCGAAAAATACGGCACTGCTGTATGAATACTGGCTGTTTTTTATCCTGCATGACATAATCCGCAGTCTGCCCGGATGTACAGTATGCAGAGAGAATACCGGAAAATTCATCTCTTTTATGACTGATAACGACGGGCTTACCATTTCGTTGAAACAGGGAACGGCATCCCTCCGGCAGTTTATCTTGAAAGATAAGAATCTGTCTGTCAATCTGTATTATAACCGGACATTTTCTCCTGTAGAATTCAGTACATCTGTTTACTGGGGCTCATATTCCCGTCCGTTCAGGCCTGATTATACCATTGCGCTTTTTTCTGCTTCATACCGGAATGAAACCGAAGCAATAAGGGCAGGTGACGTTTCGTACGTTCATTTTGATGCAAAATACCGCTTGAGCGATTTAACGGATTTTATCAGTAATGCAGAAAAAAAAACGCTGACTTCAGAAAATATTGAACAGGTGGAAACTGAGATCCCCGAACAGATAACCGGTGAACTGAAAGATGAAGATACCGATTCCGTCATAAACACCTATAAGCGCGGTGACCTTTTGAAAATGCATACCTACAATGATGCAATCAGAAGAACTATAGGAAGTTATGTGCTGTATCCCGGAACCGGCAGAGCAAAAGCCGGAAGTGTACAGAATTCAGAATATGATGAGATTCTTCCGGGCGTCGGAGCGTTTGCGGTCCGTCCCGGTGATAAAGATTCAGGGGTAAAGGCTGTCAGGGAATTTATTGAGGAAATAATAGACTTTAAAGTACATGCAGCAACGCGTCTGTACCGCAGGAATTATTTTGACAGCATGATAATCAGATCCCCTTCTGACAGAACTGCGGTCTCGGTTCAGTCTGAAAAAGGCCGGACGTTGTGCATGGTCGGTTTCATGCGGGAAACCTATTACGATCATTTAATCAGAGAAAAGCGTATTCCTGAAAATGGACATGATACCGCATATAAATCCGGAGAAATTTATTTTTATTACCACGCTATAAGGGACGGGTATGTATATCCCCTTCACAAAGATATATCAAAAGCAGCCATATTCTGCGGCTCTCTGACTGATTTCGGGACACATAAAGAACTTGAATATCTTCCGTGGATTGCAGACATTGTTTCAACGGAACTTGTGTCAGCAGAAGTTCTGGATCAACGGCTGAAAGAGAACTGCGGATATGATAATGCCCTTGAAGCAAAAGAACCATATAAAGCCCAGTATTATTATCTTGTCCGGCTGTGTAACATACGTCCGGAAATTATGGAGTATAATCTGGTTGAAGTTGATTCAGGAAACGATGCTGTAAGCAGGTATTCTCCCAGAATATTCAAACTCACAGATGTGTAAAAGTGTATCCCGGACAAAACCGCAGGTGAATATATGATAAAGGGCTGGGTAATGGATGAAGTCCCTCTGAAAGAAGGAACGTATCTGAGTGATAAATACTTTGACGACCAGCTCGGGCATGTCAGCGAAATCCAGCGTAAGAGATATACAACCGGGACTGATAGTGTCGAATACGGGCATCGGATAAACAGTGAACTAGACGTGATGTCTGAAAAAACAATACTTATCATACAGGTACTCAAAGCTCTGGAAAAAGAACAGATAAAGGCCCTCATTCTTGAAAGAATACAGCAGCAGCTGATTGAAGGTCGTGTACGTCGTGTGTGCTGTTTTTCCCGTTGGGCGGCGTTCGCTCCGCTTCAAGCCCGACAGAATATTTCTACTGCTTACTAACCGGTTTAAAATAAAAAAGCCTTAATCATTGAAGATTAAGGCACGCCCCCTGCAGGGTTCGGACCTGCGACAAACGGATTAACAGTCCGTTGCTCTACCAGCTGAGCTAAGGGAGCCTGTTCTTGCGAACGTGAATAGTATAATATAAGAATAATAAAAAAAAGTCAACTGGGATACTTTCGAAAGTCAGGCAGATTTTAAATGTACGGCCGGTTGTATGAAGTTTCAGTCTTTCGCATGTTTGTTTCAGTACTATTTTTCTTGAGAAATTGATTTTGCCATGATATTATTAAAGGAAGATTCCGGAGGTATATATGACGATTGCCGAAATTGCTGAAAAATTAGATGCCAGGATTGTCTGTCATGAGGAACTGCGGTCGAAGGATATCAAGACCGGCTGTGGTTCCGACATGATGAGCGATGTAATGGCTTTTTATCATGACAGGGGAATTCTCGTTACCGGGCTGGTAAATATACAGGTTGTCAGGACGGCAAGTCTGCTTGATCTTGACGCGCTGTGTTTCGTCCGCGGTAAAAAGCCGAATCAGGATATGATAGATCTGGCGGATGAATCGGGAATTGTTGTGCTGGAGACGAACCTTCCGATGCTGCCCGCCTGTGGAATTCTGTATGCCGGTGGAATTAAAGGAAACGAAGAGCCGGCCCGGTGATGCATTTTGATTATGAAGTAAGCGGTGATGATTTTTCACGCGCTGGTATTGCCTCTCAGGATATCAAGAAACGGCTGCAGCAGCTTGGCGTACCTGTTTCGACGGTAAAACGTACGGCTATTGCGATGTTTGAGGCTGAGATCAATATGGTCATTCATGCCCACGGGGGGCAGGCTCATATTGATATCGGTGACGATAAAATAACGATTGTCATGGAGGATCATGGTCCCGGTATTCCCGATATTGAACTTGCCATGCAGCCGGGGTATTCGACCGCACCTGAAAGCGCACGTGATCTTGGATGGGGAGCGGGGATGGGGCTGCCTAACATGAAACGAAATTCCGATTTTATGAAGATAGACAGTAAAGTCGGTGAGGGAACAAAGGTTACTATGGAGATAAAAATTAAGAATGTCTGATTCGCGGAACACATCGCAGTTTCATTCGGTCCGGCTGCATGAAGATATGTGTAAAGGCTGTACAATCTGTGTTACCGGCTGTCCTGTAGAGGCTATCCGGGTACGCGACGGTAAAGCACATATTCTTGAGGAACGCTGCATCGACTGCGGGGAGTGTATACGCCGTTGTCCGAACAAGGCAAAGTATGCCTGTTCTTCGGAGCTCGACGAACTTAAAAAATATGATATTACGGCAGCGCTGCTGACACCGTCGATTTACGGTCAGTTTAATCTCCATTATTCGGCAGAACAGATTCACGAAGCAATAAAATCACTGGGATTCACTGAGGTCTATGATGTTTCTGTTGATGCTCTTGAAGTCAGCAGGGCGACGGCAGATCTTATAAATAGCGGCGGAGATCTTCCGAAACCGTTGATTTCCTCTTCGTGCCCGACGGTTCTGAAATTGATACAGGTCCGTTTTCCCTCCCTGCTCGAAAACATACTTCCGCTGCTTCCTCCTGTTGAAGTCTGTGCCCGGCGTGCCCGTAAAGAGCTTGAATCGAAAGCAGGTCCGGGCCAGTCTGTCGGTATTTTTCTGATTTCTCCGTGTCCGGCGAAGATAACGGTGGCACGTTCTCCGGTCGGATATGAAAAAACGGCGATGAACGGTGCAATATCGTTTGTTACTATTTATCTTAATTTACTTGAAAAGCTGCGGAATCTGCGTGATGAACAGAAACAGGTTATAAAAGATGAATCGGATGTTTTGAATATCTGGGTATCCGACGCCGATGCTGAAAAAGACACGTCCGCAGAAGAACTGCTCAAGCTCCATAAATTTCACACCGATTCTCCCGACGGGATCGCCTGGGGCCGTGAATCGGGAGAGGCCGAATATGTTGCGCATTTCCTTGAACATCCGGAGAATTTCAGCTGGATTACGACCTGTGGTCTTTCGCAGATACTTGAAACGCTCGAAGCCATAGAAGACGGGCAGCTTTCGGATTATGATTTCGCTGAAATCGAAGCCTGTGCCGGCGGTTGTCTCGGTGGTCCGCTCGCGGTAAAACCGATCAGTGAAAGCAGTGCCATTTTGCGGAACCGGCTCCGTCACCGCAGGCTGCAGGCTGCCGACCTCGCTGCTGAAAAGGAAGGTCAGCTGCTGCCGGAGTCCGCTGAGAAATTACAGAATGAGGAGGTTGCTGCTCCGCCGGGGGAACGGACTGCCGCTCCGCTGATTGCGGCCGAATTTGCTGCCGCGGATCGCGCTACCGGAGCGTCTCCCGAGGCCGGCAGTAAAGTCGGGACAGAAGAAAAAAATGATTATAGTTCTTTGCGGTTAACGCAGGATATCTTTCCGCGGCCTGCCCGGCAGCTGAGTACTGATTTTTCTAAAGCAAGAAAGATGATGGCTGAACTGGAAGAAATAGCGGAGCAGCTGCCGGGGACTGACTGCGGGTCGTGCGGGGCACCGAATTGCCGTGCGCTTGCGGAGGATATCGTTCGTAAAAAGGCAAAGTTTGAAGACTGTGTCGTAATTTTGAAAGAACGGTACGAAGGTTTCCTGTTCGGGGATGGTAAAGGTAAAAAAGGTCATATTGAAACTATTTTGAAAGGGAGAACAGATGCAACGAAAGACAAATCCT
This sequence comes from Treponema sp., assembly GCA_022640795.1. Lineage (GTDB taxonomy): Bacteria > Spirochaetota > Spirochaetia > Treponematales > Treponemataceae > Treponema_D. Next base: position 7,894 of record JALCCK010000084.1, read on the forward strand.
GAAACTGAAGCACTTTTATGTGAAAAAAATGATCTCAGAGAAGAAATGCGTCGAAAGCTGAAAGAATTTACAGCTAATTCCTTCAAGCGTGATATGGAAGCCCGCCAGGCATGTGAATTTTTTCTGGATAGTACTCTGTATGAAGAAGCACGCAATATTTTTATCTTTATGTCTTTTGGCAGAGAAATTGATACGTCCCGTCTTATTCTTCAGGGGCTTCGTGACAATAAAAAGATTGCACTTCCCCGTACAGTGCCCGGTACGAAGCAGATGGATTTTTATTTTCTTGATCCGATTAAACGGTTGGCGGATCAGGTTGAAGAAGGAGCCTTTGGTATAACTGAACCGTTGACATCGCTTATGAAAGTTGAACTTGATAAATTCCCCGTCCGGACTATTTTCATTATTCCCGGTCTCGCTTTTAGTCCGGATGGCGGAAGAGTCGGGAAGGGCGGCGGTTACTACGACCGGTATTTGTCTTTGCTCTATTCCCGCAATGAAGCGATACGACTACCGTCCGCACTGGTCGGATTCGGATATTCGATTCAGGTATTAGACCGGCTGCCGGTCTGTAAACACGATATTCCCATTACGCATATTCTGACCGGGAACGGACTCGTCGAATGTTCTTAGAATTGTTATGTCGGGTGATAAACCCTTCCATTGTCTAAACAGAAAAGATCCGGTATAATAGAATATTATGAATACTGAGAATAATGCTGAATTATGCCACTGGGCTGACCAGATGGCCGACAGGATAATCCGTGAGCGCGGAGATCTTGATCTATATACCTGCGCTTCGGGAATAACCCCGTCCGGAACGGTACATATCGGTAATTTCCGTGAGATCATTACGGTAGATCTTATTGTACGTGCACTGCGGTCACGCGGCAAAAAGGTTCGTTTTATCTATTCGTGGGATGATTACGATGTTTTCCGCAAAGTACCGCTTAACATGCCTGATCCGGCCACGCTTGAAAAATATCTGCGTTATCCGATAACGATGGTGCCTGATACGACGGGACGCAATGAGAATTACGCCCGGCATCATGAAGTCGACATTGAGCAGGAACTGCCGCGCGTGGGAATATATCCGGAATTCCTGTATCAGGCGGAAAGGTACCGTGCAGGCCGCTATGCGGACGGCATGAAAAAAGCGCTGCAGAATCGGGAACTTATAAAAGAATGCCTGAATGCCTATCGTGACGAACAGCACAAGATGAAACCGGAAGACGTCTACTGGCCTGTTTCCGCATTCTGCACGAAATGCAATAAAGATACGACCGAAATTCTGGATTACGACGGAGACTACGGCGTTACCTATCGTTGTAAAAGCTGCGGTAACGAGGAAAAGGCAGATCTCCGGACGGCACGTAATTTTAAACTCGGCTGGCGTGTTGACTGGCCGATGCGGTGGAATGAAGAAAAAGTTGTTTTCGAACCGGGAGGAAAAGATCATATTTCACCGGGCGGATCATATGATACGGCGAAACTGGTATCGAAAAAAGTTTACGGCTGGGATGCGCCGATTACCATGCGGTACGATTTTGTGAAAATAAAAGGACTCCCGGGAAAGATGTCGTCGTCGAAAGGTAAGGTTATTGCGCTTCCCGATGCGCTGATGGTTTACCAGCCGGAAGTGCTGCGGTATATCTTTGCCGGTACCAGACCGAATACGGAATTTGCTATCAGTTTTGATCTTGATGTTCTTAAAATTTACGAGGATTACGACCGTACGGAACGCGTCGCCTGGGGAACCGATAAAGCCAGGAATGAAAATCTGTATTATAAGGAAAAACGGATTTATGAACTTTCGCAGATAGAACCGGGAATGCCTGCGGTCATGCCGTATCAGATCGGGTTCAGAATGCTGACGACACTGCTGCAGACTTATTCTGGTGACATAGATGCGGTCATCGCTGCGCTCGGAGATGTCAAACCTGAACAGACCGGCTGTCTTCGCCGCCGCGCTGCATGTGCGTGGTACTGGGTTCGGGAATGCGCTCCTGAAGAATTTAAATTTGCACTGAAAACAGACGGCAGTAAGGCGGAGCTTGAAGGAAAAGCTCTGGCAGCGGTTAAAAAGCTGTATACCGATGTCGTTCCCGTTACCGGAACTGTCGATGAAAAAGAGCTTGGACAGAAAATCTTTGATGTGGCAAAAGCTCTTGAGATGCAGCCGAAAGAATTGTTTGCAGCTGCTTATCAGGCGCTTATTGGGAAAGATCAGGGCCCCCGTCTTGCCAGCTTTATGAAAATCATCGGACAGGAAAAACTTTCGGATATTCTCAAGGTTTACTGCTGATGTCTGCTTCTGCCCGGTAAAATAAAGATGAGCAGCAGTGCCGCAAAGTAGGGGAAGGAAATCAGGACAGAGGCCGGGACGGCGTTTGTTATATTCTGGATATTACTTGCGGCGTATTCTGCTGCCGAAAATATGACTGCTGCGGCACCTACTGCCGCGGCGTTTTTTTTGCCAAGAAATACGGCGGCAAGCGCTGTCCACCCGCGGCCGCTTGAAATATTGGGAACGTAGGACGACAGCGTCAGTGATAATA
>JALCCK010000085.1 GCA_022640795.1 Treponema sp.
GCCGGAAATTCTATCGTATACGGATGGATTGTTGACAGGTCGGAAGAATGTGAACGGCGGATCGATGAAGTTCTGGTGAGTGTTTTTCGGGCTCCGAAAAGTTTTACCGGTGAAGACATGGCGGAGATAAGCTGCCATGGCGGGACAGCAGTTATCCTGTCGATTTTTACCCTGCTGCTGAAAAATGGTTTCCGGCAGGCGCAACGGGGAGAATTTACGTTCCGCGCCTATATCAACGGCAAAACTGATTTGACGAGAGCTGAAGCTGTCCGTGAAATAATAGACAGCCGGACTGATGCTGCACGGAGCCGTGCAGCCGGCCGGCTTTCCGGTGATTTGTATGAACAGATCGACCGCATTAAAAAGGATATAACTGATACGCTTGCAGCCGTCGAAGTTGAAATAGAATATCCGGAAGACGAAGAAACTATCGCCGATACATTCGACCGGCAGGCTCTCGAAAAAGCAGCACAAGATCTTTCAGAACTGTCTCTTTCGTGGAAAAGTGAAAAATTATACCAGGACGGCGCCCGTGTCGTTCTCTGTGGAAAGACGAATGCCGGAAAATCCAGCTTATTCAATATTCTGCTTAAGGAAGAACGGGCAATCGTTTCTGATATCGCCGGAACGACCCGTGACTGGATAGAAAGCTGGGCCGATTTTGACGGTATTCCCGCCCGGCTGTTTGATACGGCGGGGATCCGGGAGACTACCGATATAATTGAAAAGACCGGTGTCGAACGTACCCGTGATCTTTCGTCTGATGCTGATATAATTCTGTATCTTGCAGATTCCTCTGTTCCGATAGATTCCGCTGATCTTGAATTTTTAGCGGCCCATCCCGAACCGGTTATTTTTGTATGGAATAAATGCGATAGAGCAGACTGCCAGTATACGGAACTTACAGAAACCGAAAAGATAAAAATACCAGGTTTGCGGTCTCAGGTGCGAATAAGTGCGAAATGCAGCGATGGGTTGTCCCTGCTTGTAACGGAAGTTAAAAAAGAACTTGCCGGCGGGACGGCTTCCGACAGAGGGCGTTCCGGATTAGGATCTCAGCGGCAGAAAGAAGCGGTGGATGAAGCATTGGAATCTGTCCGTCATGCGTTGCAGGTCTCAGCCGATAACTATACGCTTGATGCTGTTGTACAGGATCTCGAAGACAGCCTTGATGCGCTTGGACGGATTACGGGCGAGGTTACGCCTGAAGATGTTCTGGGGAGTATTTTTTCTCATTTCTGCGTAGGAAAATAAAAAGGAACTGTGGCGTCGGATTGAAATACAGTTGAAGCCTGTGAAACAATGATGTAAAATAACGCTATTATTTTGGAGGAAGAGGTAAAAATATGTGTGGAATAGTAGGGTATGTTGGTTTTAAAGATGCCACACCAGTTTTGATAAATTCGCTTAAAAAACTTGAGTACCGCGGATATGATTCTGCCGGCATTGCTGTTTTCGACGGAGATAATGTTGTTGTCCGTAAGGCGAAAGGTGCCATAAAAGTTCTCGAACAACGGCTTGCTGATGAAACGATAAAGGGAGCTATGGGCATTGGGCACACCAGATGGGCGACCCATGGTGAACCGAGCGATCTCAATGCCCACCCGCAGACGAATGTTTCCGGAACGATAGCTGTTGTCCACAATGGCATTATAGAAAATTATGCTAAATTAAAAGAATGGCTCCAGTCGCAGGGAGTCGTCTTCCGCAGTCAGACTGATACGGAAGTTATAGCTCATCTTATAAACTATTACTATGAAGAAACGGCTGACATTTTTACGGCTGTTCTTTCAGCACTGGGAAAACTGGAAGGGTCGTATGCGCTTGCAGTTATTTGCCGCGATTATCCCGATCGCATAATCGCAGCCCGAAAAGATTGTCCGCTCGTTGTCGGTCTTGGAAAAGGAGAAAATTTTCTTGCTTCCGATGTTCCGGCTCTTCTGGAGCATACCCGCGATGTTTATTTTCTTGATCAGAAAGAAGTTGCTGTCCTTTATACCGATCATGTCTCATTGTACACCGAGAATGGGGAAAAGGTCGTCAGAGCTCCGTTTCATGTCGATTGGGATATTGCATCGGCGGAAAAGAACGGATATGCACATTTCATGCTCAAGGAAATACATGAACAGCCGAAAGCGCTCACCGATACGCTGCGTCCGAGACTGGTGAAAGATGCTTCGGGAAAAGCGACCGATATTCATTTTGACGAGATAGAAATTGGTGATGACTGGAAAAATGCCGGCCGGGTTGTGATTACCGCCTGTGGAACTGCCTACCATGCCGGTGTTATTGCAAAGTATGCGTTTGAGCATTTTGCGCGTATTCCGGTAGAGGTTGATGTTGCTTCCGAATTCCGGTACAGAAATCCGATACTGAATGCGAATGATATTTTCATTGCCGTGAGTCAGTCCGGAGAAACGGCAGATACGCTTGCTGCTGTCCGGCTGGCAAAAAGTGCCGGAGCCCGCATAGTTGCTATAACGAACTGCGTCGGATCTACGATAAGTCGTGAAGCGGATCAGGTTATTTATACGTGGGCAGGTCCGGAGATAGCGGTTGCTTCTACGAAGGCTTTTACGACGCAGCTTATGTGTTTATATTTACTTGCATTAAAAACAGCTGCGATCCGCGGTAAAATAGCGGAAAAAGATTATGAAGACTGTCTGGCTGAATTATCGTCGATTCCGGAAAAGGCGCAGATGATTCTTGATAATAAATCGGTTATACAGAAATTTGCTGCACGCCAGTTCAATAAGGAAAAAGTTTTTTATATCGGACGTCAGTTTGACAGTGCTGCAAGTCTCGAGTGTGCTTTGAAGCTTAAGGAAGTAAGCTATATGCACAGCGAGGCTTTCGCCGCAGGCGAGCTTAAGCATGGAACGATCGCACTTGTCGATACGTCGACACTGGTTATCGCGCTTGCGACCCAGCCGTCATTGTATGATAAAATTGCTTCCAACATAGTCGAAGTTGCAACACGAGGAGCAGCAACATTTGTCATAACGCAGGATACGGCAGATTCTTTCAGAGAAGCTGCTTCGGAAGTTTTTACACTACCGCCTGTTTCACCAGAATTTTCTGCGATTCTTTCGGTAATTCCCGCACAGCTTTTTGCCTATTACTGTTCGGTTCTCAGAGGAATTAATCCGGATCAGCCGAGAAATCTTGCTAAGAGTGTTACAGTTGAGTAGAATTAGAATATAGATTTGTAGCAATAGCCGGTATTCCGGCTGCAGTCCGATTTTATAATATAAAAAACAGAAGGAAAAGTTTACCGGTACAGGGTATTAAACGGGGTTACAAAATGGATTACACGGAAAGTGAGGTTCTGCAGTATATTGCAGAAAATGATGTAAAATTTATTAAACTCTTTTTTATAGACATATATGGCGGATTAAAAAGTGTTTCCATTATGCCTTCTGAACTTGAACGGGCGTTCAAAACGGGAATTTCGTTTGATGCCAGTTCTGTGCCCGGATTTTCCGGAGCAGAAAAAAGTGATCTGTTCATTCTGCCTGATCCTTCGACGCTTTCCATACTTCCGTGGCGGCCGCAGCATGGACGTGTTGTACGCTTTTACAGCAATATACGGTATCCTGACGGTTCTCCCTGCGAATGCGATACGCGGTACCTTTTGCAGCAGACGGCTGCTAAGGCAGAAAAACTTGGGTACAACATAAAAATAGGGACAGAATGTGAGTTTTATCTTTTTCAGCTGGATGAAAAAGGATATCCGACGCTTATTCCTCATGACAGAGCCGGGTACTGTGATCTTGCTCCGCGCGATAAAGGTGAAAACGTACGGCGCGATATTTGTCTTACGCTGGAACAGATGGGACTTTCTCCGGAAGTTTCACACCATGAAAGCGGTCCCGGGCAGCACGAAGTCGATTTTAAATACAGTTCTCTCGTGAAGAGCGCCGATAATCTGTCAACGTTTAAAACTGTTGTCAAAACTATAGCTGCACGAAGCGGCTTGTATGCATCCTTTATGCCGAAACCATTTTGCTCCAGAGAGGCTCTGGACGGAGTCCTTCCCGGTTCTTTCGGCAGAGATGAAAAACCGGTCGACTATCCGGGAAGCGGGCTTCATGTGAATATTTCCTTGTATAAGAATGGCCATAATAGTATTCTTTCAGATCCTATGGATGAAGAGGCAAAATCTTTTATTGCCGGCATTCTCAACAGAATTGTGGATATAACGGCCTTTCTGAATCCGTTGCATAATTCGTATGACCGGCTCGGAAAGCTGGAAGCTCCCCGCTGTGTAAGCTGGAGCAGACAGAACCGCAGTCAGCTTATACGTATCCCCGCCGCACATGGAGAAGATGCCAGAATAGAGCTCCGGTCCCCTGATCCTGCATGTAATCAGTATACCGCTCTTTCACTTATCGTACATGCAGGGCTCGAAGGCATACAGAAAAAACTTGAACTTCCCGAACCGTGCAGTAAAAATCTGTTTAAACTTTCTTCTTCGGAACTGGCGAAATATAAGACTCTCCCGCTGACACTCCCGCAGGCTCTTGCAGAAGCCCGGAAGAGTGATTTTGTTAAGGCTGTGCTTCCTGCGATGTTAACAGACACGTTCTTCGGTATGAAAAAAACAGGACGGGACCCTGCATTTGAAGAATTATAGAAAATATGGATAAAGTTCTAATCGTTTCGTCGACGAATACAACATTTGATATTATCGCTGATATGCTGCATTCCCATATGTTTTCAAGCATTGTAACGCGGCAGAATGGTGCAGAAGCCAGAAGGGATTTAATCAATGATGAATTTGATCTTATTATCATCGATTCTCCGTTACCTGATGAATTAGGCGACGATTTTGCACTGCATGCAGCGGAGACGACTACTGCGGGGATTATACTTATTGTAAAGTCGGAATTACTGATGGATATTAATGCTAATGTGGAAGATTCCGGCGTATTTGTACTTCCTAAACCGGTAAGCAGAGAGTTCTTTTATCAGGCGGTAAAACTTTTGTATGCAAGCCGCAAACGGGTTATGACGCTTGAGAATGAAAATAATAAGCTGCAGAAAAAAATTGAGGCAATCCGGCTTGTTGATCGGGCGAAATGTGTTCTTATACAATATCTGAACATGACGGAACCGCAGGCACATCGTTATATTGAAAAACAGGCTATGGACCTGCGGCAAAGCCGTGTTGCAACTGCAGAAAATATTTTAAAGACGTACGAACGTTAAAATTGCATAAATATGCATATATTGACAAAAATATGCAAATATTTTATATTTTCAGCTAAGTGTTACTGTGCCGGTACTATGGTATGTGGTTCAGTAGTGCGTAAAACACTGACGTCCTGTTCAAAGACGCCGGTGTTTGAATTTTAAACAACTTTTCGGGGGTTACACTATGTGCGGCTTTGTAGGAGCTTTTGATTTAAACAGCGGATCTGTTCCGCTTGAAGACGGTATGAAGGAGCAGCTCCGCAATCAGATACTGGAGATGTCCCGCCGGATCAGGCATCGCGGCCCCGATTGGTCGGGAGTCTATACAGCAGATAATGCTATCCTTAGTCATGAACGGCTGGCTATTGTTGACCCCTTATCGGGGAAACAGCCGCTCGTCAGTACTGACGGAAATGTTATTCTTGCGGTGAACGGTGAAATTTATAACCATCAGGATATACGGAAAAAATTCAAAAATACATATAATTTTATGACGCAGTCTGACTGTGAGGTCATTATTCCGTTGTATCAGGAAAAGGGAGTTGATTTTCTGGAGGATCTGAACGGCATTTTTGCCTTTGCGCTATATGATAAGGCAAAAGATGTCTATCTTGTCGGGCGCGATCATATCGGAATAATTCCTTTATATCAGGGCTGGGATGAAAACGGAAGATACTATGTAGCGAGTGAACTTAAGGCGCTGGAGGGAATCTGCTGTACGATAGAAGAATTCCCTGCCGGAAGCTATTTTTTCAGTAAGGAAACAAAACCGGTAAAATGGTATCACCGCGACTGGGAAAATTTTGAAGCGGTTAAAGATAAAGAGTCAAGTATTCCCGAATTACGGACTGCACTTGAGGATGCGGTTAAACGGCAGCTTATGAGTGATGTTCCGTACGGAGTCCTTCTTTCAGGAGGTCTCGATTCAACCATAATAGCGGCTGCGACACAAAAATTTGCAGCTAAACGGGTTGAAGCTGATAGCAAGCAGGAAGCCTGGTGGCCTCGTCTGCACAGCTTTGCCATAGGTCTTGAAGGTTCTCCTGATCTGGTAGCTGCCCGTAAAGCGGCCGAATTTATTGGGACTGTACATCATGAGGTTCATTTTACTATTCAGGAAGCGCTTGATGCCTTGCCCGATGTCATTTACCATATTGAGACGTACGATATAACGACCGTCAGAGCTTCGACACCGATGTATCTGCTTGCACGTGTCATAAAATCGATGGGGATAAAAATGGTTCTGAGCGGAGAGGGTAGTGACGAGCTGTTCGGTGGTTATTTGTATTTTCATAAGGCTCCTAATCCCCGCGAATTCCATGAAGAACTGGTAAGAAAATTGGGAAAACTCCATTTATACGATTGTCTGCGGGCAAATAAATCGCTTGCGGCATGGGGAGTCGAAGGCCGTGTTCCATTCCTTGACAAAATTTTTATTGACGTTGCGATGCGGCTCAATCCTGCTGACAAGATGTGTAATTATGAACTGGGCGGAAAAGACGGAACGTATGATGAGAAAGGCTTTGGCGAACACGGTGCAGCTCCTGGAAAACGGTTTGAGAAATGGATTTTACGAGAGGCTTTTAAGGATTTACTGCCGGAAGAAATTGCCTGGAGACAGAAAGAACAGTTCAGCGACGGTGTTGGGTACAACTGGATCGATACGCTCAAAAGTATCGCGGAAAGTCATGTAAGTGATGCACAATTTGCCGCCCGTGCCAAGCGGTTCCCGATTAATACTCCTTCAAACAAAGAAGAATATTACTATCGTTCCATTTATGCAGGATTTTTCCCTTCCGAAACAGCTGCAAAAACAGTTCCGCATGAAGCAAGTATTGCCTGCTCAACAGCAAAGGCACTGGAATGGGATGCTTCCTTCAAAAATGTTAATGAACCGAGCGGGCGCGCTATATTCGGTGTCCATGAAGACGCGTATAAAAAATGACAGTTTGCCTGAATGTGTCCCGTTTGCATTTTGTATTGTTGACCAAAAACTGAATAATATGGTATACTCGAAAAATACCGGGCCATTAGCTCAGTTGGTTAGAGCAGGGGACTCATAATCCCTTGGTCCTAGGTTCAAGTCCTAGATGGCCCAATAAAAAAGCTTCACCTACCGTGAAGCTTTTTTATTGTATTTAATTGTTAACCCAGCTTTGTGCTGTTTTTACCGCTTTATGCCAGCCGTGAATTCTTGTTCTCCGGTCGTCTTCCTGCATATCGGGTGAGAACATCTGATCTTCTTTCCAGTTATTTTTTATTTCTTCGAGATCTTTCCAGTATCCTGTGGCCAGTCCTGCAAGATATGCTGCCCCCATCGCAGTCGTTTCTATGCACTTCGGACGGATTATCGGTGCATCGTTGATGTCTGCCTGAAACTGCATCATGATGTTGCTTCTGCTTGCTCCGCCGTCGACTTTCAGTACGGAAAGTTTTATACCCGCATCTTCTTTCATTATTTGAAGAACATCATAAACACTATAATCGATGGATTCTTCAACTGCGCGGATAAAGTGATATTTATTTACCCCGCGGGTAAGCCCTACGATTGTCCCGCGTGCATATTGATCCCAATACGGGGCGCCGAGCCCTGTGAATGCGGGGACTACATAACAGCCGTTTGTATCCTTTACCCGGGACGCCATATAATCCGCTTCCGGAGCGGAATCGATCATGTGCATTTCGTCCCGAAGCCACTGAATGGAAGCACCTGCGACAAAAACGGACCCTTCAAGCGCATAATACACTTTATTACCAAGTCCCCACGCGATGGTTGTAACGAGACCGTGGAGAGAAAAGGCCGGTTTTTCACCTGTATTCATAAGAAGAAAGCATCCTGTTCCATAGGTGTTTTTAGCATCTCCCGGTTTAAAACAGGTCTGCCCGAACAATGCACATTGCTGATCACCCCCGGCTCCTCCTATCTTTATAGGGCCACCGAAAAATTCAGGGTCGGTTTCACCGTATATACAGCTTGACGGCATCGGGGTCGGAAGCATGCACTCGGGAATATCAAGCTCGGAAAGAATTGCCCGGTCCCATTCAAGGGCAGTTATATTGAACATCATGGTTCTGGACGCATTTGAGTAGTCGGTAATATGAACTTTTCCTTTGGTCAGTTTCCAGATAAGCCATGTTTCTACTGTTCCGAAAAGTAATTCTCCTTTTTCCGCTCTTTCACGTGTCTCAGGAACGTTTTCAAGAATCCATCGAAGTTTTGTTGCCGAAAAATAGGCATCCAGAACAAGCCCCGTTTTTTCCCGAAACGGTTCTGTAAGACCTTTTGCTTTGAGTGAATCAACGTATTTCGAGGTACGTCTGCATTGCCATACGATGGCGTTGTAAACCGGTTCGCCCGTGAATTTATCCCAGACAATTGTCGTTTCACGCTGGTTTGTAATTCCGATACCGCCGATATCCTCTGCTTTTGCTCCAACCTTCTCCATTGCTTCCCGGGCTACGGCAAGCTGTGTATTCCATATTTCTTCTGCATTATGTTCCACCCAGCCGGGGTTCGGGTAAATTTGTCTGAATTCTTTCTGAGCGACACTGCAGATTTCTCCTTCATGATTAAAAAGAATGCAGCGGTTACTTGTTGTTCCGGCGTCCAGCGCCATCATATATTTCGGCATTATTCTATTCCTTTCGTTGCTATAAAATCGGCTCCTGTTTTACAGACATCGGCTACGATGATCTGTCCACGATGTATGGGAGCCGGAATGCTGATTCCGTCAAGCGTTTTCATTGCTTCGAACATAAGCCGTTTAGGAATTGTCTTGTTTGTTTTTACCGGACAGCGAACTGAAACGCTCCCGGAGACGGCTACTGTACTGGTAACGATTCTTTGCGGATTTTTTATCTCTGTTTTGCCGTAGATTTCTCCTCTCGGACAGGAATTGCCGGTCACCGCATAATCGTTTTCTTCATCGACAGTAAGATGGCACCCTTTCGGGCAGCTTATGCATATAAGTTGTTTCATAAATCCTCCTCAGTCATTCTATGATTCGATACGTACCGACAAATCAGCCGTGCATTCTGCAAGCTGTGTTTTGGTAAGGGTGATACGTTCCATTTCACCAGGTGCCATGTGCTGCCGGTTAAAACGTGCGATTTCTTTTTCACCGGATGCAATGACTATAGCTGCCGGAGTTTTGTGAACGGAACGGACTCTAAAGTAGATGCCGACAGTATTTTTTATTTTTTGCGGTCGTATATGCTGCGGTACAGTATATCCTACATCGTTGCCTGTTGCAATTTTTAAAATTTCAGAAGTATCGTCTGCAGCGGCAGAAGCATATGCTGCAGCGCCCCGTCCTGCTATTTGTGCTTCGTCGGTTACGTAGTCTACCAGGTCGTGGACATGGACTGCATTTCCGCAGGCAAAGACGCCGGGCAGTGACGTTTCGCGGTTTTCAAAAACGACAGCGCCCTTTGTGTGCGGATCCATCTCGATGCCTGCCTTTTTTGTCAGTTCATTTTCAGGAATAAGGCCGACACTTAATAATATTGTATCGCAGTCAAATTCCATTTCAGAGCCGGGAACCGGGTTACGGTGTTCATCGATTTTTTGTACGATTGCTCTTTCCACTCTGTTTTTCCCGATTATATTTGTAATGGTATGCGAGAGGTAAAGCGGAATACCGAAATCGTCGAGACACTGGACAATATTGCGGGTGAGTCCGCCCGAGAATGGCAGAACTTCAACACACGCAAGAACTTTGGCTCCTTCGAGGGTTAGCCGCCTGGCCATGATAAGCCCGATGTCTCCGCTGCCGAGAATAAGAACTCTTTTACCGACCATATAGCCTTCTCTGTTTATGAGCCGCTGGGCAGTCCCTGCTGTAAAAATACCGGCAGGGCGTGACCCCGGAATACCGATAGCACCCCGTGTCCGTTCCCTGCAGCCCATGGCAAGCACAATACTTTTTGCCTGCGCAATCGTATATCCCTGCCCGCTACTGACCATATGAACTTGTTTTTGCGGTGTTATTTCAAGAACCATTGTATCAAGTCTGACTTCAATATCTGTTTTTGCCACCATGTCGATAAATCTGTCGGCATATTCCGGGCCGGTTAATTCTTCTTTAAAATAGTGAAGTCCGAATCCGTTGTGGATACATTGTTCAAGGATTCCCCCTTCTTCCTTTGCCCGTTCGACGATAAGAATTTTTTTTATTCCATTATTCCATGCTTCATATGC
>JALCCK010000086.1 GCA_022640795.1 Treponema sp.
GCCGTCGATGTATTCGGACTCGGTACGTTCTATCTTACTGCGTGTCCCTCGAAAGATGATACAGCGCAGACGAATATTTCAGTAAGTTTTACCCCCTCGCAGGAAGCACGCGATGCGGTTGCCAACGTCGACGTAAACATCACGCAGGAAGAGAACTCCGATCCGGAAATAACGGGACTCAAGAATCTGTACACGCAGGAGGAAGGCGATGTGCTTTCCGCCGGTTATTCAGTACGTATTTCAGGAACCAGACTGCGTATAGCAGGCGACGAATCGGACATGGGAATTTTCTTTGCACCGTGCGGGGAAGACGGCATATATGATCTTGCGGGGACCGGCTGGATTCAGGTAAAGGAGAGCGATATCGAAACGAACAAACAAACCACACTTTCGTTCTTTCTGCCTTCAGATGTCACGGCGGGAACATACCGGCTCATTATTAAAACGGCTGCAAGCGGAAAGGGCTGCAGAATTAATAAGACGCTCGTACGAACGGCACTTTACGACAACATCGTCACGGTAGCATAAGTGATTCTTTAGAGAACAGTATCCATCGGCCCGATTCTGCGTCGATGGATACTGTTTCCGTAATCAACTTATTGCAGGTTTCTGCACTATGCTCAGCACGTATAGCGGACGGGTTCATCCGTCGCCAGGCCACAATCAGCTTCTGCGAATCATTCAGTTTCTTGGGTAGTTTCCCGGGTAGTTTTATCGTTCTTATATGAAGGGCGGTAAAAATCTACTCTGAGCAGGCCCCGATTTCCAGAAACGCAGGCGGTTCTGTTCCGTAGTGCAGCAACCGGCAGATTCTTATTTCAGATTCCCGGCAAGTGCATATGCCGTACTTCTGCCGCCGGCGGCTTCTTTCTCCAGGACACCGGCTTTCATAAGCTGATTGATATCACGTGATGCGGTATCCTGAGAACAGCCACAGATTGAAGCCCACTTTGCGGTCGTCAGTTTTCCCTGCCACCCGGTAAGCAGTTTATCGAGCATCGTGCGCTGCCGTTGATTGAGCGGGACTTTTTCATTCACGGTTTTCCAGAATATGATCCGTTCTCCCGTCTTCTGTATTTCCTGCAGTGCTTCCCCTGCAGCAGCCGAAGAACCGGTTCATTTCCTCTTCCAGTATTGTCGCAGGTGGAGCAGTATAATGAACGGTTTCATTTCCCATAGTTCCGGAAACGACGTGCATCGGGCCGTATTCGTCAAGACGGTATTTACCGGTTGTTATCTTATAGCCGCCCGACATGCCGGAAGGAAAAAGGCGCGACTGCCATGCACAGAGCCGTTCTTTCGTAAGCAGTATCGTACAGTTTTTTATGGCATCAAGCACTATTTCTACTATATAATTGGTCCGTTCGGGGATCTGATTCGAATCAAGGCGGTGCTGAGCTTCTTCCGTCAGAATATTCTCCGCACCGAGATGACGGGCAACGGACGACCGTATATCTTCCTGCGGAATACGATCACCCTCGATCTGAGCGGATTTTTCTATTTCACTGCTGATTGCAGATATACAGCTTTCCTGACGGACAGAAAAACCGAGCGCGGCCATGGCGCCTTCAAGTTCCGCCTGTCTGAGTTCCGCATCGGCGGATACCGTACGCACCTTGTCAGCGTTCCAGGTAAAACGGGGCCAATCAGTGTTCTGCCAGATATACTGTCCCATATATACATAATACTACCGCAAAATGCGGAGATTAGCCAGCTATTCTCCGCATTATATGCGGAGTTTATAACTGCTATTCTCCGCAAAGGCATCTGACATTTTATGCTGTTTGCGGTATACTGAGCCCGTTCAAAAGTCCGGTAACGTAAAAAAATCAGGAGAACATATATGTCATGTACAACAATTCTTGTCGGAAGAAACGCCACATACGACGGTTCAACGTTTATTGCCCGGAATGACGATTCCGCTTCGGGGCATTTTACGCCCAAAAAATTCACGGTGGTCCGCCCGGATGAACAGCCGCGGGAATACACGTCCGTCATTTCCCATGTGAAGATTCCGCTGCCGGAAAATCCGCAGCGTTACACGGCGATGCCGAATGCGGTAAAGGGGAAAGGTATCTGGGCGGCAGGAGGAGCGAACGAGAGTAATGTGGCGATGACTGCCACGGAAACAATCACGTCGAACGAACGCGTGCTCGGCGCGGATCCGCTCGTGGAGTACAGTGCGGCGACAGACAGTGAACCTGAAAAAACCGGCGGTATCGGGGAGGAAGATATTGTCGTCATCACATTGCCGTACATTCACACAGCACGCGAAGGGGTCGTGCGTCTCGGTAAACTGCTTGAGCAGTACGGAACGTACGAGATGAACGGCATCGCGTTTTCCGACGTAAACGAAATCTGGTGGCTTGAAACAATCGGCGGACATCACTGGATGGCGCGCCGCGTTCCGGACGATGCGTACGTTGTCATGCCCAATCAGCTGGGAATAGACGACTTTGATCTGCACGATGCGTTCGGAGAACAGAAAAACAACCTGTGTTCCGCAGACCTTGCCTATTTTATCGAAACGAATCACCTTAATCCGGCAATAGGGGAAACAGATTCTTCCGGTACCAAAATCAATACCCCCGCCGGACGAATTAATGCACGTGATGCGTTCGGCAGCCACGACGATGCGGACCACGTCTATAACACACCGCGCGCGTGGTTCATGGAGCGGTATTTCAATCCTCACACCTCCGTCTGGGACGGGCCGGACGCTGAATACAAACCCGGTTCCGACACTATTCCGTGGTGCAGAATTCCTGAAAAGAAAATAACCGTTGAGGATGTAAAGTATGTTCTGTCGTCACATTTCCAGGGAACCCCGTACGACCCGTATGCAACGTATGGAGATCTTTCACAGCGTGGTGCGTTCAGATCGATCGGAATAAACCGCAACGACTTCATGGGGATGTTTCAGATACGTCCCGCTGCCCCGAAGAACTGCCGTATCGTCGAATGGATTGCGTTCAGTTCGAATGTGTTCAACGCACTGGTGCCATTCTATACGAACTGTACAACAACGCCGGCGTATCTTTCGAACACGACGGAAAAAGTTTCGACTGAAAATTTTTACTGGACAAACCGGATTATCGCGGCGCTCGCCGATGCACACTACGGTAAATGTCTTGCGCATATCGAACGATACCAGCAGGCGGTACAGTCTCAGGGACACGCACTCATCAATTTGTATGACAAACAGCTGGCGGCCGAACGCGACGATGTAAAACGGACGGCGCTCTGCGAAAAAGCGAATGAAAAAATCGCTGCCATGCTGAAAAAGGAATCACAGACTGTACTGAACAACGTGCTGTTCGAATCAAGCTGTCTGATGAAAAACGCCTATGCCCGCTCCGATGCGTAAGGGCTGATGACCGCGCTGCTTTGGACATGGTGAAACAGGAGAAATATATGGCAAAAAATTATCGGGCTGAACTCGTCGGCGTCTTCGGGAATCCGGTGGATGAAAATCCCACCGGTGTTATGGAGGAAGCTGCGTTTGCCGCAAAAGGTCTCAATTACCGGTATCTGACTATCAAAGTACTGGAAAAGGATCTGGCACCGGCTATGCAGGCCGTGAGAATCTTCGGTATGCGCGGCATCAATTTAACCATACCTCATAAGGTCAGCGTTCTCCCCTATCTGGATGAACTGACCGAAGCTGCAGAAATCATCGGTGCGGTGAACACGGTTATAAACGAAAAGAACCGGCTTATCGGAGAAAACACCGATGGGAAGGGATTTCTGGCAGCCCTCGGAGATGAAGGCGTTCCGGTAAGGAATAAAAAAATTCTCATCCTTGGAGCAGGAGGAGCCGCCCGGGCGATTGCCGTGGAATGTGCACTGGCCGGAGCGGACAGGATTACCATCGTCAACAGGAATACCGGGCGGGGAAAAGAACTGGCGGAACTTATCAAAAACCGAACCGGAGCCCAATCGCACTATCTCCGGTGGAACCATCCCGTAACCATCCCGCCGGAAACGGAGATTCTGATCAATGCTACTTCCATCGGTCTGTTCCCGGACGTGAACAGCAAACCGGATATAGACTACGACTCGATTTCGGCGGATATGGTGGTCAGCGATGTAGTATTCAATGATCCCCATACCCTGTTCCTGCAGGAAGCGGAAAAGAGAGGAGCCGGGAGTGTGAACGGATTAGGAATGCTCGCTCACCAGGGAGCCCTTAATTTTAAACTCTGGACGGGAACAGAGGCCCCGCTTACTGTAATGGAAAGCGTTCTGAAAAAGGAATTTGGTCTGATATAAGCCGGGCATGCCGGGGCTCCGGCAAATCCCGGCCATCATCAGCTTATACACACGGGGAGCAGGTTTATCGTGCAATTTGACTTCTGCCAAATCTTTTGTCCAGCCCCATCATCAGCCCGTAAAGAAGAACGGCAATGGTAACCACAATTACCCACATAAACGCAATTCCCCTTGAACCTATTACCAGTCCTGAAACAAGCGGTGCCAGCGTACTGCCGATTCCTTTGGTAATGAGATAAAAACTTGAAAACCGTCCCCGATGATTAACGGGACTGTTGTTGGCAATGAAAACTCCGGAATTAATCGAACTCAGTATTTCGCCGGTTGTCCAGATAATGGTGACAAGATAGAAAAAGACAGGACGGGCAACGGGAATGATCAGCAACGCGAATCCGAGACCGTAACAGAGCTGGGACAGTGCTATCTGCCTGATGGGCGGACGGTTATGAAACAGATTATTGAGCAGAGGAGTCAGAACAAGAACCGTTACGGCATTAACGGACATAATTTTTCCGAAAATTACAGCGCTCCTGTCACCAAAAAGCGTCTGAAGCTGCAGTGGAATGGTAAAACTATGCTGAGAATAAACAAAGGCCGCAAAAACGGACAGGATGAAAAACCAGAACAGCACCGGTATTTCCTTCAGGGCTTTTAAACTGGAGCCTTCTTTATAGGAAGAATTTTTAGTATCTGCAGCTTTGCAACGGGCAGGTTCTTTTACAAAAAAATCTATAAGAATAAGGGAAAGCAGCGTTGTGAGCCCGTCTCCCCAGAACAACCATCTTCTATGAGCGTTAAAAAGGAAACCCGCTATGAGCGGACCTACAGACACACCGATATTAATGCCGAGATAGAGCAGAGAGAAGGCGGCGGGACGTTCCTCTTTAGTAGTTATGTCGGTAAGCAGTGCCGTACTGATTGGGCGCGCAGCTCCATTAAAAAGAATAAACAGGAGTAACGCCGGAACTATCACGGTGCTGTCAGGGAAAAAACCACATGAAATAACTGAAAAAGCTGAAAGACTATAGAAGAGAAGAATAAGTTTTTTTCTTCCTGATCGGTCGGTCAGCATACCTCCCAGAAGGGAACCGCACAACGAACAGATTCCGACGAACGAAACGACAATACCGGCCTGGTCTTCAGAGAAGTTCAAGAAGGTTGTAAGATATAACGTCAGAAAAAAGATAACAAAATCGCCCATCCGGTTGATTATTCTTGCAAGAAAGAGAATATAAACCTGAAACGGAAGAACAAGATACGGTTTGAATAGTCTGGTCCAGAAAACAGCTAATTCTTTTTTCATCAGTGCTCCTAAAAAATCTTTCCATTTTCTGGTCTGAGGGAAATAAGAGCGATGATATTCTAAACTCCTGCTTTAGTCAACAGAGGTAAACAGTACGTATTCTGACGTCAGTTATGCGCATGGGATTATATCCTCTGGCGCCCGCTTTCTTCCAGCTACGGAGCAAAAACTTTGTTTTCCCGGCAAAAAGTGGAAATATTTCATTTTCGGAGTTATGATACAATATATCGACAGAATATTTTATCTACTATCTGCAGGAGTTGTTATGAGGAAAAAACCGGTATCATGGGTACGAAGAGCTATTCTGATTTTTTTTATTCTGTTTATTACATTTGAAGCTTACCTGCATCAGGTAAAAGGAGGGGGCCCCGAGGGATCTCCATCAATTCATGCGCTCTGTCCGTTTGGGGGGCTTGAAAGCCTTTTGACATTTCTTACTACCGGAAATCTGCTGGATAAAATCTATATCGGAACGCTTGCACTTTTTGTCGTTTCCGTTATTCTTGCCATTGTTTTACGGCGTTCATTTTGCGGCTGGATTTGTCCCCTCGGAGGTCTGCAGGAATTCTTCGGTCTTGCAGGCAAAAAAATAGTACGAAAGAAATTCAGTATTCCGGCAGCAGCAGACCGCTATCTTCGTTTTCTGAAATATATAGTGTTACTGCTTATTCTTGTGATGTCATGGAGGACTGCTTCCCTCTGGTTCGCGCCCTACGACCCGTGGGCTGCTTACGGGCATATCAGTGAAGGGCTTCCCGCCGTGTGGAAAGAGTTTACCGTAGGATTCATTATCCTCATCATTTCTTTTGTCGGGTCTTTTTTCTATGACCGGTTTTTCTGTAAATACCTGTGCCCCATGGGAGCCTGTCTCGGCCTTGTTTCCCTTATCAGCCCGTTCAGAATAAAAAGGGAAGAATCCGTTTGCATTAACTGCAACCGGTGTACAAAGATATGCCCGGTAAATATCGAAGTTTCCAAGATCCGTTCCGTTACGTCTCCCGAGTGTATAAACTGTCAGGAATGTATAGGAGTTTGTCCGAAAGAAGGTGCGCTCGTAAATGAATATACCTTCGCTAAAGGTAAAAAGATAAAACCATTATTTACAGGCATTGCGGCTCTGGTTATATTTTTTTCAGGAATCGGAATCGCCTCGTTGACGGGAAATTACAACCTGCTTCCGCCTGAACTATCGGCAGCGGAAGGAGCTCTGGACGTAGACAGCCTGAAAGGATATATGACCTTACAGGAAATATCGAATGGTATTGCGATGCCGCTCGATGAAGTCTACAGAAGGCTGGGAATTCCTGAATCCGTTCCGTCGGACATCAAGGTAAAAGACCTTTCTCAATATATCGACGGATTCGATTTCCATGAAGCACAGGATAAACTGAAATGACAGCCGGCCTGCAATAATCAGAACGACTTCTTCCGCATACCGGTGTTATAGAGCGATTGCGGAAGAACTGATAATACAGGTCCTTTGTCAGCTTTCATCGACACAACTTCCGGCAAGCGGAAGCCAGGCCAGAACATCGAGAATATGAGTATCCCAGTAGTCCCATGAATGAGTACCCTGTGCGGTAGTTTTTTCTACCGTGCAGCCAGCATCTATCAACCTGTCGGCAAAGGACATTACCTCGAAGCGGAAAGGATCTTCATAACCACTGGTAAAATAGTATTGCGGAAGTTCCTGTACACGGGAGCGAGCATTCTGCAGATAAAGTTCAAGATCAAAATCCTTTTTCTCCATGCTTCCTTCAAACAAAAAATTCCTGTAACATTCAGGTAGTCTTCGGGAATAATTCATCGTTCCATGCATAAGTCCGTAGAAATCAACGCATCCGGAAATGACTGCACAGCGCGAAAATTTTAAAGGATTTCTGAATGAAAGAGCCATCGCGCCGTATCCACCCATGGAAAGTCCCGCTACAAACATATTCTCCCGTCGTTGTGCAAGTGGAAAAATTGTCTGAAGAAACGCAGGTAGTTCTTCACTGCAAAACGTTCCATACGCGGCTCCTCCATGGATATCCAGATATGCACTGTTTTCAACAGAAGGCATGACTACTGCAAGACACGCAGTCTGGGCATACCGCTCAACATTTGAAAAAAGTGACCAGTCTGTACAGTTCCCGTAACTGCCATGCAGCAGATACAATGTCTGGAATTTGGTTCCGGCATCAAAATACTCTCTGCCGGTCTCGTTCAAATAATCGTCAGCCGACGTGGTCGGAATAAAAACGATACATTTCGTATTTTTCTTCAATGCCTGAGAATAAAAACTACATTCAATATGTGCCATATTATATGCCTGCCTGAGTATCTTTTGCTGGTTCAAACAGCCAGTCGAAAGCGCGTACAATCCCGGCATCCCAGTAATTCCAGTCATGTTGTCCGGGAGCTTCGTCAAATGTTATTTGTACCCCCATATCGCATATCCGGCGGTATGCCGATCTGTTCATCTCGTAAAGGAAATCTTCCGTTCCACAGCTCTGAAACAACCGCGGTATTCTGCTCCTTTTTTCAAGTAATCTTTTCAGCTGATAAAAAATATCCGCATCCGTTCCTTCTACATGTTCAGGGTCCCGGAATATATTATTCCAACAGAACGGAGAATACGACGCATGCCGCTGTATTTCTCCGGCTATATCGACAGCACCGGAAAGGGAAATCGCTGCGCTATATTTATCCGGCCGGGCAAGTGCGATATGTAAAGCGCCGTACCCGCCCATGGAAAGTCCGGCGATGAAAGTTTCTTCCCGTAATTTCGAAACAGGAAAGAATCGTTCGATATATGCAGGGACCTCGTCCGAAATATATGTAAAATATCTGCTTCCGCGATACATATCCTGATAAAAACTATTATCTGCGGATGCCATTACCAGCACTACTTTCCTTTCCTGTGCATATCGTTCTATTCCTGTCAACCGGGACCAGTCCGTACAATCGCCAAAGGCACCGTGCAGTACATACAGAACAGGAAACCGGACCCCGTCATAAAAATAGCCGGAATCTTTATGATTCAGAATTTCATCAGAATTCGGTGTAGGTACGAATACTTCAATATCCGTACCGAAACCCAAAACCGGTGAAAAATAGTTCATATGAAAGAACCCCATTTCTTTCCCTCTTGTTGTAAAATAGGCCCCGGACGTAAAGTCCAGAGCCTTGTTGTTATTTTGAAATCTTCTTCAATCCTTTAAGATAATCGATATATACCGCGGCAAGAATAATAAAGCCTTTCAACGTCGTCTGCCAGAAACTGTCGACGCCCATAAGATTCAGGCCATTGTTCAAAATACCGATAATCAGCGTTCCAAGAAACATCCCGCCGATAGAACCTATACCACCGGCAAGACTGACACCTCCGAGCGCACATGCTGCAATAGCATCCATCTCTGCACCGTTGCCGGCAATAGGATTTCCGCTGTAGGAACGGGCAGAAAGTACCATACCCGCCATTGCTGACATAAGTCCACTCATTATGTAGACGAACATCTGTACCCGCCTCGTCTTTATACCGGAGTATATGGCAGCGCGGGCGTTACCTCCTACGGCAAAAATATGACGGCCGAGCGACGTTCTGTTCAGCAGAATATACGCAGCGATAAATATGACAATCATATATAGGACCGGAAGCGGAATTCCGAAAACATATCCCGTACCAAGATATATATATGACCCGTTATCTATACGAACCGTCGTCCCTTTTGTGATAATATAGGCGATACCGCGCAAGATACTCATCATAGCCAGCGTTACAATGAACGGCGACAGCGTCGTTCTCGAAATGATGAATCCATTTACCGCACCAAATCCGATCCCAAACATCAGCGTAAGCAGAATTACGAAAACTATCGGTATCGGCGACTGTGCCAGATTCCCTCCGACCACACCTATTACTGCAATGATGGAACCGACACTTAAATCTATACCACCGGAAATCATGACCAGTGTCATAGAAGTTGCCAAAAAGAAGTTTGACGAAATCTGCCGGAGAACATTCATGATATTGCGTTCAGTCAGAAAAATCGGACTGACAATGCTGATCACGACACACATCACCAGCAACCCGATCAGGATACCCCCGTTGCGTCGGATATAATTCAGGCTTCCTGTTTTAAACTTGTTTACTAATTGTTTGTTTTGCATGTTTTCTGCTCCGTTCAATATCGTACTGCATGTTGCATGATAGTTTCCTGTGAAACTTCTTTCTGTTCCAGGATTGCCGTAATACGGCCGTCGCACATGACGGCGACACGGTCACTCATGTGAATCAGTTCCGGAAGTTCAGAACTGATCATGATAATCGATACACCCTGAGCTGTCAGGGCATTCATCATAAGATATATTTCACTTTTCGCACCGACATCGATACCACGTGTTGGTTCATCGAGGATAAGCACCGCCGGCCTGCTTGCAAGCCAGGAAGCAATAATAACTTTCTGCTGGTTACCACCAGACAAAGAGCTGATTGCCGTTTCCGGAGCGGAAACCTTAATAGAAAGATCCTGAAC
>JALCCK010000087.1 GCA_022640795.1 Treponema sp.
CTCAAATTGCCTATATCGGAACTTTCTATCGCAACTCCAGGCTGCTTACCGTCGATCCCGGCCGTCTGCAGTTCGAAAAAATTCCTGCTGTCTACCGTCTGCTGCCTGCCGCTGCAAAAGAAACGGAACCGGACGCAACGCAGATTCATCTTCCATCGGAACCGGAAAAATACAATCCGCTGGCATATTATACGAAAGGATCTATTATTCCGCTTGCCGGTGCCGCGTCAAAAGTTATATCTGATGGAGAACTCGAGTCTGTTTCCCTGCCGGTTCTGGGGCTGACTTATGTTTCAAGTAATCCGTGGACCACCGCGCTCTTCACGGCAACAGCCGGGTATGATCTGCTGAGGAACTCCGTACTGGGTTCGGCTGCTCTTGCCGGCGGAACGGCAACATCGTTGTTCAGTTATCAGCTGCAGGGACAGACGGAATTCGACCGCCGGGGATACAAGCAGGCATATGCTTCCGCAACCGCAGATTCGGAACTACCGCTCGGAAACATAACATCCGTTACGCTGGCCGGCACTGCAGTTGCTTTCGAAGGGCGGCAGAGCCTTGCGGAATTACCGGCAGATAGCCGGAAACAGGTGGAAACTGTTTCCGATTTTGCCGGATTGTATGAAAATCCCGATAAAACTTCATATATATATACCGGAAATAAATTTTCTGCCGGCATTTCAACTTTACACAGTTCCGGGCCCGGTACGTATGAAACGACCGGCTGCTCCGTTACCGGTACCTATATGATACACTACAGCGGGAAAACAGAATCATCGTTCGACAGACCGGCGCTTTATCAGAATCTGTCTGCCGAAACCAGTTTCCACCTGCCGGGACTTCTGCCGGTCACCTGCACGTACGGAAAAACTTATAATCTTCCGGCAGCACTATCGCTAACGCTTTTTCCGTCATCGTCGTATTTTTTAAGCGGAAACACAGCGATAGTTCTCTATTCCGCAGAAATACAGAAAGGAATTCCGGGGATTGCCGCTTTATATTGTAACCGAATTACGCTGCAGACCGGCTACGCAGGAAATTTTTCATACGGGACAGCCGGTTCATGGGATTTTCTGAAAATGCCGGAACTTACGGATAAATTTCTGAGCGGCAGTATGAACTACTATGATACAGTCAATCTTACCGGAATACTGACACTCACGCCGAACATCGGAACCTTTGCCCGGTCCTCGTTCCGCTTCAATCTCAGCGCAGCAGTTCTCTACAGAATCCATCCGGCAGACAGCAGGAGCAAATGGAACGTACGGATATCCGGCGGACTGGATCTCTGACGCAATTCTATTTTCAGCAGCGGCTTTTTTCCTTGACAATTCCGTAAATGGGCCCCTATCATAGTTTATAAACAATAACCGGCAGTAAAACAGCCGGTACAGGAGGTTCTATATTATGGAGTTTAAAACTGAAGATGTACGTAATGTGGCAATCGCAGGACACGGGCAGACAGGAAAAACAACACTGCTTGAACATATTTTATTTGCAGAAAAAGCGATTCCGCAGGCAGCTTCAGTTGATTCCGGAAAAACCGTAAGCGACAATACGCCGGAAGAAATAAATCACCATATTTCCATATATGCTACGCTTTCCCACATAGAATGGGACAATAAAGAAATCAATATATGGGATACGCCGGGGTCCTCCGATTTTACCGGAGAAGTCATATCCGCTTTCAGAGCCAGTGAAATGGCAATAATGCTCGTCGATGCAAAAGCCGGAGCACAAATTGAAACGATAAAACTCTGGCGTGATCTGGACCGCAGAAATAAACCCCGGCTCGTATTCATCAATAACCTTGAAGACGAACGTGCCGATGCCGATATGGCGCTGAAAGATATTCATGATAAATTCAATGTCGAAGTATGTCCTGTCACCATCCCCATGGGAACGGGATCAGCATATAAAGGAGTAATAGATGTGCTTCACGGCAAAGCATATCTGATCCCGCAGAACGGAGCAAAAGAACAACCGGTCGATATTCCTGCAGAATACCACGAGGCATACCATACGGCACTTTCGGTTCTTGCAGGAGGCGCCGCAGAAGGCGACGACGATCTGCTTGTAAAATTCATCGACGAAGGGGAACTTACTACGGACGAAATAATCGAGGGGCTCAAAAAATCCTTTGCGGAAAACAAAATCGTTCCGACTTTTACCGGTGTACCGCTGGCAGATTCGGGGCTTGTTCCTCTGTTGAATTTTCTTGCAGAAATAGCCCCCTCACCGCTGGAACGGATAGAGACGCTGCAGAATCCGGAAGGAGATACAGAAACGCATAAAATCCGGACAGATGCCCCGTTCTCCGCACTTGTCATAAAGACTGCCGGCGATCAGTTCAGCGGGAAACTCAGTTATCTTAAAATTCTTTCAGGAACACTCGGACAGGATACTGAAGTCGTGAATATTTCGCAGAACCGGAAGGAAAAAATAGGGAAACTCTACCGGTGCATCGGGAAAAAACTGGAGGAAGTTAAAACAGTAAACGCAGGCGATATCTGCATCGCAGCGAAACTGACGGTGACAAATACGAGCGATACGCTTTCCGTATCGGAAGGCCATCTGCCGTTTAAACGGCTGCGGCATCCTGAACCGGTCTATTCCATTGCTGTAAACGCCGAAAGCAAAAAAGCAGAAGATAAACTGGAAAGTATTCTTTCAAAAGCAACTGAAACGGACCGGACCGTTACGTTCCGGTTTAATCCCGAGACAAGACAAAATGTTCTGAGCGGAATGGGTGAGCTGCAGTTGAACATCATACTCGACAAAGTAAAGCAGGATACGGGAATAACGATCGAAACGACCATCCCCCGCATTGCATATCGAGAAACCGTTCAGCGTAAAGCGGAAGCCGAATATACGCATAAAAAACAGTCGGGAGGACACGGACAGTACGCAAAAGTCGTGCTTTCCGTCGAACCGCTGCCGCGCGGTGATGATTATAAATTTACGAACGCCGTTTTCGGCGGTGCAATTCCCAAAAACTACATTCCGGGCGTCGAAAAAGGCGTCAGACAGGCAATGGAAAGCGGTGTTGTAGCAGGTTATCCGGTTGTCGATGTTGCCGTCACAGTACTCGACGGGAAGGATCATCCGGTCGACTCGTCTGATCTGGCTTTCCAGATCGCGGCACGTACCGCATTTAAAGACGCCATGCGGAATGCCGGAGCCATTCTGCTGGAACCCATCATGAATGTATCGGTCTGGGTAGACACAAAATATCTGGGTGATATTATGTCCGACATGTCTACACGCCGCGGCCGTATTTTAGGACAAAATTCAATCGGCGGCGGAATCGAAGAAATACGGGCGCAGGTTCCGGAGTCGGAGATGCTCCGGTATTCAATAGACTTGCGCTCTATGACAAGCGCAACGGGAAGTTTCGAAACAGGATTCGATCATTATGATCCAATCAGCGGAAAGACAGCCGAAACCGTTATTTCTGCGGCTAAAAGTTTCTTCCGGGAAGCAGCCGGCGACTAGCGGAAAATTCTAAAATCAGCCGGCAAGACTTTTTATACGGATAAGGCTTGCCCGGCCTTCGATTGTTATCTTTTCACCCGGAGCGGCGGCATAAATTTCTTCTGCAGTAATCGTTACGGGAAGTTTTGCGTCCGCATCAGATTTTATCACTGCCCGGTCGCTGTTCAATACAAAAAACAGCTCCCAGGAAGACGGTTTTACGACAGCAGGCTTATCAAGAACAGCACAATATCCACCCCGTACATCAATCTGTTCAAGAGAAAAATAGGGACAGACAAATTTTCCGGAAAAGGGTTTTATATCACGGATACCGTCATTCTTCAGTACCTGAAGACCTTTTTCGATATGAAGTTCCCGGCCCCGTCCCCAGTCGTACAGGCGATAGGTAATATCGCTTGACTGCTGCGTTTCAAGCAGGCGTAATCCGCCGCCGATGGCATGCACCGTACCGGCGGGAATATAGATAAAATCACCTTTTTTAACCGGGACGCTTCGCATATAATCGTTCAAATTATCATTTTCTATGGCTTTACGCAGTTCTTCAGTAGAATACTGACCGTTCATGCCGTAAATAAGCTGGGACCCTGGTTTTGCATCAAGTACATACCAGCATTCCGTTTTGCCGCTTCCGTTTTCAAGTATGCGTGCCTGTTCATCATTCGGATGGACCTGAACGGAAAGCGTTGAATCAGCCTGAATTATTTTTATGAGCAGCGGATAATCACCGCCGGCCGCTTCATAAAATTCCTGCTGCCGGCCGTTCGGGTGTGTTGATGCAATCCAGAGTTCGTATCCCCAGATTTTTTTTGAAAGTACCGGATTCAGTTTTAGCATTTACTTCTCCTCTTCCCAAAGTTTTCCGGGATAATAACCGGTTTCGATTTTTTTAGCTATCTCGGTTTTTACAATCTCCCGGTCGGCAGGATACGTCATGCCGAACCAGGTTTCGGTCGATGTAAAAAATTTTACGGTACCTTTTCCCTCTGAAATTATCCGGCTGGCAGCGACCGGAAGCAGCGCTTCCGCCTTTTCGCTTTCCGCATTCACGGTAATAAATTTTCCCCAGTAGTCATGAAAAATCTCAAAAGCTTTCGGGCTAAATCCGAACAGATTCATACTCACCCATTCGTTTCCGGTTAAGAACGTCTTTTTCCCTTCTATTTCGCTTACAACGGAAGAGCCTTCGTAATAAACTTTCAGATTCTCCACAATTTTTTCAAGATATCCATCCTTCACCGTACAGACACCACGAGACACGGAACCGCTTCTGCTCATTGTTTTTCCGAGAATGTATCCAACCATAGCATGATCCGTACAATCGTTATCTATAGAAGACAGATAGTCTCCCAGCGTAACGAAGGCTTCCCGCCCGTAATAATCATCAGCGTTTATCACCGCGAACGGCTCATGAAGCTGTGCTTCAGCACACAAAACAGCATGTACCGTTCCCCACGGCTTTGTACGCGATGCGGATTTTCTTATCTGTTCTGCATTCAGCAATGACTCGTGTGTCTGGAAAACATATTCGGCATCGCAATTTGCTGCGATGCGATCGAACAGACGGCTGCGGAAATCTTCCTCAATATCTTTTCTGATTATAAAAACAATCTTCCCGAATCCGCTCTTTATTGCATCATAGGACGCAAAATCAAGCAGGCATTCATTATGCAGCCCAACGCTGTCTATCTGTTTTACTCCGCCGTAGCGGCTGCCCATTCCTGCTGCAAGTACCAGAAGTGTCGGTTTCACTTTATAACCCCTTCAGTAAATAGTTTCGTTCAAATAACAATCAGTATACCGTAAAAGTAACACGTTTTCCAGTCATACACGAAGTCCGGTTAAACAGCAGCCTCAAGTGCAATTTTTATCATATTCGTAAAAGTTACCTGCCGTTCATCTGCTGTCGTCGTTTCCCCCGTAACGATATGATCGCTCACCGTAAGAACAGTAAGGGCTTTCCGGCCGAATTTTGCAGCAAGTGTATACAATTCGGCTGCTTCCATCTCGATACCGAGAACGCCGTATTTCGCCCATAATTTCCAGTTCTCATTCTCGTCATAAAACAAATCGCTCGAAGCACACCGCCCGACGAGGTGCTTTATTCCAAGTTTTTCCGCTGCAAGATGGGCCTTTTCAAGAAGACCAAAATCAGCAGTTGCGGCAAAATGAAGATTTCCGAAACGCTGATTCATCAGGGAGGAATCCGAGCAGGCTCCGGAGACAAGAATTGTATCGCGTACATGCGTCGATTCGTGAATTGCACCGCAGGTTCCGACACGGATGGCAGTCTGCACTCCGTAAAACTGAAACAACTCATTCACATAAATGGAAAGAGACGGCTGTCCCATTCCCGTTCCCTGAACTGAAATTTTTTTCCCCTTATAGGTTCCGGTATAGCCGTACATACCGCGTACTTCATTATAGCAGACAGGATTTTCAAGAAAATTTTCTGCAATATATTTTGCCCGCAACGGGTCGCCCGGCAAAAGAACGGCCGGAGCAATGGCACCCTCTGGTGCATTAATATGTGTACTCATGGCAGATAGTATATCATAAAGTTTAAGGTTTGCAAAATTTTATTTTTGCTATATACTTAATTATATGAGTGAAATTATTTTATCGCATCTGCCGTGGTTCTGGCTTGCGGTGATGGTTATCTGTATTTTCATAGAATCTTTTACGATGGCGCTGACAACGGTATGGTTCGGAATCGGTGCACTGATAATGGTGTTTATTTCCTTATCTCCGCTCAGTTTCAAACTGCAGCTGCTGCTCTTCGCCGTAATTTCGTGTGTACTCCTGTTTTTTACAAGACCGTTTGCTGTAAAAAAATTCAAAAGCGGGAAAGAAAAAACGAATGTCGATGCTGTTATCGGTATGGACGCAGTCGTCATCAAACCGATATCAAAATTTGCAAAAGGCGAAGTAAAAATAAACGGTATTATATGGACCGCCCAGAGTGATGACGGAACAGATATTCCCGAAGGTGCCGAATGTCTGGTTACCGCGGTCGAAGGGGCTACGGCAAAAGTTATTGCCGTCAGAAATGTCTGAATTCCCCGGCCTGACATACAGGGAATGAAATACAGTGCAGGAAACCTCCCGTTTACTGCCTGAAAGAGGAACGACAGTGTTCCTCCCACCCGTGACGGACGAGATCCGTTTGATCTTTTAGAGGAGAGACAGATGACCTACGTTATCATCGTACTTATCATTATTGTGATGATTCTTATCATAACGAATATCAGAATCATCCCGCAGTCAAAGGCTGCCGTTGTCGAACGGCTCGGCGCATACCAGCAGACATGGAACACCGGCCTGCACGTAAAAATTCCGTTTATAGACCGCATAGCAAAAGTAGTCAGCCTCAAAGAACAGGTATTCGATTTTGAACCGCAGCCGGTCATCACGAAGGACAACGTTACCATGATGATTGATTCGGTTATTTTCTTTCAAATAACTGATCCGAAACTCTATTGCTACGGGGTTGAACGGCCTATCAGTGCGATCGAAAATCTGAGTGCAACAACGCTGCGGAATATCATCGGAGAGCTGGAACTTGACCAGACACTGACAAGCCGTGACGTTATCAACAATAAATTACGTTCCATACTGGACGAAGCGACCGATCCGTGGGGCATAAAGGTCAATCGTGTCGAAGTTAAAAACATAAAACCGCCGGAATCCATACAGGAGGCTATGGAAAAACAGATGCGTGCTGAACGCGAACGCCGGGAAGCGATACTTATTGCCGAAGGCAAAAAACAGTCAGCCATTCTTGTTGCCGAAGGCGAAAAGCAGTCGGTCATACTCGCCGCCGAAGGTAAAAAAGAGGCTAATATCAGAGAGGCGGAAGGTCAGGCGCAGGCGATTCTCGACATACAGAAGGCTACTGCCGCAGGTCTTAAAATGATAAAGGATATTCAGGCCGATCCGGCACTTATAAAGCTCAGAAGCCTTGAAGCCTTCGAAAAAGCAGCCGACGGGAAAGCAACAAAAATAATTATTCCTTCGGACATACAGGACCTTGCAGGAATTGTTACCAGTATCGCAGAAATAGCGCAAACGAAACGGGACTTAAAGACAGATTCTTCCGGTACTTAAAAACCTACAGGAAAAGAACTCCGAAAACGGCACCCAGTGCAACAACAAGCACCGGGTGTATTTTTGTTTTAAAAAGAAGCAGGACTGCCAGTAAATAAAAAGGTATGCTCCGCCACTGGAAAATGTTCAGCCATACAGCAGGGACGGTAAGGCTGGAAAGGTCGGCCGGAATATTCAGCAGTGCGAGGTTAAAAACCTGTGCAGTTGCTACAAGAATTATTCCCGCCGTTGCGGGACGCAGCGTAGTAAATGCCGCCTTGACAAGCGGTTTTTCCTGAAACTTTGTAAACAATGACGCGATAAGCAGAATACAGATAATAGACGGGGTCACCTGTCCCAGCGTTGTAACGATACCGCCGAAAGGACCGTAGAATTTAAAACCGATATAGGTAGCCATATTGATGCCTATCGCTCCCGGGGTAGATTCGGAAATAGCAACCATGCTTGTAAACTGCGCCTGTGTAATAAGTCCCCGGGCAACGATAGTCTGTTGTATAAGCGTAAGACCGACTAATCCGCCGCCAACCGTAAACAATCCGATATAAAAAAACATCCAGAAAAGCTGAAAGAGTGATACAGGAGGCATCATTTACCCCCTTTTTTCTTTTGCAGATAATCGGCCCGGTTCAACTGTCCCGTAAAAAATGCCTGCACAATACCGATGAACACGGCCGAAAAAATAACCCACACAGTTTTTATGTTAAAAAAGAAAATAGCAACGAAGGCTGCCAGAAACATGACTGCTCCGAAAAAGTTCTTAACCGACCGCTGTGCAAATTTGACCGTCGAATAGGTCAGATTTGCGGCAACGGCGATATTTATACCGGCGAGAGCTTTTTTTACCCAGTCTATTTCATCGATGGTACTTATAAATTTAGCAATAAGAGAAATAATGACGATAGAAGGCGATGCAACACCGAGTGTTGCAAAAATACCACCGGCAATTCCGGCTCGTTTATGACCGATAAAGGTAGAAACGTTTACCGCTATGATGCCGGGTGTTGTTTGAGCAATCGCATAATAATCAAGTAACTCGTTGTTATCGGTCCAGTGCCGCTTATCGACCAGTTCTCTTTCAAGAATAGGGAGCATCGCAATGCCCCCTCCGAATGTTACCGACCCTATTTTGAAAAAGGTGACATACAAATCAAGAATATCTCGTATTTTGCTCATACAGCAATTATAGTCATAATCATGTCACTGTTCAATGTGTACGATATCAGGTGCTATTTTATGTCGACTTTGTTCAAATGCCAGATATCTTTTACATATTCTTCAATTGTACGGTCCGAAGAAAACTTTCCACCGGAAGCAATATTCATCAGAGCCATACGGGACCACCTTTTTTTATCAAGGTAGGCAGCAGCAGTCTTTTCCTGTGCCTCACAATATGCGTCAAAATCAGCAAGAACATAAAACACGTCCGGCCGCTGCCCCTCAACCCCGTAGAGCAGAGAATCATGCAGTTCCTTAAAGATCTGCTGCGTCGGATCATATGTTCCGTCTACAAGCTGTTCGACAACCCGGGCCAGTTCGGGATTCCGCTCCAGATATACAGCCGGATTATAACTGTGTTCGCTCTCTATCTGTATAATCTGTTCTGCCGTGAGACCAAAGGTGAATGCATTTTCCCGGCCCGCCTCCCGAACGATCTCGATATTTGCTCCATCCAGCGTTCCGAGTGTAAGGGCTCCGTTGATCATAAATTTCATATTACTCGTTCCGGAAGCTTCAAATCCGGCAGTTGAAATCTGTTCGCTGATATCTGCAGCAGGAAAAATCTTTTCCGCAACACTTACACGATAATTTTCAACAAAAATAACGCGAAGTTTGCCACGGACACGCCGGTCGTTGTTAACCTTATCCGCGACAGTATTGATAAGCTTTATGATAGCTTTTGCCCGGCGGTACCCGCTCGCCGCTTTTGCTCCAAAAATGAAAGTACGTGCCGGCCGGTTGTAAGCGGGGTCGCTGACGACCTTATTGTAAAGATACATAATATGCAAAACATTGAGCAGCTGCCGCTTATATTCATGAAGACGTTTTACCTGAACATCATAAATACTTTCAGGATCAAGAAATTCATTCTGGCTCTGTTTTAAATAACCGGCTAGCAATTGTTTATTGTGCTGCTTAATAGTCCATAATTCATCGAGAGAAGCCTCATCCGCTGCATAGTCTTTTAATCCCTGCAGTTTTCCAAGATCTTTTTCCCAGCCATGCCCGATACGCGTGGTAATAAAAGCGGCTAGTTCCGGATTTGCATTGAGCAGCCACCGTCTCTGCGTTATGCCGTTAGTCTTGTTGTTAAACTTTCCGGGGTACAATTCATACCAGTCTTTAAGTTCTCTGGTCTCAAGCAGCTTCGTATGCAGTTCGGCGACGCCGTTTAC
>JALCCK010000088.1 GCA_022640795.1 Treponema sp.
CCGGATGCGGAATCGCAATGGGAAACAGTCCTGCAGCGGTCAAACAGGCGGCAGACAGCGTAACAGACGATATCGACCATGACGGCATCTACAATGCACTGAAAAAACTTTCGTGCATCTGATGCTACCGGACCGCTGAAAGAAGACTGCCGCCGGTACAAAGAGGAATCGTTACCTTTATGCCGACAGCGGCAGCAGTCTTCAGCAGCATGATTAGAATTTTACGGTTTTCGGTTCTCCGGAAAATGAATAAAAGACTGCCGTTGCATCCGACAGATACAGAACTTCCGTATTGCCGTCGTCAGCGCTGTATTTTTCCTTGAGCGACGGATAGGCGTCAAGCATGCTGGCTCGTGCTTCACGGCGGTCGTCTTCAACAGCAGCAGCCGTAACTCTGATCCATGAATCATCGACAAAACCACAAATTTCTATTTTAGGATTTTTTGCCATCTGTTTCGCCACTTCTTTTCTCTTTCCGGTCTGAATGTACAATTTTCCTTCAAAAATATGTGCAGTTCCGAACGGCCGTACATGCGGCTGTGTTCCGTCGACCGTCGCCAGATAATACGTTCCACATTTTTTAAGGAATTCACAAACCTCGTCCATAAAGTTCCTCCGTATTGATTTTTTGTATAGTATCACTGTATCGCAATTTGCAGAATTATAAAAGATGCCGACAGGAGTCCGGAATTCGTATCCGGCGGACTGTAACGGGAACAGGTTTCATCAACGGTTTCTTAGCAGTGAATCATATCAAGCGCTCGTTTTATCATGATAAGATCACGCCGGTGAATAATACGGCCGCAGTTCCCGACACCGGTTTTTGTACCGTCAGGAGCTGTCACCGAATAATTTTCGTAGCGGGAAACAATTTCTGAAGCAGGAATCCAGTCGACATTTTTAAACAGTGTTTTTTCTTCATCCGTATAGTGAGGAGTACTGAAATCCCCTGCTTCTGCAAGAAAAAAAGAGGCTCTGTCGCAGCGGCCGATCAGATTATAGTCGTTACTGATTCTGCCGATCGGGCGGATATTGTCTATAGTGCAGCCGAGTTCTTCCTGTATTTCCCGATGTAAGGCTTCTTCCGGTGTTTCTCCGGTTTCGATACCACCGCCAGGTGTCTCCCAGTGATCGCGGACACCGAATTTGTCCGTCCCGACGACATGCATCAGTGCAATACGGCCATCCTTCAAAATAATACCGCGGGCAGTATCACGAATTGTATGTATCGGTGCCGGCGGATAGACAAAATCATCGATATGGGTAATAAAAGGAAGCCCGTCGTCAGAAACCGCTGCGGACTGCTGTGTCATGATCCTTTTTACCCATGTCAGCATGTTACGTAAATCTGCTTCGTCAGGATGCCCGGTCCGGATAAAACCGAATCCTGCTCCGAAACATGAAGCGGTATCGGGCTCCAGCAGCAGTCCGTTTTCACTCAGAATATGTCCGGCCTCTCTGAAAGCGTCGGAATCGGAATGACCGCGTCCGAACCAGGTCAGAAAAAGATATAACCGGCAGCCTGGTTTTACCGCATCTTTTTTGAGCGTACCAAGCAGCACGCTGAGACTCTTATGAAGTTTTCCGGCATATACACCGGAACCGAAAATAATACCGTCATAGTCCGACAGATTCAAATCCGTATCCCGTGACAGAATTTTCAGATCAGCACCGGTTTTCCGTGCAGCATAAGAGCAGACGGTAAATGTATTTCCTTTCGCTTTAGGACATATAACTACAGTTTTCATTTTACACTCCTGAAAATCATGCAGCCGGCAGCTCCACTGCCGCTTGTACGTAGTTTAAACACCAAAGGCTGTTTTAGCAAGTCGCTGCCGGAAAAATATTCTGTTTCTGATTTTTTTGTATATCGTGTATCCTTTTTATTATCCTGCTGGTTTTACAATAAAAAAAGGAATATATGATGAATAAGATTATAGGCGTATCACAGTTTGTTTTAAAAAAAATTGCAAAACGAGCAGGTCTTTTCCGGAGCCAGTCGGAACTGTCCGGGCTCTATAATACAGGGACAGCCAGAACAAAAGCGGACGAACAGCGTGTCAGAATACTGCTCAGCCGGTACGGACAGAACCCCGCTTCCTATCTGTCGCTCGAAAACGACAAACTATATTTTTTCGGGACCTCTGTCGAAGGGTTTATAGCATACGGAATCGTAAACGACGTTATCATTGTACTCGGTGACCCGGTCTGCGACGCTGCTGATTTTCCGGTACTGTTACGGGAATTCAAAGAGTTTTGTCTGCTGCACGGATTCAGCGTTGTTTTTCTTAATATCACACCGGCATTTCTCAGATACTATCGTAATCTTGGATTCGCTTATGCAAAATCGGGCGATGAAGCGCGGTTTGATCTTAATACGTACTCTTTGAAGGGCGGCCGGGCGGCAAAAATCCGGGCATCGGTAAATCATGCCCGCAAATTCTGTTCCGTACTCGAATATCATCCGCTCGAAAAACGGGACTACCATATCGAACTTGAATTCCAAAGCGTCTCTGACGAGTGGTTTGAAAAGAAAAAAACAGGAAAGCTCGTATTTTCACTGGGAACGATAGGTTTTGATAATCCGCTGGATAAACGGTATTTTTATGCCGTCGATTCCGACGGCCGTATTATCGGGTTTACCGTTTTTATTCCGTTTATCACCAAAGGCGGAAACGGATATATGGCCGACATTACCAGACGCCGTCCTTCCGCGCCGGGCGGCATATCGGAACTGATACTGTACGAAGCGTTTAACCGGTTCCGGGAAGAAGGAATCCGGTGGGGTAGTATGGGCATCGCGCCGCTTGCCCGCGTAACGACGGATAACGTTCCTGCTGCCGATAAAAATGCCGCAAAAGTTTTTAATTTTATTTATGAAAAAATGAATACTGTTTATGGATTTAAAAGCCTTTTTCTGGCCAAAAGAGAATACGCTCCGACTTTCTGGGAACCGAATTTCTATGCCTACTGGCCGCGCATTCTGTCACTGCATAAAGGATACGCCATCATAACGATTCAGAATCCGGGCGGTATTCCCGACTATGTCCGCGCTTTCATAAAACCGCAGCCGCAGCAAACGGATGCGGCACAACCGCGTCATCTTTTAAAAAGCGCTACAGTCCGGTAGCCGAACATATTCCGCGTCGGAATTGCAGCCAGGTGATAGGGCTGGTCAGGATGTTTTTCAGGGTCCCATACCATGAATTTTCCGGCTTTGTCCAGTTCAGGGTCGACAAAGCGTACATGTTCTCCCAGCACTATTCCGTTTTTAACCGGAGGATGTTCTCCCCAGCGTTCCGGATGGCCCACAAGCCAGACAACGGCTCCCAGAAACCGTTCATTGTTCGCTGCAAGATTACGAAGATCTGCATCGGAAAGTTTCATTTCTCTGACTTCATAACTAGCATCAAGTCCATACATATGCAGATATGATTGCAGTGTTTTTACGACAAGCGGCGGATGGGTACCGTAATTGTTCCAGTGAATGGAACCATCCTTGTTCCGCCTGCCGGCATCGACATTGTCACAGACAAATGATTTTTCAGGATCGGTTCCCCAGGGAAAGGAATACAGTATGGTATCTTCATCAAGATCCCTGATGCCGGTTATCGCAAGAGTAAGGCGGACCAGTGCAGCTTCACAACTGAGCAGATGCTGCTGGTAATATTCATGCTCATGAAAAGAAAGCCACGACGTTACCTGCTTTTTTGAAACCAGCGGAGACGCAAGTTTATCTGTACTGCAGGTGTATGGTTCTTTCTGGATATGCACCGACGCACCGTCCGGTACGGTACGGTAAAACCAGTAAGCGTTCCGCATACTGAGTCTGACGCAGCCGTGAGATGCAGGTTCCCCGAGTTTTGCCGCTTCTTCCGGAATGACGACATTGTCTTCGGTAACGGGAACAGAATGAAACAGGTAAACACCGCCGATAAATCCGACCCAGTAGCGGGCTCCTTCGCCGACTTTTCTTGAATAAAAAAATTCCCCGCGCTTTTGTCCGCTTTCGTTCAGAATATAATCACCAAGCGGCGTATCGTTGTCTCCGTCTTCGATTCCCGTAGAGCAGACAGCGGCCCGAACCAGTTTTTCATTATCGTATACATAGGTCTTCTGGTCGGCAATACTGACAATCACCTTCCATCGGTTACCATTCGATTCCGGTTCTGCAGCGAAACACATGCCGGCGAACAGTAAAATTCCGGCAGTCATAACTATTTTTTTTAAAAATACGTTCATTTTATCTCCTGCGGAAAAGCATACCGCAAAAACGGGTATAACATCCAGGGGGCACGCATTTCATCCGGTATTGACAAAAGAACAATCTCCGGTATGCTGTTCGTATAAAAAAGAAGGACGAATATTATTTTAAACGCATTGACCATTTTTTCCGGAACCTGGCTTGAGGCAGTTCCGTTTCTTGTTCTGGGAGTATTAATCTCAACTGTTATCACTGTTTTCGTTCCTGAAGGATTCTTACAAAGAATCTTTCCGCAGCGTCTTTTTCCGGGGTTGCTGTTCGGAGTTGTGGGAGGCTTTTTTCTTCCCGTCTGTGACTGTGCCTCGGTGCCTGTTTTCCGGAGTCTGATAAAAAAAGGTATTCCGCTGCCGGCGGCAGTCACTTTTATGACGGCTGCCCCTATCATCAATCCGGCAGCTGTTCTGTCGACATGGTATGCATATGGGGGTAACGTCCGGATGGTAGCTGCCCGTGTCGGGTTCGGGATTGTTTGTGCGCTGCTGGCCGGATTCTTTTTTTCATTCCGCAGCAGCTGTTATCATTTTAATGAGCAGGAAAATCACGTTGAATGTTCATGCTGCAGCTGTAGCAGAGAACCGTCTGCCACCCGTTTTTCATATAAACTGTTCGAGGTTCTGGAACACAGCCGCGAAGAATTTATTGAAGTAGGAACGTGGCAGATTACCGGTATTGCCGTTGCAACGGTTTTCCAGGTATGGATAAAGCATACCGCTGCATTTTCCAGTCTGAATTCTTTTCACGGTATTCCCGGAAAAATGATTCCGATTCTCGGCATGATGGGACTTGCCTTTTTTCTGTCGCTGTGTTCATCATCGGACGCAGTTATCTGCCGTGTTATAGGGAAAGGTCTTTCCCCTGCCCCGCAGCTGGCTTTTCTGGTATTCGGTCCGATGATGGACATAAAAAACATTATAATGCTGAGCGGAATGTGTTCCCCTAAATTTGCCGTACGGATGGCTGTTACGACATTCTGTATCTGCTTTCTGGTCATGCTCGGCCTTTCATTTTCCGGTCTGGAGTCGTTTTTATTATGACAGTACTACGCAAATTTATTACGGCAACACAAACCGTTATACTTACCGCGCTCGGAATTCTCATGATATACAGTACGCTATCGGGAATAAGCAAATATTTTATTGCTCATACGTTTTCTGTCTACGTTTTTCTGACCGGTATACTTTTTTTATGCTGGACCGGAGCGGAAATATGGCATACCGTCATTCACGGGTTGCACGAATGCACCGTAAAAGGCGGTATACGGACACTTGTTCTGTATATACTGCTGATCTGCCTTACGATACCCGTCTTTCACTATCGGGAGACAATTATGGCACGAAAGGCTGCCAGCGGACAGGAACTCACCGATGCAGAGCTTGAAAAACTGATTCGTCATTATCCGGGGGAAAGCAGCAGCCAGCAGGGAAATCCTTCAGAAAACGCGGAACCGGTTCCGGATACACTTAAAGCTGACTCGGGCAAGATATTAGCCGGATACTATAAAAATGAAAAACATATTGAAATAAACGATGCCCAACTGTATCCGTGGATGGAAGAAATCGAAGAACATCTGAACAACTATACGGGATGGACCGTTACTATGAAAGGACAGGTCGTAACAGATCCATCTCTCTTTGAACCGGGAACATTCTCACCGACCCGGAAACTCATGACCTGCTGTGTCGCAGATCTTTCACTCATCGGATTCACCTGTCTGTACGATATGCACGGACCGTATGCTGAACTGGTACGAGACGATACCTGGGTTACCGTTACCGGAATTATTACTGCAGGAACCTATCAGGGAGAGCCGGAACCACAAATACAGTGTACAGAAATTAAAGAAGCAGCTCCACCGGAAAATCCCTATCTGTATCCATAGCAAAAACAACAGTATTTTTCTGCCGGAAACCAAAAAAGTTGTTGACATTATAGTTAGCATGTACTAACTTATAGATAATGAGTTTAGATAAAGCACTTGCCTGTGTCTGTTCGCCCGCTCTGTGCGGCATAAAACCTGCAGCTATCGCATCCTTCGGAAGCGTACGGTTCCTGGCAGAAAGTAAAAAAATAGCCGGGCTGAACAGAATTTTTAACAAGGACGGAAAATTTCTGACGGCAATTGTCCGCTCAAAAAATCTTGTACTTGTTTTTGTCTATGACCGGATGCTGCTTGCTTCGCATATTCTTTCGCGGAAGGAATTACAGTATCTTGCGTCAAAAGGGTATCCGGCCGGCAGCGGATTCGAAGCCATCGTACAGGAGCTTTTAAAACGACTTGAGGGGAATTCTGATTTCCCCCATGAAATCGGACTGTTCTTAGGGTATCCGCTCGAAGACGTTATCGGATTCGAACGATACAACGGAACATCGTGTAAATTCTGCGGCTTGTGGAAGGTGTACGGTGATGTCGAATATGCCAGACGTACCTGTTTGTTGCAGCGGGAATGTCGAAAACTGTGCCGGAAATGGATTGAGGAAGGTAATTCGCTTCCCCAGGTAATAGCAAAATACCGGCGTGCAGCGGAAAAATCTGCTGCACGCCGGGCTGTACGGGAGGTCTTATGAAAACTGCTATTGTATATGAAAGTACAACAGGAAATACTGAACAGATGGCGAAGGCAATACGTTCGGGTGTACTTGCAGCCGGAGGAGACGTAACTGTATATCACGCAGGAGCTGCGTCAGCAGACGAGGTGCTTGCCTGCGATACGATATTTTTCGGTAGTTCGGCTATGGACGGCGAAACGCTTGAAGATTCTATGGAAGTCTTTTTCTCTTCAATAGAAAAATCACTTTCCGGCAAAAAAATAGGACTTTTCGGCTCATACGACTGGGGTGACGGACAGTGGATGCGTACCTGGGAAAACCGGGTACGCGTTGCAGGCGGAGAGCTTTTAAACGGCGCGGGCGTAACTGGCCGGTTATTACCGGATACAGACGTTCTTGCAGCGTGTACAGCTTTAGGTAAAACGGGGATCGACTGACAGTTCTCCTTTTTATAGAATTCCGTTCCGGTTCTGCAGTTTTCCCGTCTTTTGCCGCAGTGACCGGACACACCGGATACATAAATTGTTAAGCCTGCGGCTCTACGGTTACCAGAACGTTGACAGGTTTCTGATGTCTGGCTACAATACTACACATATGATGTAAAAATGATGTAAAAATCAGGACAAAAGGGAGAGAAAATTGAAAATTTATGCCTCACATTTCCGCACAATGCTTTGTGTCGCGGCTGCGGCTATATTTCTGGTAAGTTCATGCAGCCTTGACTTGTTTGAATCACAATCAAGTACACCCGTAACGCAAACTGTTGCAGTTTCATCAGGATCGTACATAAAAGTCAATTCCAATACGACGACTCTGCGGCTGACCGGTTTGAGCAGCAATAACGTCTATCTGATGAAATACAATCCGACGGACAACGCCATAAACGCGTCAAACACCGGATATGTATCAGGAACCGATTCCGTCAGCAGCGAATCGCAACGCACGGTGAATACCGCTTCAGCAACTGCTGGTGTTGCAGCGGGAATACCGTCCGGAGTTTTTTCAGTCGGACCGGATACGGTTGTCAGATATGATAATCCTGAAGCAACCGCCTTTAACGCAAATCCGCTGCCGTTGCGAAAAAATGCCGGAAGGTCCGCTGCAGTTACTGAAAAATCAAAAAGTACCATCGGGGATTCTTCGCACGCTGTCGGCGCTACGGAATCATTCTGGATCCAGAACAGCGATGATTCATGGACGCAGACGTCTGCAACGCTGCGGGCAGTCGGAACCTATTGTTATGTCTGGGTCTGTAATGACAATTACGATGATTCTTCTACAAGCGGTACGGACG
The DNA here is from genome assembly GCA_022640795.1 of Treponema sp. GTDB lineage: Bacteria > Spirochaetota > Spirochaetia > Treponematales > Treponemataceae > Treponema_D. The sequence goes on from JALCCK010000088.1 coordinate 8,106, forward strand.
ACAAAATAACGACGGCACAGGCGGAAGCGGCTGCCGCTAAGTTTGACACGATATATCCACCGGAAACAGCGGTATTCGGCGCAAAGTACGATGAAGACAATGTCTATACGAATCTCGTTTCACCGTCGGACAAAATCTCAATTCTTGTTTACGATATAGACGGCGACTACAGCGCCAGTCAAACCGGTGGAACATTCGGATTTTTCTGGTCAAAAGATTTGTATACGGACAGTTATCTGCAGACCACCCCGTATGATTTCCGGAGCAACGAAACGGAACTGTTTTACGTCGACGCACACTTTCTTGACGCCTATGCAGGCGGTATCTATTCGACGCTCGCACACGAATTCCAGCACATGCTCGAATTCGTACACAAAAATATCGAAAACAGTGTTTCCCCATCGACATGGTATAATGAAATGATGTCGATGGTCTGTGAAGACATGATGCAGTCGTATCTCAACATTTCTGACGACGATTCGCCTAAAAGCAGATTTCGGTATTTCAATTACTATTATCCGTACGGTATGACGTACTGGCGTTCCGGAACCGATGTTCTGATTTCGTATGCGAACGCCTATGCGTTCGGCGCGTATCTCGCCCGTAATTACGGTGGTGCGGAACTTATCCACGAGATAGCTTCCAACCATTCGGTTGACATGGACTCCATTACGGCAGCGCTGCAGGCTCAGGGATATTCTGAAACGTGTACGTCGGTATTTCTCAAGGAAGGACAGGCGCTTGTGTATACGGATTCTGATTGGCGGAAAACCATCCGTCGTTCAACAAATCGGTCACGAATTCCGTCGGCGGTTATGAATTTATATTCTCTCCTGTTGACCTTACGGACTACAGCGTGACAGTCAACAATCAAACAGTATACGGACCACTCATCTTCTATGCAGATGAACGGGGAACCATGCCGCTCGATAGGTGGGGATTTTCCGTCCATGTACTAACGTCGAATGACTCGATAGCAACCTTGAACGGTACCGCGTCGATAGATCTGACGGCCCGGTCATCGAACGAGGTGCTGTACGCACTGATTCAGTGACGCTGTACGCGTTGATTCGGTGAACGTATAATTGGTAAAAGAGTATGAAACAAATGAAGAATATGAATCCATTGAAAAAAAGAATGCTGCTACGAAAAATTTTCGTTGCGGCGGTAATCGCAGTCTGTTGCAGTGCAGGAGGCTCTTCGATGTCACTCCATCGGCCGGAAAATGTTCCTGAACAAAAAAACAGAACCGTTACTTTGTGCGGTCATATCCAAATTCATGGGTCTGAACCGCACACGTTTGTCGGCATCGACACTGATGACGGCAGACAATATACGGTACAGGCTTCTCAGAAAGTATTGAATGAATTACGTCAGGCACAAGGACAGTTACTTCTGCTGACGGGGATCATCCGTTCTGAAACAGAAACACCCAGTAGTACCATTTCCCCGTTTCAGGCACTAAAAGACGGCTACTTCCTTCTCGAAAACTGGGAAATTATTTCTCAGGAACAGAATCCGATGTCTTTCTGACGGCAGCACTGTTTATGCAACAGACATCATACGGCGGCGGCACCGTCGCTATGTGTCAGGATAGATGTCATACCCTCTAAACAAGGAGATGACAAATGGGCTATTCAATAAAACACAAAATGCTGACACTGCACAAGGTGCTGCCACCTGAAAACAGACCGGTGAATGA
>JALCCK010000089.1 GCA_022640795.1 Treponema sp.
CCTTCCGTTTTGCGTTCGCTTGGTATATAGGCAAAACCGTGCTGCGTAGCGTCTTTCGGATTCCGTATATGAATCTCGGTATTATTCAAATAAAAAGATCCCGAATCAATTCTGCGGGCTCCGAAAATACATTCAAGAACTTCGGGACAGCCGGATCCCATAAGTCCGTACAATCCCAGAATCTCTCCGCTTCGAACGTTAAACGAAATATTCTTCAGCCTGCTCGTTTTGACCGCTTTAGCGGAAAAAACGACATCACCGATAGCATGGGCATGTATCGGATACATTTCATGAAGGGTCCGTCCCACCATGTATTTTATGATTTCCTGCTTTGCAAGAGCCCCGACAGGACAATGCTTGACAACTTTTCCGTCCCGCATAATCTGAACCGTCGTTCCTATTTCAAATATTTCATCCAGCTTATGAGAAATAAAAATAACCGCTTTTTTTTCTTTCTGTAATTTCCGGATTAATGAAAACAGCCGGTCCGTCTCTTCCTCATTTAACGACGAAGTCGGTTCGTCAAGGATCAGTATCTTCATGTCTTTTGCATAGGCCCGGGCAATCTCAAGCAGCTGTTTTTCGGACGTTGAAAGTTCAGAAACCTTAGTAAAGGGATCCAGATGACCAAGCCCCGTTTCCTGCTGAATCTTCCGGCTTTTCCGTTTCAGCGTTTTATAGTCGATAACACCGTGTTTTTCAGGAAGTCTGCCGATAAAAATGTTCTCAGCAACAGTCATATACGGCATATAGCTGAGTTCCTGGTAAATGACGGCAATACCGGCATCCAGTGATTTTCTGGTCGTCAGTTTTCCGACATTGCGCCCTTCAATAGTAATAGTCCCTTCATCCTGCTGATAGGCGCCGGATAGTATTTTTATCAAAGTAGATTTTCCGGCACCGTTTTCTCCGACAATAGTCAGAACCTCTCCAGGACTGATGTTCAGGTCGACATTATCAAGTGCAACAACGCCCGGAAATCGCTTAGTAATATTGTGCATTTCAAGAAACTGCATTTTTTCCTCTCTTTGGATAAAAAATAAAAGACTGCCTTCCCCGCAAACTGTATATAAAGCAGCCTTTTATTTCTTTACATTATTTATTTTTCAATTCAGGGAAAAGTTCATACAGATTATAAATACCACCGACATCAGACGGACGAAGAATAGCATGTGGTACAGAAGAATCTCCTTTCAAGATTTTCTGAATAATAGGACACAGCGCTTCGCCATAATTCTTTGCTCCAAGATAAATGGAACCTCTCCAGGGAACGGAATAGTCGCCGGTATCAACAGCATGCTTGAAATACTGCAGGGCAATGTTGACACAATCGCTGCCGGTACCCATAACATCATGACCTCTGCCGGCTGCTTCAACAGCAGAAAAAGCAGAATTAGCCATGTCGTCAGTCTGACAGAACATAGCGATTTTTTTATCGGGATTGGCCGTCAGTACATCCATCACCTGCTGGTATGCTGATGCGGTATCTCCAGAGTCTGCATCGATTTTGACTACTTTTTTACCGGTAATATCGACGAACGTTCCCAGTGCAGGTACGGCAGACGTAAGCCGCTCCGTAATCTGCGGTCCCGACGTAAAAGTACCGACCAGAACGATAAGATCTACTTTTCCGCCCCAGTCCTCCTTTATGTGTTTACCGATAAAAGATCCGACTGCCTTCCCCATCGCAGGATTACTGGTTCCATAAGTATAACTCGGTTCCGGAAGATCAACAGATAATCCCAGATACGGAATTTTATCATCGGCAGCTTCCTGTGCAAACGGTAAAATTATGTCCTGCATTGCATTTCCATCGATGATCAGATCGACATTCATTGCCTTGAACTGATTATACGCCGAACGCATTTTGACCGGATCATAATTCGTAAACTGAGCATCCAGTTCCCACCCGCGCGCTTTACAGGCTTTGGCAAGACTGTCATACACATCCTTAAAAAAAGCCTGCGTGGCATCGATACCGTAATAACCGATCACCACTTTTTTACCGGTGTTTTCCGCCGGGGCAGCAACAGCATCCTTTTTTCCGCCGGCAAAAACTCCGGCAGCCAGAACAGTACCCATAAGCAGGTACAACAGAACCTTTTTCATAACATCCTCCTGATTTCGGCATGGGTTAACGTACACGTCAGTATGTGGTATTCCCCATCGAAAAACCTGTTATAACCAATATTTACCCCTTATCATGGGATAATAATAAAATATTACACCCTCTATAAGGTGAAGTCAAGTAATAAATACCCCTTTTCATGGTATTATTTTTTTATGTCATTCAGGAAAAGACTAAAAGATGAAATTGCCTATCAGGGATTGCAATTAAAAGAAGTCGCAGCCAGGGCAAATATAAGTAAACGGACGCTCGATACGTATGTCGACAAACGGGAGCGGATGCCCGCTGCCGATGTCGCCGTCAAACTGGCAAGGGCCCTGAATGTCACAACAGAATATCTCGTAACCGGTGATGACGGAAAAATTGAAAATGGAAGGGCACTCGTCTTGTATCATAAATATGAAAACATTATCGAGCTTCTCGAAAAACTCGATGCAAAAGATATAAACTACGTAGAAGCAATGATTGAAGGGATTGTAGAAAAAAACCAGAATCCTGAAAACACGGCAGACAATGAAGCTTACACGAACCGGCTGAATCACGGGGACCGAACTCAGGACCGGTAACAACGGTACGACCTGACTCAACGGCAGTATTCGGTAAAACGGTACATTTCCTTGACAATATGGTAGAACTGCTTTTATTATCTATATGTCTGTACCAATAGAAACGCGCTGCTACAGGGTGTTTTCACCTTCAGACTATTGGAGGATATATGATAAAAGTAACGAAACTTTCAATCCAGATCAAACCGTCTTCACGGCGTATGCTTGTACGTCCGTTTATTCCGAGCAGTTCTGCCCAGATAGAGCATATACTCTTCAGGGTTTTCGCAACTCCGGAAAACGAACGAAAGAGAGTTCTGCACAGTATTTATGACCGGCTGGACGCTTCCGACGAGGTTGTCAAAGACATACTGCTCAGAAATTATAAAAATATAAAAAATCTGATACCGTCAAACATCTCAATTCCGGATGAAGAAAAACAGTTCATCGGAGCCTGTTTCACCCAGCAGTATGCGCTCGAATCGACAGCATTGTTCAATCCGTCTATTGTTCCCCATCCGGTACAGGATAAGGCAGGCGTTACTAAATTCATCATCAGTTTACGGGCAATCGGAGAAGGGCACATTTCTTCCCTGACATTCATGGATGGTGAAATCGACCGGAATTTTACCGTTACGATATCGAAGAATTCTTCTATTATATATGAACCGGCAAAAAGGGAATACAAATATGAACGGGATCTCTGTATACGAAAAATGACAGAACTCGGGCTCATAACCAGTATGAACCGTTCTCTGTTTTATTCTTTACCGGAGAACTTCACGCTGGACGATCTGGATGCGGTTCTGAATAAAATCAGACATTCCGATATAGATGTAAACCGGACCGAAATGGAAAAAACTCTGGACAGTATCAGATCTCTGGCCTTATCAAATTTTACGCTCGATTTTTCGGCAGGCAGAATTTCAGAACGGGCAATCTACCCGGCAGCACCGTCTCAGCAGCACGGACTTGAAGACGCCCGGTTCGTACAGTTCATCGAGGAAGACGGAAGCAAGCTGTACTATGCGACGTTCACCGCCTATGACGGAGAACACATCATGTCCGAACTGCTGGAAACGACGGATTTCAAAAAATTCAGAATATCTACGCTCGGTGGTTCCGCTGCAAAAAACAAGGGAATGGCGCTGTTTCCCCGCAAGATAAACGGGCAGTATACCATGCTCGGCAGGCAGGACAATGAATCGCTGTATATCATGACATCCGATAATCTCTATTTCTGGTACGATACGAAACCGCTGATGAAACCCACCTACAGCTGGGAACTGATACAGATAGGAAACTGCGGATCACCTATTGAAATAGACGAAGGCTGGCTGGTTCTGACACACGGTGTCGGCCCGGTACGGACGTATTCGCTCGGTGCCATTCTGCTGGACAAAGAAGAACCGTGGCGTGTCATCGGACGCCTGAAAGAACCGCTGATCTCCCCGTCAAAAAAGGAGCAGACCGTCTACGTACCGAACGTCATTTATACCTGCGGCGCCATGGTCATCGGCAGAACGCTGATTCTGCCCTATGCAATAGGCGATGCCGTTACGACCTTCGCAACCGTCAGCGTCGACGAACTCGTCGCGGCGATGAAGGAATAGGAAATTTATCATGACAGAAGCACTACAGAAAAAACTCGATTTCGTAAAAAAAACGTTGCACGATGTTGAATCATATGAACATGCGTGCCGGGTGTTGAATTTCGATCAGGAAACCATCTGCCCTCCGGACGGAATGGAAGAACAGGGAGAAATCAGCGCGTTCCTCTCAAACAAGGCATTCGAACTGCGCAAACAGCAGCAGTTTACAGACGCCGGAGAATATTTATATTTACACAAAGACGAACTCGAAGATCCGCTCGACCGGATCCTTGCCGGAGACCTTCACCGCAGCTATTTTAAAACAAAAAATATCACGCCGGAAATGGATCACCGGTTTTCGCTGGCGTATAACAGAGCTTTCGTAAACTGGGTCACTGCAAAACAGCAGTCGGACTATACAATTTTTGCACCGTCGCTAAAAGAAATCCGGGATATTGAACTGAAAAAAATATCGCTGCGCGAAAACCGCCTTCCGGACAGGTACGACAACCTGATCGACGATTATGAACGCGGTATAACGACAAAAGATCTCGACGGAATCTTCGAAACCTGCAAAAAGCGGCTTGTCCCGCTCCTGAAAAAAATAAAGGAAAGCAGAAAAACGATCCGCACCGATTTTCTGAACCGGACGGTAACCGACGAACAGCAGAAACAGATGGCGCAGTTTCTGCTTGAAATACTTGGCTTCGATTTCAAACGCGGTTCGTTTACGACGACGGAGCATCCGTTTACCGACGGACTCGGCTGCAATGACATCAGGGTAACGACACACTATTATCCGGTACAGTTCGCTTCGAGCATGTTCTCCATTATCCACGAATGCGGCCACGCGCTGTTTGAAATGAACCAGCCGCAGAAAGACTGGACGCATTATATCAACGGGGACAAAACGATGGGAATGCACGAATCGGTATCCCGCTTTTACGAAAACCGAATCGGCAGATCGAAAGAATTCATCAATTTCATCTATGCAAAAACAAAACAGATATTTCCCCAGGTACTGCACGATGTAAGCACACAGGAACTGTACGAAGCGCTGAACATCGTCCGCCCGTCGCTGATCAGAACGGAAGCCGACGAATTCACCTATACACTCCACATAATCATCCGTTATGAACTCGAAAAGCTGATTGTAAACGGAAATGCGGAAATCGGAAAACTCCCCGGTCTCTGGAATGACGCCTATGAAAAATATCTCGGAATCCGCCCTCAAAACGACCGGGACGGCATTCTGCAGGACGTCCACTGGTCGTCGGGATTCGGCTATTTTTCAACCTATGCGCTGGGGAATATGTACAATGCCATGTATTACGATACCATGTGCCGCAGTTTCGATGTCAACCAGGCTGTTTCAACCGGAAATTTTGCAAAAATAAACGGCTGGATGAAAGACCACGTCTGGAAACAGGCAGACTACGAAACCCCGAAAAAGTGGATTCATGAAATTACCGGCTGTGATTTCACCGCTGTTCCCTATCTGGACTACCTCGAACGGAAATATACCGTACTATACGACATCGGGTAAGAACACGACCGCAGGTGACGCAATGATTTACTGCGCCTTTTCAGAAAAAAACACCTGTTCCGGAGTCAGCCGGAATCAGGCATCATGTCGCAACCGGATACCGTATAACGGTACGGCACGCCGGTCGGAATAGACGGACAGTAAACCTGCCGCATCCGTTTTTTCAATGAGCCTGAGCAGAAAACGGCCGTTTTCAAAAACGGTACATTCCCGATAAACATCTTTCATACACACTCACATGGTAACGGCAGGCAGACGGTCTGTTTTCATACGTGACGGTTATTCTTTCTCAGCAAGCATGAAAAACCGCGGAAACCGGAATATAATTTCGCCGTTTTTCTGTACCGGATATGCCTTTACAACCTTTGCGTACACTTCCGCCTCGAACAGTTTTTTATCATTTTCAGACAGCACTGAAAGATACGGCCGCAAACCCGTTCCCCGGTACCATTCCATTATGGCGTCGTGCGACTTCATGCGGTGAAAATACGTCGTCTGCCAGAGCGTAAAGGTACCGGTCAGCCCGGACAGCAGATCAAAGTATTCACCGGGCGCAAGATTGTAAAAAACACGCGGCCGTGGAAATTTTTCTTTCCAGGTACTGCCGGTTGTTACGGCGGAAATAATTTTATGAATCGGCTCATCGTAATTCATCGGTGTCTGAACGGCAAGTATTCCGCCGGGGCGGAGCATGTTCATCATGCTTTTAATGAGTACCGGATGATCGGGAATCCACTGGATGCACGCATTCGAAAACACAAGGTCGAAACCGCCTCCCAGTCCGGAAAGTTCAGTCCGTGCGTCGCATTTTTTAAAGTGCAGCGACGGATACGACTGCTGTGCCGCACGAATCATGTCGTCGGAAGAATCGATGCCGAGAATAGCTGCATCGGGAAAAAACGATGAGAGCACCTGCGTACTGTTCCCCGGACCGCTGCCGATATCGATGATTTTCCGCGGATCCTTTTTCCGAACACGCCGGATAAGATCAACGGCAGGCTGCGTCCGTTCGTTCACAAACTGTACATACTGTTCCGAATCCCAGGTAAACATGTTACTTCCTCCGATATGCTGCTGATCCGACGCTACCCCGCCGGTTTTTTGCCTTCAGGGAATTTATGTCATAATATCTGCAAGTTCGGTCGCCGATTTTTCGGCTTTTCCCGCAAGGGTACGCAGCGTGTCTATCTGTTTTGAAAGTTCGGCATTCCCCGATGCAATCAGCTGCGCGGCAGATTCCACCGTCTGAGACACCGCTGCAAGGTCATTCATATTGCCGTTCACCTGCTCGGAATATGTATACTGATCGTCGGACGCCCGCTTCATGTCAGCTGCATAACCGGAAATAGTGTTGCTCTCTTTTGCGATACGTTCTCCTTCCTGCTGCTGCTTTGCCATTTCTTCAGCAGCCTGCCTCACATGATCAGCCGTAGAAGAGGATTCCGTTTCGATTCTGATAAACGATTCATTAACTTTTCCGCTGAGCACGACACCATCTTCTATTGATTTTTTTATCTCTTTGATAATATCACCGATCTTCCCGGACTGCACGCGGCTTGCCGTTGCCAGTGATTTAATCTCGTTCGCAACGACCGCGAACCCTTTCCCTGCAGCACCTGCGTGGGCCGCTTCTATCGACGCATTCATGGCAAGCAGATTCGTACGTTCGGAAAAATCATCAAGTATTTTGATAACATTCAGTATTTCATGAGAAGCGTTCTGAACCTTTCCCATCGTGGAAGAAAGTTTTTTCATGTTATCCGCTCCGATTCCGGTCAGTCTGTCAAGCGTTTCCGCAAACCCCGCAGCACCGCGTATACCGTTCCCGACAGACGTGAATCCTTCTATAAGATTCGACGTATCAGCAGCAGTATTTGCAATGCTTGACGCCTCCCGTTCCAGATTTTCATTCGTGCTGTGCAGGGATAAAACAAGTTTATTAACCGCTGCTGCTGCAGAATCAAGCATTTTTTTCTGTTCGGTAATAGCTCCTGAAATATTACTCGCTTCTTCCGTCGTATCTGCGGAGGCTTTTACCACGCTCTCAACCGATTTCTGGAGCGACACAGCGATTTCCGACGTATCGGTTGTAAGCTGCCGGGCGTGAGCGAACAGCATAGCAAGCTTGTCGCGCTGTCCCGATGTCTCTTTCATGAGGTTGTCAAGGTCTTTCTGCATACGTGCGGAACGCCGCGCCAGTGCAATAAAAACGGAAATATTCAAGGCAAAGAAAGCAAACCCCTGCAGCCACGCAAAAGGTGTATGTCCCGTCGCCTGATAGACGACATCGTGTACGCCGAATCCGACACCGCACATAAAGCCCGCCAGGATCGGAAGAACATCCTTTTCACGGCGGAGCCGCGCCCTGCTGATCATAAAGAGACCGGCTATCATGACGAACATGACCGGGATAAGGCAGATATTGAAAATCATTTCCCCGGCTGCCGTATTATTCATAAAAATCAGGTATGCAGCGAGAACAACCGCATCAAGAATGAATTTTGCATAATACCAGAACTTTCTGATTCCCTCTCCAAGATATATTTTAAGAAAAAGGAACAGATATCCGAGACTTACCGGCAGACAGACATGAGCAAGCGCCTTCTGTAAATTGTAAGAAGGCAGAAGAAGATGTTCCGCCCCCATGTTGTAGAAATAGACCGATATGAAAAAAGACGACAATGCATACATAAGCGACGCCGTCTCTTTTTTATTGCTTATAAATTGTGAAAAAGAATAAAAAGCAATGAACAGGCACAGTATGGCAATGATCAGATTGACCCGCAGATTAATAACGTTTTTCGTATAATTGACGATACCCGCCTGACGTCCGTTTCCGAAGGCGACGCTATCCAGTACCAGGCAGTCGGCAGGAGTCCAGAACCGGTATGCTATAGAAACCCTGCCGTTATGTATGCTGGAAGTCGGTATGGCAATCATTTTGCTCAGCAGCGGGTTGATATCGCCGGCGGGAGGCATCGTGCCGTACGTCGCACTATAATTTCCGTCAATAAAAATGTCCGCAGAAAAACCGCCGCATCCGACATTGAAAAACACCCTCTGACCGGAGAGGGACGCCGGTACGTCGAGCGTTTTCCGCAACCAGACCCACTGTCCTTCCATCGGCAGATTACACGGCACATCGACGGTCTTCCACGACGAATCGTCAAAACCGGGCGAACTCCAGCGTTCATTATCTCCGAACGAATACTTCCAGCTTCCCGTCACGGATACGGAACTGTTTTCACAGAATGCAGAAAACGCCGGCACCATAAATAAAAGTACAAACAACAGTTTTTTCATAACAACTCTACTCATATCTTAGTATAACACACCCTGCAGACATTCAATATGAAATTATCGTGATATATGGCCAGTATGGCTTTTCTGCTGTATTGTTTCAATAGCGCGGCAATCGTACCCATGCTCCCCGACTTTCAGCGTTCAGCAGCATGGTGCCTGAGCTTCCG
>JALCCK010000090.1 GCA_022640795.1 Treponema sp.
TAACGCCGATTATCGTATCGGAATCGGAACCGTAAACCGGCAGCCGGGAAAAACCACTGGTACTAAAAGCAGTAACGACTTCTTTCCTATCCGCCTTTTCAGGTACGGACTTTATAAGGGAACGATGCTGCATAATATCGTAGACATGAAGATCTCCGAATTCGAATAGCTTGTACAGCATTATTTTTTCACCGGTTTCGAGTGCTCCCTCGTTTTCTCCGACGGCGATAAGCGTTTTCAATTCTTCCTGAGTCATGGGGACTGCATCCTTTTTCCAGATATGTCCGGTAAGGATATTCACCCCCTGTGCTACTTTTGTGAACAGCCAGTCGACAGGGAACAGTATCTTTGCCAGAAAAATAAGAGCAGGGGCGAAACGTCCTGCAACTGACTCCGGTTTTACTGCAGCAACCGTTTTCGGAATAATCTCGCCGAACGTTGTAATGAAAAAAGTTATTATCAGCGTCGCAATCCCGACACCACCCGCTCCTACAACTTCCAGTGCCAGCGCAGTTGCAAGTGCAGAAGAAAGCGTACTGACGAAGTTTGTTCCAACCAGAACAAGCGTCAAAAGTTCGTCCATGTGTGCTTTCAAAAATGCAATCTTCGTTGCTCCCCGTTTTTTTTCTTTAAGCATTTTCCGAAGTGTTATACGCTGGATCGAAAGATATGCAGTTTCAGAAGAAGTAAAAAAGGCCGTAATACAGACAAGTACGGCAAGTATTATGACCGTTATCAGAATATGAAGGCTTCTGGTCATTTACAACTCCCGTACTTCCGAAGCGGCGGCCGTACAAATCCTAATCTCGGAAACTACCATACCGCTCATTTTTTTAACCGTGAACAACCAACCGCCAAACTTTACCGATTCACCCGCTTCCGGAATATGATTCAGTTTTTCGGCAATCCATCCTCCCAATGTTTCATTGATTCGTGATTCGAGCATCACGCCAAGTAAATCAGAAACATCCATTAAAAGTACCGATCCGGGAACAGTACAGTCAGCAGGATTTTTAATGTGTTCAAGCACCGTTCTGCCACTCCGACTCGTACCGCTCCCCACACTACCAAATAGTTCCCGGGAAATATCCTTCCGGGTAAGCAGTCCGTCCGTTCCTGAATACTCATCTATCACGACAGCCAGAGACTGACGGTTATCATGAAACATCTGCTGAATGGAAGACATCTTTTTGATACCTGAGACAAAAAGCGGCGGGCGCATAATATTCTGTACAGAAAATTCATACTGCGGTCCGGTATAAAATAAAAGGTCCTTTACATAGAGAATACCGATAATATCATCAATATCTTTTTTGAAAACAGGAAAACAGGAAAAACGGGTCCGCTCCGAAAGTTCCAGTATTTCCCGATAGGATGCGTTAAAGGGCACTGCGACAATACTTTTTCTCGGAACCATAATATCCTGGGCCTCGAGATCTTTAAATTTAAATACCCGGCGCATCATATTTTTTTCACCGGAAGCAAGTACACCTTCATCTCCGCCGGCATCGATGTACGTCTTTATTTCTTCCTCGGTAAAAGTCTGATGAGGCTTATTCATCCGTATTCCAGAAAATCCCAGAACAAATCTGGAAACAGCAGTAAAAACGATTACAATCGGCCTCATTACAACAGATACATAACTGATGAACAGGGAGAGCCCGAAAGCTACTTTTTCGGGATAGCGGGTAGCTATTGTTTTCGGCGTAATTTCACCAAAAACAAGCAGAATAAGCGTCACCACGAACGTTGCAATACCGACCCCCGCAGGACCAAAAAATTTAAGAGCAGCGGCTGTCAATAGTGCAGAAAGCAGTATATTTACAAGCGCATTCGAAACTAGCAGTGTATTTAAAAGCAGTTCCTTTTTATCAAGAAGTTTTCCGGCACGTTCCGCACGCCGGTCCCTGCGTTCGCGAAGGAACCGTACGCGAAGCTTATTTAAAGAAAGAAACGCACTTTCCGCTGCCGAAAACAGCAGGGAAAAAACAATCAGCGCTGCTGCAACAAGCAGCAGCAACGGAATCGAAAAAGTGTCGGCAGGAGGAGGTTTTGATTCCATGCGGCAGATTACTCTTCTTTTTCCGACGGTTTTTCAGTTCCGCCGGGAACTGCCGTTGCTCCGGCTGACTGCTGGGCCTGTGCAGCTTTTATCATAGTAATCATCTGAGCAATATTTACCGCATAACCACTTTCAGGGGCTGCATCATAAGCAGACTGAAAATACGAAAGCATCGTGTCATAATCCTGTGATCCGCTGGAACCGAGAATATATCCGGCTGTATAATAAGCCTGCTGTTTCTGTTCGGCACTCAGTTTATCTGATCCTGCAGCCTTGGCAAAAGCATCTGTAGCGCCTTTGACGTCTTTGTTCATATAGGCATCCATAGCATCAGCATTTGCAGTTGCAAGTACGTATTTCCCAACAAGCCCGGTTTCGTTTTTTTCATCAAGAGCCGGAACACTGCGAATGAGATCAGCAAGCGGATACCGGTAATCCGTGTCAGTAGCTTCATACAGCGTATCAATAGCGCGCACTTTTTCAACATTACCACCAACTGTAGTGGCCTTTACCATATCGGTCACTTTTCCAATCTTTTCTGATTCAGCATCAAGCAGCGCCTGATAGGCACTCGGTGTCTGTGTTTCTTCATCATTTTCGATTGGGGCAATCATATAGCCTTCTTTTGTCAGCACCAGTACGCAGGGAGTTTTTGTAATACTATACGTTGTGGCAAGCTTCAGATTATCGTTGAATCTGGCAGCTGCGTTTTCAGCCACCTTTTTTTCCTTTTCAGATGCACCATCTGCTGCCTGTCCTTTTGCATATTCAGACTGAGAAAAATCCAGATTACAAAACACAAACGCATCTTTTTCTGCTGCCGTAAATTCATCAGTATTAAAGACAGCTGTTTTCATTTTTGAACTCTCAGTATCACTGTCATCCGCAGTCATCAGCAAAAGTATGTTTTTATTCTTTGTCTGCGCTTCTTTTTTTGCAGCAGCCAGATCATGATACCACCCGAATTCGTCAGGCTTTACTCCGCCGCAACCGGTAAGCAGAATTCCTGTAGCAAACAGTATTCCGGCAAAAGTAAAAATTTTTTTCATATAAGAGATTCTTTCCATCGTAAACAACTCCTGATCCTAATTAAAATAACTTACGCCTGCAGCAAAAATATTCTGACAGGAACTTTCATTTTTATTTGTCAGCGGATCGCCCGCCACGTTCTTTATAAGATCCGCCGAACTACCGTTGCGGCCGGTTCCGACTGTCCGCTCACAGTGCCCCATCTTACCAAGCACCAGTCCGTCGGGACTGGTAAGACCTTCTATAGCAAACAGGGACCCGTTCGGATTATCCGGTTCCGCTACGGCCGGAATGCCGTTCACGTCAACGTACTGGCTGAACACCTGCCCGTTTTCAAACAGAGTCCGTGCAAGCTCACTGTGTATAACAAGTCGTCCCTCACCGTGGGAAATCGGAATGAGATGAATTCTTTCGTCGACGACCGAAGGATTCATCGCCCAGGGACTCACGGCAGAAACCATTCTCGTTCTGACGATACGGGAGATATGCCGGCCGACCCGGTTAAATGTCAACGTCGGCATATTCGCAGCAGGTGCCGTTATTTTTCCATAAGGAACAAGTCCCGTTTTTATCAGTGCCTGAAATCCGTTACAGATACCGAGTATCAGTCCTTTCCGCTTTTCAAGCAGCGCAGTGACTGCATCACCGATCCGTGCTTCCCGCAGAACATTCGCAATAAATTTTCCCGAACCGTCCGGTTCGTCGCCGGCAGAAAAACCGCCGGCAAGCGCAAGAATCTGGGTTTCGTCTATTTCCTGCCGAAGTGCCTCCAGCGATTCGGAAAGCTGCTCAGGCGTACGGTTCGCAAACACAATAATCTTCGTTTCGGCTCCGGCAAGACGGAACGCACGTTCCATATCGTATTCACAGTTCGTTCCCGGAAAGACAGGAATCAGCACGCGGGGTTTTGAACTGCCGGATTTGAACACAGGATTTTTCCGTATATCGCTCAACGTAGTATGAATGGTCTTTGCAAATTCAGGCAGTTGCGGCTGCTCTTCCGTTCCTGAAACCGGTGGGAACACTTTTGCAAGCGGTTTTTCCCAGACCGATTCAATAGTGGAAAGCGCTATCGTACAATGATTTACCGTTATAACGGAATCATCTTTGGTCGTACCAAGTTTTGAAACGGTACCGGCAGCCAATCCAGCCGTTTCAAGCGGTTCTGCCGTCTCGACGACCAGCGCCCCGTACAGCGGAAGAAACAACCCGTGTTCATCATAGTCTATATCGGCACCGATTCTGTTTCCCAGCGCCATCTTGGAAACAGCTTCCGCAATGCCGCCGGCGGAAACCGGATACATAGCAGCAATTTTACCGGATTTATTCAGCTTATACAGAATCTGTGCATTAGCCGAAAAAGTCTTAAAATCGGGAACGAGTTTATCGGAATACGGAACCTGTACAAGATACAAACCGTCGCCGGCATGTTTGAATGAGCCGCTTGTTATATTTCCGGCTTCTTCGTGGGTGACTGCAAATGAAACGAGCGTATGAGGAACGTTCAACTGCTCAAAAGTTCCGCTCATACTGTCTTTACCTCCGATGGAAGCGGTTCCCATCTCGTTCTGGGCGTCGAGCGCACCGAGCAGTGCGGCAGCAGGATACCCCCACGTCTTTTTGTCTACCGCACGGCCAAAAAATTCCTGAAAAGAAAGCCGGCAGGTCGCAGGATCGCCGCCGACGCATACAATCTTTGCAAGACAAGAAAGAACCGAAACCTGTGCGCCATGCCACGGGCTCCACTGGCAGACATTCGGATCAAACCCGAACGACATAAGACTGACGGTAGACGTTTCACGCGGTGCACACACAGGAATTTTCGCTACCATAGCGGCTTCCGGCGTACACTGGTACCGGCCACCGTACGGAAACAGAACGGTAGCAGCACCGATGGAACCGTCGAACCGCTCACTCAGTCCGCGCTGGGAACAGACGGCCTCATCCGCCATATCGGCAAGCCATGCTTTCTCAATTCCGGCGGCAGCGTTGTTCACGACCTGCTGCAGTTGAGGATTTCGTGTGTGATATGTTCCATTAAACGCTGCGGTGACGCTTTCAAGCGGTGTAACAAGCGGCGATTTATCCGGAGCCGCGGGACTCTCTATAAGCGCATCAGCATGATGAACGGCACCGGCCGTGTCGAGGAATTCTCTGCTTATATCGACAATCGTTTTCCCGCGCCATTTCATGACAAGACGGTCGGTATCGGTTACCGAAGCGACGATAACTGCATTCAGATTCTCTGACGCCGCGGCCGTAATAAATTTTCCGGCATCACGCTTGCGGACGACGACCGCCATCCGTTCCTGCGATTCCGATATGGCAAGTTCGGTTCCGTTCAGGCCGTCATATTTTTTCGGAACGGCATCGAGATTTATATCGAGTCCCGGCGCAAGTTCTCCGACCGCGACGGATACTCCTCCGGCGCCGAAATCATTACAGCGCCGGATCAGCAGACTCACGTCACGATTACGGAAAAGCCGCTGGATTTTGCGTTCTTCGACCGCGTTTCCCTTTTGAACTTCCGCCGCGGCTGTCGTCACGGACTGTTCGGTATGTACTTTTGATGAACCGGTCGCACCGCCGATGCCGTCCCGTCCGGTACCGCCGCCCAGGAGAATAACCACGTCGCCGGATTCGGGTTCTTCGCGCACAACCGTATCGGCGGGAGACGCCGCAATAACGGCACCGAGTTCCATACGCTTCGCGGCATATCCCGGATGATAAAATTCCGTCACCTGCCCCGTCGTCAGTCCGATCTGATTTCCGTAGGAAGAATATCCCTGTGCGGACTCGCGGACCAGTTTAAGCTGCGGCAGTTTTCCCGGCATCGTTTCCGAAAGCGGGACCGTCGGATCCGCCGCACCGGTCACACGCATCGCCTGATAGACCCACGAACGTCCCGAAAGCGGATCACGAATCGCACCGCCGATACAGGTAGCGGCACCGCCGAAAGGTTCTATTTCAGTCGGATGATTATGCGTTTCGTTCTTGAACATCAAAAGCCAGCGTTCCGTTGCATCAGGTTCATCGGATTTTATCGGCGCTCCGGTTTTATCGGTGGTGTAATGAACATCGATAAAGACCGAACAGGCGTTTATTTCACCGGAAACTTCAAGATCGTCGAGCTTGCCGACCTTTTTAAGGTATTTTGCACCAATGCAGGCCATATCCATGAGCGTTACCGGCTTATCGCTGCGGCCGGCATACAGATCGGTACGTATCGACGTATAATCTTCAAGTGATTTTTTGAAAATATCCGCATACGGTCCCGGTTCTATTTCAACCGAATCCAGTACCGTCAGAAAAGTCGTGTGACGGCAGTGATCGGACCAGTACGTATCAAGAACGCGGATCTCGGTTTCAGTCGGATCTCTGTCTTCCTTTTTAAAATATTCCTGTAGAAAGGCAAGATCGGCAAAATCCATTGCCAGACCCATTTTTTGACGGTACGCCTCAAGGGTTTGCCCGTCATACTTTATGAAACCGTTGACAACAGGAATATCGTCCGGACGGGCAGCTTTCATTTCAAGCGATCCGGGAACAGCTTCCGTCGTAAGTCGGGAGTCGACCGGATTTATCAGATAGTCTTCGATTTTTTTTACATTCCGCGCCGTGACGCTGCCGGAAAGAATAACCATTTTTGCACAACGGACAAGCGGCGGTTTTGTACCGACTTCAGCAGATTCTTCGGCCATGCCCGTACGAAGCAGCAAAAGGCACTGCTCTGCAGAATCCGCCCGCTGGTCGTACTGTCCCGGAAGATATTCCCACACAATTACGGTATCTGACGGTCCCGACTCGATGTGCTCGAAAAAGCAAAAATCACTCTGCGGTTCCGAAAATATGCGGACAGCCGCTGCACGGGCAACTTCTGCAGAAACATTGTCGACATCATATCGGTTTAGAAACCTTACGCCGGTTACGCCGGGGATTCCAAGAAATTCACTGATTTCGGATTTTATCCGGGATGCTTCATTTCTGAAGTCTTCTTTTCTTTCTACATAAAGACGGTACATTATATTAGTATAGAGGAAAATATACGATTTGGGAAGTAATCATTCATATACCCCTGAGCATCAGCAGCCGGAAAATGACTATTCACGCCAGTAAAGTAGCCCGTCACAAACGTCCGCAACACGGTCATACTGCAGACCGGAAGACAGACGATGGGAAACAGAGATAACAGTTCTGTTCTTTCCCGCTTCTCTGAGCGCCGCAGCCAGCCGTTTTTCCGTTGCCACATCAAGATGCGCCGTAATTTCATCAAACAGTAAAATAAGCGGATCAGCGACAACAGCACGGGCTATCGACAGGAGCTGCAGCTGTCCCTGTGAAAATAAAGTCGGATCGGCGGGAGTCTCCAATCCGTTTTTCAGCAGCTTCAGAGAATCAAGCTGCCCGGTACAAAGCAGCGCGCGTTCTACCTGAGCGTCGGTTATTAAACGGTCACCAAGTGTTATCTGATCACGAACCGTTCCGGGAACAAACGAAAACTGCTGCGGCACATAACCGAAAATACGCCGGCCGAACCTGTGCGGGATACGGCAGCTGTCTATTCCGCTTATCCGTACATTTCCTGCCGAAGGAGCAAGCAGTCCTGCAATAAGACGCAGCATAGTGCTTTTCCCAGCACCGGTTCGCCCCTGCAGGAGAATCTTTTCATCAGGTTCTATTCTGAATGAAACATCATGCAGAATTTCAGCCTTTTCGTCATAGGCAAACGTAACGTTATCAAATTCAATGGATTTTTTCTCCCGTATCAGGGTAAGTAATGCTGTGTCGGAAATTTTTTTTCTGTCGTTTTCCTCATCTTCCGCCAGGAATTCATTTATCCGTACAATACCGGCAACCGCACTCTGTATACTCTGAAGTTCCATGCCGAGATTTCCTATCGGGGTAAAAACATTCAGGACATACTGGATTGCGGCGGCAGTTGTACCGGCACTGATCAGAACAAAGGAAAAACGCGTCGATGCAGCAACCGCAACCGTTGCAACAACAAGAGAACTGAGTACTCTGATAATCGGAGAATAAACAGAATCATACCAGTTCACCTTTTCTATCGTATCATAACTTTTTTTCAGGCTGCCTGCATATTTTTTCTGCATATAACGTTCTTTACTAAAGGAATGAATCATTGCGATATTCCGTACCGTTTCAGGCACAAACCCATTCAGTCCTGCAATGATATGCCTTTTTTCTTTCTGTGCTTTAAGCATGTGACGCTGAAAAAATCTGGTGAGCAGATACACCAGCGGAAGTATTGCTGCCATAAAAATTCCAAGCGCAACACTGAACGACCACATCGAAATAACAATTCCAATTATTCTGAAAAGATCCATTATCATTCCGACGACACCGTTCGTAAAAAGATTCTGAACAGAATCCACGTCATTGGTAAACCGCGAAACAACCGAGCCATTTTCATGTTTCGTAAAATACTGTACCGGCAGATGGAAAAGTTTATCCATCATCGTTGTGCGGAACGTAACAACGATCTTCTGCCCCGCAACAGCAAGAATAGTTTCTCTAAGTACATCCAGAAGACCAATAACTGCAAACGAAAGAAAATACAGAACGGCCGCATAAACGAGACCTGATTTTTGTGCTGCTGCTGACAGTCCGGTTCTTGAGCCGGAAACAGTAAGGAATCTGTCAATTATAAACCGTAAAATGAGCGGAGGTACCAGACCGGCAATGGCAGAACAGACAGCGACGCTAACCAGCAGCAGCGTGACCGCCCGATGCTGTTTCAGGACCCCGATAATAATATCTTGGGCTGTTTTTGTTTTCTCAGTCATTCTTTTTTGCGGCTCCCGACTGCAGATTCACTAATGCCCGGTATGAACTTGAACTATCCATAAGCTCAGGGTGCGTACCGACAAAGACCTTCCCTGATTGGTCTATAAAAACAATTTTATCAAAAGATGGAAAAAGCGACAAACGATGTGAAATCAAAAGAACGGAACTGTCTGCACACAGTTCCTTAATATTCTGCATAATGAGCGATTCTGTCCTTTTATCAACAGCAGAAAACGGATCATCAAGCACCAGCAGATCCCTTTTGTGATAAAGTGCCCGGGCTAAAGCAATACGTTCCTGCTGTCC
>JALCCK010000091.1 GCA_022640795.1 Treponema sp.
CTTTTCATTTGCAATTCAACCGGAAAAAAACGGAGATGCCGTCGTGGTCGCATCAGGCAAGCAGCTGATGGTTTCAGATCTGATAGGAGCAGAAGTGGGTGAAAATCTTCGTTCGGCTCTCGCTGCCGACGGCATTTCCGGTGTAAAGATTATCGTTTTAAATGATGCAGTTGCGGTATTGCTCGGCGGTGTCCGTACGGTACCGGGACGGCATTTTGACGGTGCCATAGGGTTTATTTACGGGACAGGTACGAATATTTCATACTTCGAAAAGGGAGAAAGGATTCCGGGCTGTGCGTCCGGAAGAAAAATGCTGATAAATGTCGAGTCGTGCGGATATAACGGCTTTTCGCGTGGAAAAATTGATGTCGAGTTTGATAAAAAATTGTCTGATTTCGGGTTGGATCAGTACGAAAAAATGGTTGCCGGAAAGTATCAGGGGCCTCTGCTGCTTGAAATCCTTCGGACCGCTGTGCAGGACGGCTTATTTTCATCTGATTTTGCTGCCTGTCTGAACGGTGTGAAACACCTTCCTTCAAAAGAACTTGACGAATTTCTTTTACAGCCATACGGCAGAGGCATGCTTGCTTCGTGCTGCGATAGGGGGAAGTCTACCGGACATGATCGTACCATTCTCTATTATATAATTGATGCATTGTTTGAACGGTCCGCACTGCTTTGTGCTGTCGTTCTCGGCGCTGTTATGTGTAAATCCGGGAGTGGCCGGGATCCCTGCAGCCCATCATATGTTGTTGCTGAAGGATCGACGTTTTACGGGTCCAGGCGGTTTCGCAGTAAATTGGATTTTTATGTTTCATCTTTTTTACAAAAGGAAGTCGGCGTCTATCCTGAGTTTTTTTCGGCAGAAGAAGCGACGCTGACTGGCGCTGCGGCTGCTGCGCTTGATTTTGAAATTTGAATTTATTGAAAATAAACAGGATTTTGTTTTCAGGAGGAAGATATGAAAGCAGAAGATACACTGATGTGGAAAGAAATAGCGGAAAGTCCGGAGGCTGTTACCGCCTGCAGCAAAAAAAACTATTCAGCCGTGACAGAACTGGCACGGAAATTTAAAAAAAGGACTATAAAAAATATTATGATTGCCGGACGGGGCACTTCGGATCATGCCGCCGTATATGGACAATATATATTCGGTCTTCTGAGCGGCATTCCGGTAACGTTTTCTGCTCCTTCTCTTCTTACGCTGTATAAATGTAATTTTGATTTAAAAGACTGGTTGGTTATTGGTATTTCGCAGTCAGGACAGACGGCTGATGCTGTTACCGTCGTTGCTGCAGCTCGCAGGCAGGGAGCCTTGACGGCCGGTATAACCAATGAACAGGAGTCACCGCTTGCAGAGGCAGCTGAGTATGTGCTCTTCTGTAGTGCCGGTCCCGAAAAAAGCGTTGCTGCTACGAAGACGTTCATAACCGAAATGGATCTGCTGCTTCAGATGGCACTTGCCGTCTCCGGTAATACACAGGTTACGGAAGAGCATCGTTCACTTCCTGATTCGCTTCGTTCCGTTCTCGGTATGGCCGGTGAGATAAAAGCGCTTGTTCCCCGCTATCGTTTTATGAGTGATTGTTTTGTTCTTGCGCGCGGTAGCAATTATTCGGTAGCTCTTGAAGCCGCTTTAAAAATTCAGGAGACGACGTACGTAAAAGCACTAGGATTCGCCATATCAGACTTTTATCACGGCCCGCTGGCAATGGTAAATGATCATTTACCGGTCATTATTATAGCCCCCGGGATTTATTCTGTTCCAGAAGCAGCAGCTTTTATCGACAGAATCCGGGAGTCCCGTGCCGATACGCTTGTTATTTCCGATAACCGCGATCTTTGCAGAAAAGGAACTGTTTCGCTGCATATCCCTGTGACAGGATCCGACTGTATAAATCCCTTCCATTGTGCCGTTATTATCCAGATGTTCGCCTGCCAGCTGGCAGCGTTGCTCGATAATAATCCTGATAAACCGCGGATGCTTGAAAAAGTTGCGGTGGTCTGATGTCATAACTGTGTTTTCCGGCCGGCAGTAATAATTTACTATTATAAATTACCGAATATGTTTTTTTATCGTAACATTTTGTTGCAGGGTCACGAATTCTATTCGGGCATAGGGCAGGCTGAAACAGGCCGGAACGGAAAATCTGTAACAACAGCTGTCGCCGTCCGCGTCGATTCCGGTCCGGGGCCGCATCCGTAAACAGGGATTGTTTATTTTCTGATTGCATTTTCCCCGTATTTTCCGTAGAATACAGTCCTATGGAATTTACACAGGAAAAAATTGATGCACTGAGCGTCAATGAAGTTGAAATCATGAAGAGAATCGCTGACGAACTGAACATTCGTGCCCAGCAGGTCAGCGCTGTTATCAGTCTTGTTGACGAGGGATGTACGATTCCGTTTATTTCCCGTTACCGCAAGGAAAAACATGGCTCACTGGACGAAGTACAGGTCCGCGACTGCGATCATCTGTTCAAATCATATAAAAATCTTGAGGATCGCCGGCTTGAAATCGTAAAAGGCGTTTTCGGCCAGGGTAAACTGACCGAATCGCTGTACAATGCGGTTATGAACGCCAAGACTCTCACCGAACTTGAAGATTTGTGGGCACCGTTCAAGAAAAAGAAAAAGACCCGCGGTATGGCGGCTATTGAAAAAGGACTTGATCCTCTTGCAGACGCCATGCTTGAACTCGACGATGCCGGTATCGAGGCTAAAGCGGCGGAATTTGTCAGGGAAGACGCGGAGAATCCCGAACTTTCCGTAGCATCAGCAGAAGATGCGCTTGCCGGTGCCAAAGATATACTTGCCGAACGGGTATCGCAGGACACGGAAAACCGTGCAGCTGTACACAAACTGTATCTTGCAGCCGGTTCCGTCGTAACGAAAGGAATCGGTGACGAAGAAGCACAAAAGACATCTACGTACCAGATGTACTGGGATTACCGGGAACCGCTCAATCAGGTAAAACCGCATCGTATTCTTGCCATAAACCGCGGCGAACGCGAAGGTCAGCTTGAAGTAACAATCGATGTTGACGTTGACGAAGCGGTCGCGCTGCTGAAGGGACGTGCTGCAATTCACAATAAATACCACGGCGATGCGATAGAGGACGGTGTGGTCAGACTGCTTTCACCGGCAGTCGTACGTGAAATACGCAGCGACGAGTCGAACGATGCCGATGAACACGGTATCGGAATTTTCAGTGAAAATCTTAAAAATCTGCTCATGACACAGCCGATAAAAGGCAGCCGCGTTCTCGGCGTTGACCCCGGTATTCGTACCGGAACGAAGTGCGCTGCGCTGGATGAAACGGGAAAATATCTTGGTTATTTCCTTATAAAGCAGGTTGCGGATCCCGACGGATCTTATAACGCAATTAAGGATGCGATAAAAAAATATGCCGTTCAGGTTGTCGCCGTCGGAAACGGAACCGGCAGCCCGGAGGTTCAGGCAATCGTAAGTAAAGTAATCAGCGAAAACTATTCCGACGTCCGGTATACCGTCGTCGACGAATCAGGGGCGTCCGTTTACTCAGCAAGTGAAACAGCCCGTGAGGAATTCCCCGATCTTGACCTGACGATCCGCGGCGCAATCAGCATGGGGCGCCGTCTGCAGGATCCGCTTGCAGAACTGGTCAAAATAGACCCGAAAGCAATCGGTGTCGGATTGTATCAGCACGATGTAAATCAGAAGAAACTCAGCGATATGCTCGACGAAGTCGTCGGGTCCGTCGTAAATCAGGTCGGCGTGAATCTGAATACCGCAAGTTTTTCGCTTTTGAAATATGTTTCGGGCATAAACGCTTCAACCGCGAAAAAAATTGTCGCATACCGCGATGAAAACGGAAAGATTACAAGCCGCGAAGAACTCAAAAAAGTAAAGGGTCTTGGACCGAAAGCATACGAACAGTGTGCCGGATTCCTGAAGATTCCCGAAAGTACCGATCCGCTCGACAATACCTGGGTTCACCCGGAAAATTACGAAGCTGCCCGTGAGATTCTTCCGCTTGTTCAGAAAAAAGAGAAGATTTCCGCGGCGCTTAAAAAACAGCTGGAAGAAAAGTATAGTCTCGGTTCAACGACACTGAACGATATCGTCGATGAACTACAGAAACCGAACCGCGATCCCCGTGACGGATATCCCGCACCGATTATGCAGAAAGGGGTCGTTAAATTCGAAGATTTGACCGAAGGCATGAAAGTGACCGGCAAGATAAAGAATGTCGTCGATTTCGGCGCTTTTGTCGATATCGGTATTCATGAAACCGGTCTTATCCACATAAGCGAGCTCAGCGACAGTTTTGTCTCCGATCCTATGGACGTTATAAAAGTCGGCGATGTAAAGGAATTTACGATTATCGGACTTGATGAAAGCCGTCGCCGTATAAGTCTGTCGCTGAAAAGCGACGCAGCGGAACGTATCGGCCATCAGGGTATGGGCGGAGCGAGAGGTTCAGCCGACCGGAAATCCGGGGCAAAGAGGGTTGTCGTTGTGAAAGGTAAAAACGGCGCTTCCGGCGGGTCCCGGGACCGGCGGTCTTCCGTGCGGTCTTCGGGCAGCGACGACGGTACCATGTATAATCCGTTTGCCGCTCTGCTGAAAAAATAACGCAGTTGTAAAATGCTGCTGATACCACTCCCGGACAACGGACTCTTTCGTTTTCCGGGAGTGTTTTTTTATATTAGCTTGAAATTTATAATAACTTATGTTAAATTTATACTGCAACAGCCGGAAAAGTAAAAAAAGTTTAACTTTAATCGCCGTAAAGGCAGGAGGCTGCTATGTTCAAGTATATTCGTACAGCAATTATTCTTGCTGTAATCTCAATTATATTTTCATGTAGTCAATTTTCCGATTTACAGGTACCTGAGACGGTTTCGGTTAAAACGAACGCCGACTATTCGGCACCGCTGGGAACGTACACCAAATCACTTTCCGATTATATTTCGGTAGACAAATTAAAAGACGAACTTACTGATTCAGCCGGCGGATCAGGAACTGATTTTAACGTCTACGATTACAATCCGGGAGGAAATTCGTCGATTCAGGAATATCTGGTTGAATATCCGATTCAGGAAATTCCCGTCGATATAGGTTCCTATTTTGACGGACTGGATCTTTCCGGCGGAATAGGCGATATGTCCTTTTCTCAGGATATAACGGTACCGGAGATCGGAACTCGGAATTTTTCTCAGTCGCTTCCTCTTCCTGATATACGATCACAGATAGTGAGTGCCTCAAGTATTGACGGCATGGGAACCATAAACCTTCCGGAACCCGGCGCGACGTCAGTTTCAACAGCAGATGCTGTTCCCGGCGGTCTTTCCGCTTCCATTGATATTTCTGCTCCGACTTTTACGGATGCGACGTATCGAAGTGGTGCTCTGGAAATTACTTTTACACCTACAGGATCTCCTACCGCCGGCTATTCGGCGGTTCTGACAGTTTCGTTGCAGAAGTCTGATGGGACGGAACTGTCAACAAGCAGTGCAACGAACATTGCGCAGGGGGCAACGGTCGCCGTTCCGCTGGCGGGTGTTACGCTTTATCCTTCCATGAAACTGGTTCTTTCCGGTACACTGTCCGGCGGTACTTCGGGAAATACAACGGAATATTCTCTCAGTGCGGCATTCAGTTCCGATACGGACATTTCCGAGATTAGCGGCCTTACTATGACATCCGCAGAACTCGGCGACGCAGGGACTGTTTCCGTTTCCCAGACGATTGATATGTCGAGTATAGCGAATTCGTTTGTGGAAGCCGTTATTGGATCGGATAGCAGCAACAAGCTGCAGTTTTCCGCGGAGCTGCCGACGGGCTGGACCGGCGTGCAATGTGATTCTTCCATTTCTTTATCGGGAGGCTTAACGATCGCCGATGTGACTGACGGGCCTCAGGCGGGGACATACTTGATTGATAAAGAGCAGAGCCTTGTCGGATCTACGCTGACGCCGGAGGATATTATACTGGACGGCACCGTTTCGGTTTCTTTGAATAATGCTGATCTTGTATTTTCTACGGAACCAGCCGCGGTGACGCTGGTCGGTTCCTGCACGATAACTGATTTGTCGTCCGCGACTGTAGATATGGGCGATACGGTCAATTTGACATACTCCTATTCGGAAGCGCTGCCGAGCGGTATAACAGACTATATCACCAGTATTGATTTTACGAACGTCGGAGTGGACGTCACGTATACCAATACGCTTCCTGCCGGAAATGACATAGCGTTGACGGGGACATCTACTTTCTTCGGAATATCCGATACGAAAACCCTTACGGCCGGTACCACCGACGGTACTGCAGATATGACGACGGCCGTAATTATTGATCCTTCGACGAATTCGACCGTGGATTTCAGTGCAGATATTGGGCTGCCCGGAGCAACGGTGGCGCATCCGTCCTATGTAACGGTGAATAATATAGTACTCGGCCAGACGTACACCATTGCCGCAAATATGTCGCTCGTTACTGACTGGAGTCAGGTTGTTCTTAAAGACAGCGATCCGCAGTCCGGTACGATAGATACGGGAATCGACGTGCAGAGTATTTTTTCAAAATTTTCTGAAAATCTTGCAGACTCAAGTGTGATCGACAATATTAATCTGACGGAACTTCCCGTATATTTCTATGCGGAAATTCCTTCTTTATCTGGAAGTTCTCTGAATCTGAACGGTACCATTAAATTGTCGGCCGGAACTGATGAGCTTTATATTGTCGGCAATTCAAGTGGACCTACAGCAATAAATTCTGCTTCACCGCCGCCGCTCGTTGAAGGAGCCGACGGTGCCGTAACACTGGATATTTCTGATTCTGCTGTGCCTTTTACAGGTTATGTTGATGCAAAGTCGCTGGTTAATGCGGATGCGGGCGGGACTCGTCCTTCCGGAAACATAAACGTTGCATATTCCATAGCTGTCGGTGGCGGGACGACGATCAGTTCTGCTGCGGTATCGGAGAATGCCGCAATCAAAGTAGATGCGTATATAGTCGTACCGCTCAGCCTGGAAGTTATGAACAGCAGCTCAATTGATGTTCTTGATTTTGCGGATGTCGATACTACCCAGGATCTCTTCCAACGGGATGAAGTTACGGATACTTCCGATATAGGAAAATATATTGATGCCATCAAGACATTTACCGCGAATTTTGCTATTACCAACGATGTCTTTAAGTACGATGATCCTGCCAATGTTGTTTCGGTTACGTTTGATCCGCATATTACCGGAATAGATCCGCAGACAATTCTGTCCACCGGTAAAAGTACGATCTCGATGAACAGTGACGATATTCTGAGTATTCTGCAGACCTATCCATTTACTCCGTCGGTTACCATGACGATTCCGGCGGGTACCATTTCCGTTCCGCGGGATGCGGACTTCTCGTTTAACGGAACGGTCAGTATTACCACAGACGGAACGGTCACACTGTTCGGGGAGGATAACTAAATGAAAAAGCTGATAACCCTTCTGACAGCACTGGCCGTCGTAACGGCTGTTTCTGCCGAAATCAATCCTCCTCACCGGTATATCGAATTCGGATCTGATTTTGATGTATCCGTTTCTAACAACTACGTGACGGTTCCCGATGTGATGGTCAAAGATCTTGTGATAGACCTTAACAAAATCGCCGAAGAGATGCCTGATAACGGGTTTGATCTCAATATGGCGTTGAACGGAACATCGTTCGTGAATATTAATCTCAAGAAAATCAGGCTCGGTTTTTCAACCGGATTTGAAAGTTACGGTTACGGGAATATTTCAAAAGAACTGTTCGAACTGATCGGAGAAGGTAATTCCCTGTCGGATGAGCCGCAGACGGTCGATGCCACTGCGGTTGCGGATGTTTTTGCAGTGACGAGCGCATCGGTCGGAATGAAATTCGGTAAACTCAGACTGAAAGTAACGCCGAGTATTGTCAGCCCGCTGGTATATGCCGAAGCGGACGATGCCAAGGTCGAATATGAAACTGCCGCCGACGGAAGTATCAGAGCCGTCGCTTCTTCAAAGATAAATATTTATACGGCGGCCGGTATTCAGGATCTGATTGAAAATGATTCCGGTTCCTACGAGTATACGGTCAGTTCGGAAGATATCTGGAAAGGCAGTGGTATTGATCTGGCCGCGGAGGCGGAATACCCGATACTGGACGATCTTGATGTCGGTGTCTTTACGCGGGTTCCGATCATTCCGGGCCGGCTGCACAGCAAGGCGACGACGACAGCCTCCTTTTCCTATGAGACTGACGGTATCCTTGATGCAGTCAGCAGCGACACGACTGATTCTCTCGACGACTACACGTATGACACTTCCGACTGGTCCTACAGCGATACGACGTACTATATAAACCGTCCGCTCAGACTTGGAACGCAGGCCGCGTACCGTCCGTTCGGCAGCTGGTTTACGTTATTCGGAATGGGTGGTGTCGGTATACGGTATCCGTTCTCTGATAATTATGCCGTTTACCCGGAATATACGGCAGGCCTCGGATTGTCTCTGTTCGGAGCTCTCGGAGTTGATGTTTCGTCTGCATATCTGAATCAGATTTTTATCCATAAAATCGGTGTTATGCTCAATGTCCGTGTTCTGGAGATCGATGCGGCGCTCTCGCTTCAGGGATCTGACTTTGTAAACAGTTTTTCTATGAGCGGTATAGGTGCTGCTGTTGGCGTAAGGTTTGGTTTCTGATACAATATGACACAAGAAAACAAAGCCGGAGTTTTCTCCGGCTTTTTTATTTAGTTTAAAATAAAATTCATGTACAGACAGAAGGATCGCGTATGTATGATATTATCGAAAAACGGCAGCTATCGGACAGTGTTTTTTATCTGAAGGTAAATGCTCCTGAAATTGCTGCAAAC
>JALCCK010000092.1 GCA_022640795.1 Treponema sp.
TGAGCAGCCACCGTCTCTGCGTTATGCCGTTAGTCTTGTTGTTAAACTTTCCGGGGTACAATTCATACCAGTCTTTAAGTTCTCTGGTCTCAAGCAGCTTCGTATGCAGTTCGGCGACGCCGTTTACGCTGAAGCATGCATGGATGGCGAGCCAGGCCATATAGATTTTACCGTTTGCCACTATCGACATACGATTCTGCCGGCCATAATCTTCAGGATACCGGGTACGAAGTTCTATAAGGAATCTGCGGTTTATTTCTTCTACAATTTGATAAATGCGGGGAAGAAGTTTCTGAAATATGTCGATAGGCCATTTTTCAAGCGCTTCCGCAAGAATGGTATGATTCGTATAGGCAAACGTCCGCGTTACGACATCCCACGCCATATCCCAATCCTGCCCGTACTCATCCATGAGGATGCGCATAAGTTCAGGGATGGCGACGACAGGATGCGTGTCGTTCAGCTGGATAACGTGGTACTCCGGGAATTTTTTAAAATCGGGACCAAAAGTTGCTACAAAATGATGAACAAGATCCTGCAGACTTGCAGACGAAAAGAAATACTGCTGTTTGAGCCGCAGCGCTTTTCCGCTCGGTCCGCTGTCGTTCGGGTACAGTACCCTGCTGATATTTTCCGCACTATTCTGTTTTTCAACAGCCCGGTTATACTGCATGTCATTGAATAACTGCAGATTAAATCCGTCTCTCGATGATGCCTCCCACAAACGCAGTGTGTTTACCGTATTCGTTTCATATCCGACGACCGGCATATCGTATGGTGTTGCCGTTACTTCTTCCGCATTCTCAAGATAAAACCGATCTCTTCCTTCCGGAGATTTGCCGTAAACGATATTGCCGCCGAACTTAACGGTTACGGCAAGGTCGCTTCGTTTTATCTCCCACGGGTCGCGGTGTGCGAGCCAGCGGTCCGGATATTCGACCTGATACCCGTCCTCTATCCGCTGCTCGAACATTCCGTATTCGTACCGAATTCCGTATCCGTTTCCGGGATAGGTAAGCGTTGCCAGACTGTCCAGAAAACAGGCAGCAAGCCGGCCGAGACCGCCGTTTCCAAGCCCTGCGTCCGGTTCCTCGTCTTCTACCATACTGAAATCAATATTCATCTCACCCAGTACAGCCGTTACCTGCTCTTTTATGCCGGCATTAATCAGATTATTGCTCAATGCTCTTCCCATCAGATATTCCGCTGAAAAATAATACAGTTGCTTTACCTGCTGCTTTTCATATTCATTTCTGGTCTTGATGAGATAATTCATCAGCAGATCCTTAACAGACGCTGCCACCGCATCATACAGATCATGCTTATTGGCATGGGCTATATCCTTCCCGTATTGCCGGCGCAGCCGGGCAGTAAGATTTTCCTTGAATAATTCTTTATCAAATTGCATAACAACTCCAAATTTACTACAATAAAATAGTACTGCAGAAAAACTTCTCACAAGTTTTCTTGATTTTCGGTTGCAAAATTTCCGAACCTGATTAATAGTAGTATTATACGGTTTTTTCCGTCAAGACTATTCTTACAAAATTTGCAGTTTTTTTTGTATTTATACATCTTTTTGGCGAAAATAGGAGCATATTTTGCGATTACAGCTGAATTCGAAAAAAGACAATTTCTTTTGTTATACGGACGGGGACGAAACATACCTGTCGTTCCATACGACGAATAAGGATCTTTCGGCAGGCATTGTCCGAAAAACACAGACAGTAATCTCAGATTTCTGTATTTTTTATGTCAATGAATCCGGACTGCCGCTCATTGAAACACGGTACGAAGATTCCGAAACGACGGTCTGTCCGGAATGTTTTACCATAAAATTCAAAAAAAGCGGAACATCTTTTACCTGCAGCCTTATCGATAACGCAATCTATGTAAAATTTGCAGCTGCCAAACCGAATCAGGCAAAACTGGTACTTCTTCCGCTGCCATCTTTAGCAAAACGTATGGACAGAAGTGATTGTATAGCGACAGCAGGCTGTGTTTCGGTCGGGCAACCGGATGCCGCCATTCTGCTGCAACTTTCAAAAATCTATGGAAAAAAAGCTTCATTTGCAAAAATACTCACTATCGACGATTCGTGTTATATATCTTTTGCACCTTCTGCAGCTCAGGCAACAAAAAAATCAGCAAAGCTGTTAGCGTCGGATGCCTACGGTCTTCATAAAAAAAAGATACATATGTTGCTGTCGAAAACCCAGTTCCGGACCGACAGCAGTCTCTATACTGAAGCTCTGCGGTGGGCCAAATTATCAGGATTCGGTTTTGTAACCGGGAAAAAATCGAAAGGGATATGGGGCGGTATCCCCTGGTACCGGGATTACTGGAGCCGTGATACGTTTATTTCCCTGCCGGGAATTCTGCTCTTTGCCGGAAGATTTACAACAGCGGAAGCTATACTGCGCGAATTCGCCGATTACCAGGATATAAACCCCAGAAGTAAAACATACGGCAGAATTCCAAATCTTTACAATAACGCATCGGAAATTCTCTACAATACAGCCGACGGTACGCTGCTTTTTATTCGTGCAGTTTACGAATATGCGTGTTTTACCGGTGACAAAAAATTGCTGGAAGATTTATGGCCGACGGTACAACTTGCCATAGAATGTGACCGAAAACTGCGGATGGATGCGTCAGGTTTTTTACTGCACGGCGATGCGGACACATGGATGGACGCACGTATATTTGGAGAAAAATCATGGTCACAGCGGGGAAACAGGGCAAACGATATTCAGGCGCTCTGGTTTACCGCGCTCATCTGCGGAACTGAAATTGCAAAGCTGCTCGGATACGCAGAAACCGCAGAGCTCTGGAATCTCACCGCTGAAAATGTACGCAGTGCTTTTTCAGCAAAATTCTTCAACGGAACAAAAATGGCGGACTGTGTTCTGCAGGACGGTACTGCAGATTATCGCTGCAGACCGAATCAGCTGATGACCATAACGCTACCGGTTCTGACAGGCAGACACTTTGTACAACAGGAAACGGCACGGACCATCGTCGAATATTCCATACCGAAACTGCTTTTCCCCTATGGTATCTGTTCTCTTGAACAGCATGATCCGTATTTTCATCCCTGGCATGAAGGAATTCCCCGATATCATAAAGATGCGGCTTATCATAACGGTACAATATGGGAATGGAACGCAGGTTTTACCGTTGAAGCGCTCTGCATGACCGGACATCAGGAACTTGCCTGGCGTTTTACCCAAAATACCGCGGAAAGACTTCTTGAAACAGGATGTGCCGGAACACTTTCAGAAACGCTCAGCGCGTACCGGGACCAGCAAAAAAAAATAATTCCATCGGGTACGTATTCACAGGCCTGGAGTGTGGCAGAATTCTCACGAGCTGCGTGGCAGGCATTTCTCGGGCTCCGGCCTGACCTGCTCCACGGAATAATAACGCTGTCCCCTCATTTTCCGAAGGAATGGAAAAAAGGATCAGTCAGTCTGCTGCTTGGAATAAGAAAAAAAACACTCAGGCTGAATATTTCATGGCAAAAAACTGCAGAAGAAGACACTGTATGGAATTTCAGCGTTCTTCTTCGCGGGCTGCAACAGGCGGAACTACAACAAATTATATTGAAAGTATCTTTTTCAGGAAAAGAAACAGACTTTAAGCTGTACGATACAGCGGTATGTACCTTTTCAGGAAAAATAGCCGGAGCGGGAAATGAAACGCTTTCATTCGCAGAACCGGCTAATGAAAAATCCGGCTGGAACAAGCCGCTCTGCCTGAAGTATACAAACTGGCTGGCAGAAATTGTCCTTTCCGGAAAATTTAATGGCGGTCATCCTGCTTCTCTTACGGAAATCAGGTACTGAAATTGCGGTATTTATGCGGCGTCATTCCTTTAAACCGTTTAAAGGTCTTTATAAAATAGCTGAAATCATTGAAGCCGCAGTTATAGGCAATATCAATCAACGTCTCCCTGCTGTTTCGAAGCTGAATGCACGCCTGATCAATCCGATAGGAATTAAGGTATTCCATCGGGGTTCTGTTTGTCATTTCGCGGAACACTCTGCAAAAATATTTCGGCGACATACCGGCAGTCTTCGCCATATCATCAAGCGTTATTCTGGAACCGTACTGAGTCTGAAGAAGATTTATGACGGCTTTAAGCTGTCCGCTTCTGGCTTTCGATTTTTCCGGCCCTTCCGAATTCTCCGTATACAGTTTTTTCTGCCTGATGTACCCGAAAAAATTCATAAGCGCTCCGACGGTAAGCAGTTCATACCCCGGGGGTTCATCCTTCATGACTTTAAAAAGTGAAAGGGCAGCAGAATAAACATCCGTATCCGCATCGGTAAACCGCTCCTGAATAATTATGCGGTGCTCCATCAATTCATTCAGAAACCGGTCCTGTGCATACGTAGGATTTCGTAAAAGATGGGGATCGAAAACGATCGATTCATAAATGCTGCCGTTTTTTTTATGCCCGTCTCCATGAAGAATACCGTCGCGAATAAAACAGAGTTCATTCTCTTTCAGATAGCACTCTTTATTATTGAGAAAGATTGGGTAATTTCCCTTCAAAACGTGAATAATTTCATAATCAAGGTGCCAGTGAACCGGTAAATTATACAGCGGAGATCCGGTATCGCTATAATAATACTGGATAGGAAAAAAAGCCGTTCCCCTCTGAAGCATTTCCTTTTTTTTCAGATCCATCAAGCCGCCGTCTCCTCTTCATCACATAATCGTGAATATATTTATAGATATTCCAACTATATCACAAGATTTACAATTTCTTCAATACTATACTTTCATGAATAAAGGAACAGCTATGATTATAAACTACATTTACGGGAAACCATTCAAAACAGACGCAGTCATCGAAAAAACACAGGAAGCGAAGGGACCGCTGCCGTTCGGAACAGCTGCAATACAAAAGGAACCAGAAAAAAAATCCGTCAAATTCAGCTGGACGTATTGTATGGCACCGTCAGATATCGTCTTCGGTCTCGGAGAGACCACCCGCGGGATCAATAAAAGAGGATACAGATACACGTCATGGTGCAGTGACTGCAATCCGCAGGAAGAAGATACGACCGCACTTTACGGAGCTCATAATTTCATTATTGTGTACGGTGAAAAAACGTTCGGACTTTTCGCAGACTATCCGGGTCTCGTAGAATTCGACATAGGCTATACACGGCAGAATATTTTTACCATAACAGCAGAAACAGCTGATTTGAATCTGTATATTATAACACCGGAGGCAGCACATCACGATCCGAGCCCCATGATGAATATCGTTTCGCAATTCAGACGTGCTATCGGACAGAGTTATATACCGCCTCTCTGGGGATTCGGTTTTCAGCAGAGCAGATGGGGATATACCTGTGAAAACGATGTACGGACAGTTATAAACCGCTACAGGGAAAACGGAATTCCGCTGGATGCAGTGAATCTCGATATAGATTATATGCAGGATTTCATGGACTTTACCATTAATGAAAAACGGTTTGCACATTTCAGGGAATTCGTTCAGGAATTTAAATC
Organism: Treponema sp.; assembly: GCA_022640795.1. Classification (GTDB taxonomy): domain Bacteria; phylum Spirochaetota; class Spirochaetia; order Treponematales; family Treponemataceae; genus Treponema_D. The sequence continues at coordinate 5,530 of JALCCK010000092.1, forward strand.
ACAGGGAATACGTTTTATTCCGATTATCGACGCAGGGGTCAAAGTAAAACAGGGATATGAAGTATATGATTCCGGAAGCAAGAATAACTTCTTCTGCAAAGACGAAAACGGAGCAGATTTTACGGCCGGTGTCTGGCCGGGAGACGTGCACTTCCCTGACTTTCTGAATCCTCAGGCACGTGACTGGTTCGGCCGCCAGTATAAAAAACTCACGGACCTCGGCATAGAAGGATTCTGGAACGATATGAATGAACCGGCATTGTTTTACAGTAAAAAAAGTCTTGCAGCCGCTTTCGCGGCGTTTGACGACATGAAGGGCAAAGACTTGTCCATCGATAATTTCTTTAAATTCACCAGAATCTCGGGAAGCACCTTTAACCAGGAATCGGATTACAAACTTTTTTATCATACGGTAGCACCGGAAACGGCAGGAAATCTCGGAGAAACAGACGGTGACTCCTGCAGGGTTCGTCATGACAAAGTACACAACCTGTTCGGTTACAATATGACCCGCGCAGCAGCCGAGGCGTTTCCAAAAATAGCACCCGCTGTCTGCCCGCTGTTTTATTCCCGCTCTTCATATATCGGCGCACACCGGTACGGCGGCATATGGACAGGGGACAACAGGTCTTTCTGGTCGAACATGCTGCTCGAATTCAAGATGCTGCCGTCTCTCAATATGTGCGGATTTCTCTATATCGGCGCCGATATAGGCGGCTTCAACAGCAACATAACAAGAGATCTGCTTTTACGATGGTTTGCGCTCGGAATATTCATTCCACTCATGAGGGATCACACGGCGCTGGGAACGCGTGAGCAGGAATGTTATCAATTTGAAAATCCTGAAGATTTCAAAAACATTATTATACTCAGATACCGGCTGATTCCCTTTCTGTACAGTGAATACGTAAAAGCTGCGGTAAACAATACCATGTATTTCAGACCTCTGTCGTTTGATTATCCGGATGACAGCAGAGCTTTACGGATTGAAGATCAGCTCATGCTCGGCGAATCGCTTATGATAGCACCGGTTTTTGAACAGAACGCAACGGGCCGGATGGTGTATCTTCCGGAAGATATGATTTGCATACGATGGACAGACGGAACGGTAACAGAAGAAAAACTTTTGAAAAAAGGTGATCATTTTATAACAGCAGCTCTTACCGAAGTCGTTTTTTTCATAAAACAGGGACATATTGTACCGCTATTTCCTGCTGCAGAGTGTACGGACCGGATCGATATGTCAAAATACGAATGTATCGGCGACAGAACGGCACGCTACGAACTATATCAAAACGGCGGTTCCGCTAAAATGATAACCGCACCGGACGAACGGTAACTGAAAGAGAAACGCCGGTCGTAATGCAGAATGAACCGTATTACGACCGTTCCAATACCGGATTTTATTTACGCAGAGGTCCGTTGCGGCCGTACAGATGTGACAGCAGGGAAAGCCACCCTGCCTTCTCCGTCGTTAACATATCCGGTGCCATTCTCCACGTCCAGTTAGTCCCCGTAGTAGAAGGCATATTCATACGTCCGGTATTATTGACCGCATAAATATCCTGCAGGGGTATTACGGCAAAATTCCCGGTTGAAGCAATGGCAGCGGTAACAAGCATTCTGCAAAGTTTTCCCGAATCGGCCAGAGTCCTCGCTGCTTTTTCGGTAAGTTCCGTACCGGAAACATATTCGGCTGCTATCTGTACCTGCCGGTCAGGAGCATTCTCCAGCCAGCCCTGCATCGTTTCATTATCATGTGTTCCGGTATACACAACACAGTTTTTCTCATACATATGCGGAAGAAAAGCATTTGTCATTCCTTCTTTCCCTGACTCTCCCTCGTCGAAAGCAAACTGAAGCACTTTCATTCCGGGAAAACCGCAGCTTTCACGCAGTTCCCGAACTTCTTTGGTAATGAGTCCGAGGTCTTCGGCAATGACCGGTATGTCTCCCAGCGATTTTTTTATTGCAGTAAACAATTCAGTATTCGGACCCGGAACCCATGTCCCGTTTTCCGCCGTCCGGTCACCATAGGGAACTGACCAGTATGCTTCAAAACCGCGAAAATGGTCGATACGAACATAATCAACCAGAGAAAGCACCTGCCGGATCCGTTCTATCCACCAGGAATAACCGTTTTTCTTCATTTCAGCCCAATCGTAAAGCGGATTACCCCACAACTGGCCGGTGGCTGAAAAATAATCGGGAGGAACCCCGGCGACGTTCAGCGGGACGCCCCGCTTGTCCAGCTGAAACAGATGCTGGTTGGCCCACACATCGGCAGAATCCGGAGCAACAAAAATCGGAATATCCCCTATAATGGAAATCCCCTTCGCATTCACATAGGTTTTAAGTCTCTTCCACTGTGAAAAGAAAAAAAACTGAATAACCTTGATTGCTTCTATTTCCCGTGTATGGTTGCTTTCCCATAATGAAACGGCAGCCGGATTACAGGAAGCAAGCTCCTGCGGCCAGAATTCATTCCACATTCCGGAAACGCCCTTTTTTTGCGCTTCGGCATCATAGACCTGCTTTATGCTCATAAAAACAGCATACTTATCAAGCCACGAAGCAGCATCATTCTTAAAGGCTTCGTAACTGACACGATCCCGTTCGCTGCAATGGGCAAGAAACCAGCCGGCAGACTTTTTGAGCACAGGATTTTTCCAGTATACGACAGCCCCGTAATCGACCGGCCCGTCGCTTTTTATAAAATCAGGAGGTACAATTGCAGCTTTTTCTGCCCAACCGCTTTCCGCAAGCATTTCGAGATCAATCAGCAGCGGGTTTCCGGCAAACGTAGAAAAAGAAGCATACGGAGAATCTCCGTATCCGGTAGGACCGAGCGGCAGGATCTGCCATAACCGCTGGCCGGCTGCCTCCAGCCAGTCAGCAAACTCATAGGCCGGTTTGCCTATGGTGCCGATTCCGGGAGTTCCCGGGAACGAAGTGGGATGTAACAATATTCCACTTAATCGTCTAAAATTCATACACTATTCTAGCATATATTACTATTTTTGTAAATATTTTCATGTATTATTTACGGTGCTGCAAAAGAAGACGC
>JALCCK010000093.1 GCA_022640795.1 Treponema sp.
CCGCTTGTTGGCTCCGAAATGAATGCCTATGATGGAGAAGTCCTGGACATAGATTCCGAGGCCCGCCTTGTGGTCAGAACACCGGACGGAAAAATACGCCGGCTGCAGAGCGGAGAAATAACACTGGAGTCAAAAAATTTTTCTACAGGACGGTGAACATATTTGTCATGCATCGGCCGTCATGCTATAATAACCGGAAGATTTATAAAACCAGAACAGGGAGAGGATAATGAGCGATTCTGAATTAGATCCTTCAATTGCAGCACTTTTACAGGAAAGTAATACGGCTACACATCCGGGGTCACTGCCCTCTTTTGATGATATAGCGACAGAATCCGGTGATGAACGGAAAACGGACGATACGGATGAAATCATTTTCGACGGCGGCGTTCCACGGGTAAATCTCAATATAAAAGAATTCAAACCGATAAAAAATTTTTTTAACGATACGCAGTCATCTCTTTTTGATGATCCGGCTTATTATAAAACAGCGCTGACCGGGGAAGATGAAAGCGCACAGCGTCTTCATTCCGTTCTTGCAAAATACCTGCGGTGTTCGGATCCGAAAGACCGGGTTGTATACCGGCAGCGTATTCGAACTTCCTGGTGGGATCTTATACGGTCGCTGTGTATAAAGATGAATAATCCCGGACTGCCGCTGCCCAAACGGATGCTCCTGCGGTACGGTGTTCTGCTGCCGTCATTGTTTACACCGGAACAGAAAAAGGTTTTTTCTTCCGCAATACTTGAAAACAGAACCGGCGAACCGGTTTTTTATGTCGACGAGTGGTTTCAGGAAATAAACGCGGGACACCTGAAACTTTCCGTGACGGACGAAGTCCGTCCGTCGAAACGGGCTGAAAACTCGGCAGGCTCATCACAGGAGCAGCTGCGGCTTATAGAGCTTCAGAGTAAAAACTCAGGAAAACTGCAGAGTGCGGAAAACTATGTTGCAATGAAAGAAAGCGAACGTGCGCTGCTTGAAACCGAATTAAAAAGCAGAGTCGATATGCTGTGCGAGCATCAACCGTTTATCGGCCTTGAGCCGCATAAAATGAGTTATTCAGAAACACAGAAGCGCTTGTTTATGGAAATTACCGAACGGCTCAGGGCACTTTCAAAAAACGACAAAGAGTTAAGTGTCTATCTGAAAGACTATCAGGAAGCGAAGGCGGTTGCGGAAAATCTGGGTGCGAAGATAGCACAGGGCCCGGATATTGTTCAAGTCGACAAATCGGACGTGTACACGGAATTTGAAACGGTCCGGCAGATGGAAAAGATGACGGTCGGCCGGCAGGGTAACCAGTTTCCGATTCTTACCCGGGAATTTTATCATTGTATTCCGCAGGGAACCGGGTTCCGGGAAAATGTTATAGACCAGCTGGCCTGGGTAGAATCGATAGATCCCGGAGCCTTCTGCCGGATACATAAAAATATACCGAACCGTATTGTCCCTTTTGTTCTGCTTGTACCGACGTACGGAGATTCCGGTTTCTGCTGGGAACCGTTCGACCGTTATAACAGAATTACGAGCCGCGGCCGTATCGTAGTTCCCATGTATCCGCGTGATCTCAGAATTGCGGTGCTGACGGCTGTTGCTGATCTCAGATGGCAGGTGGCAAAGGAAAAAGCTTCGTATTACTGGATGGAAGAAGGTATTACCGGCCAGTATTATCAGTGGTTTGACCGGCAGAAAATCAAGGGTGATCTGAAAGCCTATTTTATCAGCGATTACATTTTGTGGATGACAAAAGAATCAGAGGGTATCCAGCGGCTGGACAAAGAAGTCCGCGGAATTTTCTGGCGCAATATGCCGTTCCCCGACCAGCTGCGGAAAAAACTGCGCAGAAGAAGTCTTGTCTACAACGAGCTGTACCAGAAAGATATCAACCGCTCTTTGTCCGATGGATATTGATTATTCTTCCGGGGTGTTTCTGGTAAGTTTCCTGTTCTTTTTTGAAGCATATTTATGCGAAAGTTCGTACATGATTTTGTCTTCAAGTTTGAAAGTCCTGATTATCCACTTTGTGAGCGGAGTATATAACAAAAAATCTATTACCACTGCGGCTATAAAGATGATTGGAAGCGCTATTTGAAGTGCCGTCCCGTTCTGCAGCTTGAGGACTTTGTACAGTATGAAAGCGGTAATCAGAAGCAGTACGAGTATAATAATCAGCGTCATGATTATACTGATAACGGTCAGTGCGACGGTGAACAGTACGGTATTTCTTTTTTTGTGGTCCATGTTATTTTTCCCCCGATTTTTTAGCTGAGATAAAGAAACTGACAAGAATAATAAAACCGCAGACAACGACCGATGAATCCGCGATGTTGAACGTCGGAAATCGTTCCAGTCCGAACAGCCCGAAAAATTTTATGTCGATGAAATCTACGACACCGTTGACTCTGAAGAATCTGTCGAACAGATTCCCCATACCGCCGCCCAGGACACCGCAGAGTGCCCATCGCTGCAGCTGGGTAAAGCCGGCGGTTCTGAAATAAATGACGACGACGACGATAAGGACAATGAGCGGAATAAAGGCAAGAAAAATATGCCGGAATGTTTCGGACATTGTTGCCCCCATGCTGAATGCTGCGCCGAAATTATTTACATAAATAATCCGGATCAGGTCTCCGAAAAAAGAAGCTCCGATTGTATACAGCGGTATGGTTTTTACGACAAGATTTTTTGTCAGCTGGTCAGCGGAAAAGATTATCACGGTAAGAATAAACGGCAGCAGTTTGTCGCGAAGCGGATGATGCCGCATTTTTAATTCGACGGCGATTGTCTCATGTGTCATAGTCACCCCAGTATACTGATAAAATTCTGTTCCGTAAAGTAAACAGTTATAGGCCGGTCGGCAGGTCAAGAAATACCGTTTCCAGGTGCATCTCTTTTTCAAGCTTTGCCCTGACAAGATTTACCCCGACGGTTTCGGTCTGATAGTGGCCGCCTGCGATGACGTTTAAACCCGATTCTTTTATCGTATAAAAATCTTCATGACCGACTTCACCGGTAATATACGCATCGACCCCTGCCGCCGCGGCCTGGTCAGCATCGTCACCGGCACCGCCTGAAATTATGGCGACTGTTTTTATTTTCTGCCTGCCGAACGAAAAAAGTGCCGCCGGTTTGGCGTTCTTTCCGAGCGCCGCTTCAGAGAGCTCTTCCAGCGTCAGCGGCTGCGGCAGGATTCCTCTGACGCCGATCACCATACCGCGCCAGAGTCCGAACGGCTGAAGTCCGCCGAGACAAAGCCGCGCAGCCAGTCCGTAGTTATTGCCGATATTTGTATTCGCATCGAGCGGCAGGTGGCTTGCATAAAGCGCTATATCATGACGGATAAAAGAAGCGATGCGCGAATAGTGGAGCCCTGTTATAGTCCGGCTCTGTCCCCAGAATAATCCGTGATGTACGAAAAGAAGCTGTGCCCCCGCTGCAGCCGCCTTTTCGACAGCGTCACAACAGGTATCGACCGCGAAGGCAACTTTCGTTATCTGTTTTGAATCCGGCGCACTGTTTTGAATCTGGATTCCGTTTTGTGACGGATCATCAGGAAAATTTTCTTTTTTTAAAAAAGAATTGAAATAAGTATCGAGTTCAGGCAGTGTCATAGTATCCTCCTACTTTTTCAGTGCAGCGATCGTTTCCTGTGCCAGATACCGCGGCATCCGTTCTTCCGGATCCCGGTGCAATCCAAAGTATACGGCGAGCGGAATATTCATTTGTTCTATGCAGCCGTATCCCGGATATTTAAATTCAGGAACCGTCTGCAGCAAAAAGTATCCGCTGCAGCGCTCTGCTTGACCCGCTGCCGTCTCTGCCGCGGCAGTGGCAGTCATTCCGTCGGAAACAAGAAAATATTTTTGAGAAGCAGAAAACTGTGCCTTTGCTATTCTGAACAGCGCCGCATATTCGCGGCACATGTTTTCCGTATATGCTTTTTCATGCGCTGCCATAAAATTTTTGTTATAGAGGGAATGCAGCAGCAGGGCCGTTGGTCGTATCAGCCGGTTATCCTGAAACGGAGACAGCCAGCTGCCGTCTGCCGTATAAAAATCTGCTGCCAGAACGGTAACACCCAGCGAGGAAAGGTTGAGAAGATAGGGAAAATATTCATACAGCGACGCTCTTTTGTCAGGAATGAAAAGCAGTATCGGGCCGGAACCGGCCTGTTCCGTTTCGGGCGTAAAAAGTACGGTTTCAGCATCTTTTTTTTCGTACCATGCAGCGTCGTTGTTAAAACCATACTGAAAATTTCCCGAAAGATAGTGACGGGTGACTTTCACGTGATATGATTCCGGATCTACGTTAACCGGACGGTATACGACGAGCAGTGTCGAGAGCAGCAGGAGAATCAGACATAACAGTATGCTTACTGTTATGAATAACGGACTGTAGACGTCTACAAGCAGCTGAGAATTTAACCGTGAAAGGGCATGTATGTTCGAAATGAAGACCAGAATTGCAGCGGTGAAAACCAGCAGTTCCTGCAGAGTCGCACCCCATGCCAGAATTTGAAGGAAGCTCAGGATGAGTGCGATGACGGACAGCAGCGATAGAGAATCGGTGTTTATTCTGCGGGAAAAAAATATGCGGGAACACGTTAGTATAAGAAGAATAAGTATTAATAGTTCTCCGGAGAGCGCATCTGTCATGGCTGTATTTTATCCTAAAGCGTCGTCAGGTTCTATAAAAACAGTTAAAATTTTAAGAGATTTCATGTTTTTCCTTTAATTTTCTTTGCCGGTGTGTTATGATAGACATATAATATAAAGTAAATTGGAAGAAAGTATGGCTGTTCAAAAAAAAATAACTCCGGATGTTGCCAAGATAAAAATGGCAATACGGACGGGAATCCCTTTGTCAATTACAACATACACGCTGCCCCACGAAATGGAAATTTATATGAGCGAGGTACTTTCCATTTTTTTGAATGAGCTGAATCAGTCTCACATGGTGGAATATCTCAATTATTGCGTAAACGAACTTATTACGAATGCAAAAAAGGCGAATACCAAGCGCGTCTATTTTAAAGAAAAAAATCTTGACATAATGAATCCCGCTGATTATGAACAGGGCATGAAAACTTTCAAAGAAGACACACTGAATAATATCCATTATTATCTGCAGCTGCAGAAAGAAGCAAATCTCTATGTAAAATTTATTCTGCAGGTGCGTAATAATAAAATAAAAGTAGAAATCCGGAATAATTCCGAACTGACGGTTTTTGAATATAAACGTATTCACGACAAACTTTCCAGAGCTCAGCAATATTCATCCGTCGACGAAACGCTGAACCAGATCATAGACGATACCGAAGGGGCAGGGCTGGGACTCATCATCATGATTCTTATGCTTGAAAAAATAGGGCTTACGGAAGAAAATTTTCAGTCTCTGTGCGAAAACGGGGAGACCATTACGAGAATAATTCTTCCGCTGAATGAAAAAACACAGAAGGATATTTCCGTCCTGTCGGATGAATTTGTGAAGCTGATTGATGATCTTCCGCAATTTCCCGACAATATTATCAGAATAAACCGGCTGTTGAATGACCCTGATTCCAGAATGTCTGATATCGCGATGAATATCAGTGCTGATGTCACCCTGACGGCGGAACTATTAAAAACGGTAAATTCCGCCGCGTTCGCGCTTGCTTCTCCATGTCACAGTATTACCGATGCGGTAAAGCTTGTCGGACTGCGCGGTATAAAAAATCTTCTGTATTCCATCGGTACGGTAAAAACGCTTAAGTCTTTTCAGAATAACGAAAAAGAAGATTTATGGACACATGCGAATCTTGTTGCGTTTTATTCATATAATCTGGCACGGAATCTTTGTGCGGATGACCGGCATGTCATAGAAGATTCCTATGTGTGCGGCCTTCTTCATGACATGGGGAAAATCCTTTTTGAAAATGCGCATCCTGACGTTATCGATAAAATAAGAAAGATATGTATTGCAAAGGGTATTTCTTCGGATATCTTTGAAAAACTGATAGCCGGTGTCAATCATGGAGAAATCGGAGCTAAAATTGCGGAAAAATGGAATTTCCCCGAAGTGATTGTGAATGTTATCTGTTATCATCATGAACCGGATCTGGCTCCGCAGGAATATAGAAAACTGACGTCCCTCGTCTACATAGCGGATCTTATGGTCCATTATCAGGATAAGGAAGTCGATTTTTATCAGATTGATCCGGCTATTCTGGAACTGTTCAACATCAAGACACAGAAACAGTTTGATACTATTTCCGACCGGCTGGCGACCGTCTTCAAGCGGCAGAACCAGTAAGCGCGTCAATCCACTTCTGCATAAGAATTCCGAACGCGACTCCTACGTTCAGAGACGCTTTCAATCCCCTCAGGGGAATACTTACGCGGCCGTAGTCCGCACGTGCAAGCGCCTGCGGACTTATCCCCAGTTCTTCAGAGCCTAAAATACATATTCCTTTTTCCGGAAACCTGAATTCGTCAAGCGGGGTTCCTCCTGTTTCGAGGGCGAAGACGGGCAGATCAGCCGGCAGATCGTCCAGCTTTTTCCGTTCCCATCCGAGTGTTTCTATACAGCCCATTCCGCTTCGAATGGCCCTCGGATGTTCCGGATTTGTACAGAATGGAGAAAGGTACAGTTTTTCAACGCCCATTGCTTCCGCGGTCCGGAAAATGGATCCCAGATTGAAGGGCGATCGTATATCCTCCGCATAAACGCGTATGCCGGGAAAGAAATTCCGGTGCAGTGTCATACCGGCTTCTTCCTGCAGGTGCGGAGCGATAACAAGATCCCATTCGGCGGGAAACGTTCCTATAATACGTAAAAGATGATTCCTGGCACAATTGCAGATTCGCCGCTCATCGAACGGTTCGTCAGACAGCAGCCCGTTCAGTTCTTCTGCTGCATCCGGAGGAAGTTTCGGGTCTTCAAGGACGATTTTTACGAGCTTCTTCGTGTACTCTTCACGCGGCAGGGCCCTGAAATTATATCCGGTTCCCTTCTCTGCAATGCCGGCAATGTCGCGTTCAAGCGCTCCAAAGCACAGCGCCAGTTTCCGCCGTTTCTGGCCGCCTTTCAGCTGAAAAAGTTTTGATGGATCTATCATGGACTAGTAAACGAGCTTTATAAGATCGAACAGATCGTCCGTCGTCATACTGCGGGGAAGTGAATTTATGATATCCAGATGACCGGCGTCTTCAGCAGCAAGTGCCAGCTGTTCTATCGTTATGGACAATTCTTTTAATCGCGTCGGAAGATTTGCTTTTGCGAGCCGCTGGCGGGCATCTTCTGCAAAAAGAGACGCGGCTTTATCATTGCTGTCGTCCGGAGCTGCTATTCTGAGCAGTCGTGCCAGCCGGGCCAGCCGTTCGGTTTTATATGATTTTGCATCCTCGATGATATACGGAAACATTATGGCGGTGATGAGCGAACGGGAAATTTTATACCGGGCGTTGATACAGTGAGA
>JALCCK010000094.1 GCA_022640795.1 Treponema sp.
CACAGTATGATTTCCTGTTAGTCGGAGCAGGTCTGTTTTCATCGGTTATTGCAGAACGTGCTGCTGAAAAAGGTAAAACCTGCCTTATACTTGAACGCCGTCCGCATATTGCCGGTAACATCTACACCGAAAAACTGAACAACATACAGGTGCACAAATACGGTGCGCATATTTTCCACACGGATTTAAAACCGGTGTGGGACTATATCAATACGTTTACAGAATTCAACCGCTATACGAACAGCCCGGTGGCGAACTACGAAGGAAAGATATACAATCTTCCGTTCAATATGAATACCTTCAACCGCATCTGGCCGGATGTTATAACGCCCGAACAGGCGGAACGGCGCATAAAGGAACAGTCGTCGGTCATGGCGGGAAAGGTACCTGCGAATCTTGAAGAGCAGGCGCTCTCGCTTGTCGGAAAAGACATATATGAACTGTTAATAAAAGGGTATACCGAAAAACAGTGGGGACGCCCGTGCACGGAACTGTCTCCCGATATTATAAAGCGTATTCCGGTCCGGTTTATCTATGATAATAATTATTTTAACGACAGGTATCAGGGCGTTCCTGTAGGCGGATACACAGCTGTCATAGAAAAGATGCTGTCGAATGCCAACGTCCGGTTGAACACCGACTTTCTTGCAGACAGGGAAAAATGGCTGGCGGCGGCAGATACGGTCGTATACACCGGTATGATAGACGAATATTTCGGATACTCGCTCGGTCCGCTGGAATACCGGAGCCTGCATTTTGAAACGGAGACACTGCAGACAGAAAATTATCAGGGAAACGCGGTCGTCAATTACACAAGCGGCAGAATCCCCTATACCCGTATTATAGAACATAAACATTTTGAACAGAATCAGAGTCCCGTTACTATTATAACGAAGGAATATCCTGCAGAATGGAAGAAAGGCGACGAACCGTATTATCCGGTGAACAGCAGCAGGAATGCAGAGCTGTTCGGTAGATATCAGGAGCTCGCAGCAAAGGAAAATAAAGCGCATTCAGACCGTTGCGTCATCTTCGGTGGAAGGCTGGGAATGTATAAGTACTTTGATATGGACGACACCATTGCTGCTGCGCTGGAGCTGGCGGAAAAAATAGTGTAAAGAAAAGTGCAGCAGGTGATGCCGCACTTTTTTTGTGTTCTGAATATTGTTGCTGCAGTTCGAAATCTGGAAAGTGCCCCTCTGCGGAATATGTCAATAGAGACGCTTACCATCCTTTCGGGCGAATATAGGAAGTGGGTGGAAAAAAATTACAGTGAAAGATAGAACAGGGTGGATTACTTTTTGAATAGATCCGCATATATATGGCATTCCCTGTGGCTTTTTCAATTTCCCGAAAGTGGATGATCATGATATTTTTCAGGAAGAGGGATATCCTCCGAAAGCATAGTAAGTACTTCCTGAAAAAGAGATTCCCTCATACCACGTTTTAGTAACAATTTAAAATCTTTTTTGAATTGTGAAGTAAATCTTATTTTATGCATGCAATGCGCCCGGACTCACCATATTGTATGTTAGACATCACATAGCGGTGCCAATTCTTAAAAATTACAAAAGATTTTGTTGGATAACCATATTATATAATAAAATAGTACTTGCTTTTTACACAATAATATGTGTAAAATATATACAGAGGAACAAAAATGGCAACAAACCTTGCAATAAATGAAACACTGCTGGAAAAGGCATACAAGATAGGTAAATTTAGTTCAAAAAAGGAAACAGTAAATACAGCCCTTGAAGAATTTATTCAAAGACGAAAATCAGAAGATCTGATAAGTCTTTTTGGGAAAATAGAATATGATCCTGATTATGATTACAAAAAAATAAGAACCAGATGAAATTTATACTTGTAGATACATCAGTGTGGTCGATGGCTTTCAGAAAGAAAAAATTGGAAGCGGATGAACAAAAATTACTGAACTATCTTATTTCATTAATACGAAAACGATATGTAATTATGATTGGTCCAGTTCGTCAGGAAATTCTGAGTGGTATTTCAGATAATGATAAATTTATTCAATTACGGGATGATTTGGAATCATTTTCAGATTTTGAAATATCAACGACCGATTATGAAACGGCAGCAGAGTTTTATAATAAATGCCGGAGTAAAGGAATACAAGGTTCTCATATAGATTATTTAATTTGCAGTGTAGCAAGGAATAATAATTTTTCAATATTGATGTTAGATAAAGATTTCCAGAATTACAAAAAATATATTGATATAGATGTAATAGATGAAGACGAATGGCTGAATAAAAAATTGGTCTGACAACCAGTTCAACACCGACAACGCTTTTGTCACAAATTGTGCTATCGCTACGCTCTTTCACGCACAAATTACGCTAATCCCTCGCCTTCGGTGTTGAATAGAGGAAAATTATGAAATATTTAATACTATATGATTTAAATAAAGCAGTAAAATCGATGAACCTGTATCATCAAATGATGATATGATGATTATTCGGAATGACATTTTATGGAAAAACATGTTTCAATCTGGTAAGTTTTTTTCGACCAAAAAGAAAACAATACAGATTACCTGACAGAAATATGCCGGGAAGGTGCAACAGCGTTGTTGTCCGGAAATTCAGTAAGCAGAAATCCCGTTATAGCTTCTTATGCGGCAGGTCTTTTACCGTACAGCGGCATCGGATCTGGTATTCGCCGCGCATTGAACCTCTATCCTGATATTGATTTTATGGTAAGGGTATCCGTTATAGCGGTAAAAAAATCCGTATTCCATAATTTCAACTGCGATTGATTTTTTATGAACGGACGTACGTCTTTAACGGCTTCATTGAAATCGATTTTTCGAAATCGTTCGGTAAGCATCCGTTTCAGTTCAGGTAAGGTTAATGCCATATCTGAATCCAGATTCCCTGTTTGAACGAGTCTTGCACGCAGATGTTGTATATTCACCGGTATATCGCGGGACAGATACCATATATAATCGTAAAAATCACGCCCTTTTACCCGGGTCTTCCAGTTTCTGCAGAGGACAGCATGAATTTTTCCCGCAAAAAGTGACGGTGCATCGTATAATCGGACTGAATAGGGAGCCGGAAGAAGTGAGTATTTATTTTCATACGTAGCTCCTTCCGGAGGATTGGTATCTACTTCGAATTTTATTTTTAGGCGTTCATTCGGTGCTACGCCTGCTACCGGTGGTTCAATTGGTACTATTTTAAGCAGGTGAACAAGCGTGTCGCCTTTTATAAATGCAGATTGTATTGTGGAATTCTGCTGCTTTTGTTTGCGTTCGACAGTCATCGAGAACCCGTTTGCTTCAAGTTCTGATTTTACCGTGATAAAGTAGTTTGATAAATCAAAGGATGAATCGGGAGTTATAAGAGAAAAATCCATATCTTCGGAGAAACGATCGAGTCCGTAGAAAATACGTAGTGCGGTTCCGCCGTAGAAAGCTGCTTTGTTAAAAAAACCGGCTCTGCTTAGTCCGCAGAGCGCCGTTTCCTGAATAATTTCTTTAAGTGCATTCCGGTAATCATCGGTATTTTTGCAGTCATATTTTTTTAACATGGTTTCAACCGCACTGGTCATTGGACATTTTCTCCTGTATTATCAAGCAATTCAAGAAACAGCAGCGGGTTCCGTTTGTGATACAACGGGGCGAGAAATCTGATATCAGATAAGTTGAGCGAAGAAAGCATTTCAGGTTCCATCCGCCATGATTCGAAAAGCAGTTTCTGCATTTCCCTCAGAGTTTTTACCGGTAACGCTTTGTTCAGGGTGTCGCATATCGCTTTTTCAGCCGATGCCATTTGCCAGTTGTATCCGTTTTCGGCTAACATTGTTACTGCATACGGGTAGACTCTTGCCGGTACCGGTTGATATGAATATAATCCGAATGGTGTTTTGAATTCCTTTATTTTATTTTTTCTGAATACGGCGGACGTAATGGTCGTAACCCGTTCGGGAATAAGTCCGTACCATCCCAGCGCATATTCAAAAGAAATATATGAGGGACCGTAAATGGCTGCGGCCAATGCATATGGCGGCGTTCTCGAGTCGGTTTCGAAAAGTCCCCGCCGCAGTTGTATCAGTTTTCCCTTCCGGAGCAACTGCGTTATTTTTGACCGGGGTGATTTGTAGTTTTGGAGAGAATATAGAACTGTCTGTGTGTCCTGAATCATTATTATTCTCCGGTAAATACGATATTATCATACTTACCGGAGAAAATCAAATATGGTGACGTCGAAACCCGGCGGTAGAAACAGTGAACAGTTTCGGAGGGTATAAAAATGAGTGATGATGAACGTACCGTCAAACGGACGGCTGTCGTTATAACGACGCTGATTTGTCTTGTTCCGGTTGTATTCGGACTCTGGTTCTGGAAGCGGCTGCCGGCTCAGGTGGCGGTTCATTTCGATTTGTCGGGAAACGCCAACGGCTATGCGCCGAAGTGGGCTGCTGTTTTTCTGCTGCCCGTACTTCTGGCAGCGGTCAACGGTATGGTCGGTTCCGCGGTCCGCAGTCGGCAGAATAAAAATATGGTGTACCTGACGCTGGTAATCATTCCCGTGGTCAGCCTTGTTGCGACCGGCGGGATTCTTGCAAAAGCGCTGGACGTTGCAGTTCCGCTGAACACGATCATCTATGCAGTCGTTTCCGTTATTTTTATCGCTGTCGGCATACTGCTGCCCAACGTAAAACCGAACGGACAGGTCGGCATCCGGCTGCCGTGGGTTATGCACGACGATACTATATGGAAGAAAACGCACCGGTTTGCCGGTCCCCTGTGGATCGTCTGCGGATGTGCCGGACTGGCGGGCCTGTTTACCGCCGCCCGTAACGCTGTTTTTTCAGCCGCGCTGGCAGCTGCCGTTCTGGTTCCGGTCGTCTATTCGGCAGTCGTGTATTTCAAATACAGAAAATAACGGATCGTGGATGCTGTTCTGCCATAGCTTGCTTCTGCAGCCATTTGGCGTTATATTGATAGACAGGAGGACGCTATGGAACAGATTCTCGTCAGGGAATGCCTGAGTCCGGCAGCCTGCCGGAAACTGCTTGAAAAAGGAATCAGAAAGAGTGATTTCATCGCGGTCGTAAAAAATATCGCCGATATGACGGAAAAGGATTTTGCCGTCATTGCCGGCGTCAGTCAGCGTACCCTGTCCCGGCTGAAGCCCGACCAGACCATCCCGCCGCAGGCAACGGAAGTAACGCTTTCCGTACTGCGGATTTATCAGAAAGCGCAGGAAGTATTCGGCAGTGAAACCCGTGCGCAGGAATGGATGAAACGTCCCAATACCGCACTGCAGGGCAGAACGCCGGTTGCCTGCGTGCAGAACAGATTCGGTGCGGAAGAAGTAACCGACGTACTGAACCGAATCGAATACGGTGTCTATTCCTGATGACCGTATTCCGCATTGCAAAACAGCAGTGGATCGACGATCTGAGCGGCAGAGGTGCCGGACTGACCGGCGGCCGCTGGAATCTGAAAGGCGTTCCCGCCGTATATACGTCGACATCGCTGTCCCTGTGCATCTGCGAAATACTGGTGCATACCGACAAGGATATTCCGCCGTCCGGTATGTACTATGCAGAAATCGAGCTGTCCGACGAACTGATTTCCGACACGTATGCCGGAACGGATCTTTCAGAGGATACGGCACGCATCGGAACAGGCTGGCTCAAAGAAAAAACGTCGCTTGCAATCCGCGTTCCGTCCGCAGTCGTTCCCGAAGAATACAACGTCATCATCAATCCGCAGCATGCGGATTTCGGCACGGTAAAAATAAAAAGCCGCCGCCCCTGCCGCTTCGACACCCGTTTCTTTGTGCAGAAATAAGGCGAATTCATATGAAGATTGAGATATAAGGACTATTTTATGAAAGGAATCATACTCGCGGGCGGGTCCGGTACCCGTCTGTATCCGCTGACAAAAGCTGTTTCAAAACAGATACTGCCGCTGTACGACAAACCGATGATTTACTATCCGCTTTCCGTGCTCATGCTTTCGGGCATCCGCGACGTACTCATAATTTCAACGCCGCGCGATCTGCCGCTGTTCCGCGAACTGTTCGGCGACGGTGAATGGCTCGGCATGCGGTTTACCTATGCGGTGCAGGACCGGCCTCGCGGACTTGCGGACGCGTTCATCGTCGGAAAAGATTTTATCGCGGACGACAGCGTTGCGCTTGTACTCGGCGACAATATTTTTTACGGACAGAGTTTTACCGCCAGCCTGAAAAAAGCGGCGGCAAAAGTTGAAAATGACGGCGGCGCGACGATATTCGGCTATTACGTAAAAGACCCGACCGCGTACGGCGTCGTCGAATTCGACCCGTCCGGTAAGGTCCTCGGTATCGAAGAAAAACCTGCGCAGCCGAAAAGTAACTATGCGGTTCCCGGTCTTTATTTCTACGATAACTCGGTCGTACGGATCGCGTCGGAAGTACAGCCGTCGGCCCGCGGAGAGATAGAAATTACGAGCGTCAACAACGCCTACCTTGCCCGGCATCAATTGAGCGTGGAACTGCTCGGCCGCGGCATGGCGTGGCTCGACACCGGAACCTACGACGGACTGCTCGAAGCCTCCAATTTCATCGCAACCATTCAGAAACGGCAGGGAATGTACGTTTCCTGCATCGAAGAAATCGCCTTCCGGAACGGCTGGCTGTCGAAAAAACAGCTGCTCGCGCTCGCCGCCGCAAGCAAAACCGAATACGGCCGCTACCTTGAATTCATAGCGGAACAGAAGTACTATTAAGAAGCGGGCAGCTCGGTATCAGCTTTCCTGTATCCGGGAATATGGAGTATGATTTTTTAATAACGGAGGTAACAATGTCAGATACATTATTCGAACAGTTGACAGCACAAGTTACTGTTTTGCCGTATGAACAGAAGGTAAAACTGCTTGATTTTATTGTACAGTCTTTGCATGCCCCGGTAAAAAAGAATGGTATGACAGAGAAGGAGTGTCGATTATTTCGTAAATTTTCCGCCTGCCTCGATCAAAGATCTATTGATGAACGCGCAGAATTTTATTCATATTTAGATGAACGGTATGGAAATTGAATTTATTGCTTGATACGAATGTTTTTCTT
>JALCCK010000095.1 GCA_022640795.1 Treponema sp.
TTCGTTCACGTTCATATTGGCACTTGTTCCTGCTCCCCCCTGAACCGCATCGACAATGAACTCTCCCCGGAATTTGCCCGAAGCAATTTCATCGCACGCCGTCGTTATAACAGCAGCCTTGTCCGCTGACAGTGTTCCGCTTTCAAGATTCGCGGCAGCGGCAGCTTTTTTGATCCGGGCAAGATTTGTTATAAACACAGGATGCAGTGGAGTTCCTGTTACCGGAAAATTCTGCTTTGCACGAAGACTCTGTACCCCATAATACGCCGAAACCGGAACTTCCATACAGCCGATAGAATCAGATTCAATACGATTTTCCTTTTTCATTACATAAACTCCTGAATTTGTTATACTTAATAATCTGTTATGCCACGAGTCTATTTTTATTCGACAGGAAAGTAAATATAATCAGGGAAAATACAGCAAAAACATAGTTTTATATGTTTATATCTGAATAATAAAAAGAAAACAAACAGCAAATATTAATAATATAAACAGGCACTTTATTTGTTTTCCGCAAAGTGCTACACTGCACAGCATGGAAAAAGAATTGGACGAGACGGATCTTAAAATATTGAAAATCCTCCAGTCAAATGCGCGTATGGCGGTAAAACAGATAGCAGCAGAAGTCAATCTTTCATCACCTGCCGTTTCGGCACGCATCGCCCGCATGGAAGAGCACGATATTATCTGTGAATATCAGACAAAACTGAACTATCATCTGTTCGGTTACTTCATCAAGGCATTCATAAATCTTGAAGTGGAACCGAAACAAAAACCGGAATTCTATCCGTATATAAAATCTGTACCGAACGTCATCGAATGCAACTGTGTTACCGGTGAATATGCCATGCTTATAGAAGTAGCGTTTCGAAAAACGGAGGAGCTCGACAAGTTTATCAACGAGCTGCAGCATTTCGGCAAAACGCGGACACAGATAGTCTTCTCAACCTCTGTCGAACACCGGAACATGCCGGTACTGCTGCAACCTGAAGGTCAGTAGTTACAGATAGGTTTCAACCTGCTCCTTTGTGAGAACCCGTCCCATGGATACTATTTTCCCGTCAACGATGAGTGCCGGCGTGCTCATAACTCCGTATGAAGCTATGCTGGCCATGTCGGTAATATAATCCACTTCAGGTTTTTCACCTTTTGCAGCAAGTGCTTCTTCTGAAGCCTTTTTGAGAGCTTCACATTTTTTGCAGCCTCCGCCGAGAACCTTGATACGGTTTCCTCCGTCTGTACCGGAAACAGCGGTAAAATTTGTTGTTTTTTCTTCCATAATTTAAACTCCTATAAAAATCAGATGGAACGTACGCCCCATCCTTGTAAAATCAAAGATCACTCTGCACAAGGTATGGCACAAGTACTAATGATTGCAGCCGCAATCGCCACTGTCGGCGGGTACGGAATCTCCAAGTCTTTCCGTTGCACAACATACAGCATCCGTATCGGAAATGTATCGTTCCAGAAGACGAAGGGCTGCCTGAGCGGCAGCGGTATTCAACGAAAAATGCACCCATCTGCCGTCTTTACGGCTGTTGACGAGTCCCGAATCTGTAAGAATCTTGAGATGATGAGAAAGTGTCGGCTGAGTTACCGGGATTACTTTCTGCAGATAGCAGGTACATTGCTCTCCCTTTTTCAGCAGTTCAAGTATCCGCAGCCTGTTCGGATCACAGAATGCCTTGAAAATTTTCGCCTGTTCATCTCGTGTCTCAGGGATATCGTTCATACGGGACCTCCTGTAAAATACCGGTATAGTGTATCGTTATATGAGAAACGCCGCAATTCCGTTAAACAGATACCCGACCAGAATAACCGCAAGTCCCGTTATGATGATAAATGCCGCAATCAGCTTCGGTTTTATAACCTTACGAAGCAGAATCATTTCGGGCAGAGAAAGAGCAGTCGTCGCCATCATAAAGGAAAGCGCCGTACCAAGCCCGATACCTTTTGCGATAAGAGCTTCTGCGATAGGAATCGTTCCCAGCGCATTCGAATACAACGGAATACCGCAGATAACGGCAACGATTACCGCAAACGGATTGCCGGGGCCCGCATATCTGGCAAGAACTTCCGCCGGAGCCCACCCGTGAATGACCGCACCGAGTCCGATACCAATCAGCAGAAACAGCCAGACGCGCCGTACAATGTCTTTTACATTCTGTACGGCAAACAGCAGCCGGTCCTTTTGTGTTGTCTCGGGAAGAACAGCCGTGCCTGCCTGCAGACTGTACACATAATCTTCCACGTATTTCTCCATATGGAGAGCACCGATCAGAATACCGCCGGAAATACCGACGATAACCCCGGTTACGACGTAGACAAGTGCAATTTTCCATCCGAAAGAGGCAAGCAGGATGGCAAAAGCAGCCTCGTTGACAATCGGTGAGGTAATGAGAAACGAAAACGTCACACCGAGCGGAATTCCGGCTTCGACAAATCCTATAAAAAGCGGAACCGACGAACAGGAACAAAAGGGTGTTACAATACCGAGCAGCGAGGCAAAAATATTTCCGGTTATCCCCTTGAATCGTTCAAGAATCCGTTTGGTCCGTTCCGGGGGAAAATAGCTGCGCAGATATGATACGGCAAAAATCATGAGTCCGAGCAGAATGATTATTTTCAGCGAATCATAGATAAAAAAGTGTATGCTGTCTCCGAGCCGTGATGCTGCAGAAATTCCGAACACGTTTTCGACAAGCAGCCGCACAAGATAATCCAGCCAGTCAAACATTTGAATCTCCTATAAAATACGCCGGGGCGTAAAACAGAGTTTACAGGCAAGCATGCTTTATACATATTGATATATATCTATATGTAATATACTTATTATATAGATAACTGTCAATATATAATGGATTACCATTCGAGAATTTTAGCAAAAAAACGTTGCAGTTCAGGTGTCTGCGGGTGAGAAAAAAGCGTTTCACTATTTCCGTATTCCGTAATATGCCCGCCGGAAAGATAGAGTGTTTTTTCACAGGCACGACGGGCAAATCCCATATGATGAGTCACAACAATAAAATTCAGTCCGTCGTTTTTTTTCAACTCATCGATCATATCGAGAACTTCAACCGTATATTCAGGATCCAGTGCAGATGTCGGTTCATCAAGAAACAACAGTTCCGGCTTCGGAGCAACCGCCCGGGCTATTGCAATACGCTGCTGCTGCCCGCCGGACAGATTTATCGGAAGTTTTTCCGCATCATTGAGCAAATCGAAACGATCCAGCAGTTCGGCAGCTCTGGCTGCTGCCTGTTCCGGTGAATATCCGTGTACTTTTTCAAGCGGAATCGTAATATTCTCAAACCCGGACCAGTGTTTAAATAGTCCGTTCTGCTGAAAAACGAACCCGGTCTGCGGAGATTTGTTTTCTGTTCCGATGCGGACGGTTCCTGATGTTGCTTTCAGCAATCCGGCCATAATACGGATAAGTGTCGATTTACCGCCGCCGCTCGGTCCGATAACAGCAAGCGTCGTTATGTCGTCGGAAAAATTCAAATTATTCAGAACGGTTGTTATTGTCCCGTCGGGGACGGTGAAACATTTCGTCAGATTCTCAAGATCAATGTTCATAGGAAAACCTCTTTTCCAGCTGTTTCCCCAGAAGTGAAAGCGGCAGCGTCAGCACCAGATATAAAAAACCGAGAAATAAATAGCACTCGAAAAGCCGGAAGTTAAGAGCAGATATTTCGCGCATCGTCTGCGTCAGTTCAATGACCGCAATAATAGAAAGAAGCGAAGAATCCTTAATAATTGAAGAAAACTGCCCGATCAGCGGCGGCAATGTACTGGCAACCATCTGCGGTAAAATGACAAGCCGGACCGTCTGCCGACGGGTAAAACCGACGGCTTTTGCTGCTTCCAGCTGTGTTTTTTCAAGATCAGAAAAACCGGCCCGGATAATTTCAGCTATATAGGCTCCTTCAAAAACAGATAGTATCAGAACTCCCGAAACGAACCGGTTTTCCACACCCCATGCCGTACCGATTATATAGTAAAACAGATAAATCTGCATAATAAGCGGCGTGCCGCGGATAAAGTTGACATAAATAGAAGCAAGGTATTCAAGAAAAAGAATGCCGCACTCCCGCAGGATGGCCGCGACAATGCCGATAAGCAGACTTAAAAAGAGCGAACAGGCGCTCAGTGCGAGCGTCATGAGGAATCCCTGTACGATGCGGATTCTGAAATCGACCAGAAAACTGAAGTTAAACGCAATACCAAGGCGGATAAGCGAAATCCAGACAAGAAGAATCACGAGCAGCGAAGCTAAAAAAGCATTGAGCAGTTTCAGATAAAAAGCGGCATGCGCGCGATGTTTCAACGGTTCCTCCTGCAATGACTCCGCCGCGGAGATTATTTCAGACGGTTGTCAGTCAAGATCAAAAAACCATTTAAACCCGAGCCGGTCGAACGCTTTCTTTTCATCGGGAAGATACTTTTCGGTAAGCCGGTCAAACCCTCCCTGCCGGGTAAATTCGGGAATAAAAGCATTTATCTGATCCAGTAATTCCTTATTACCCTTGCGAACCGCAACACCCCAGTTTTCTTTTTTCTGGAACGGAACAAAAATAGCCGTCGTCGTATCGGAATGCTGCTGCCAGTTACGGTAAATGGTAAGCTGGTCATAGAAAAAACCATCAGCTT